>NZ_ASSC01000001.1 GCF_000520735.1 Paenibacillus forsythiae T98
GTCTTTCCGGTTTCAGACGCCGCCTTGCCGCGTTCTATAGACAAGCGTACTTCGATGTCCTCCGCCCGCACATTGCCGCCCAGACCTTCAATGGAATCTTCGAGTGAAAGCGCAGACAGCGGCACGATCAGCTCGGGCGTGCTGACGGTGAGGCGGCTGCCTCCCTGAAAGAGCCTGTTCCAGTCCGCTGCCGACAAGCCGTTTAACACAACGTCTTCCTTCCCGCTAACCTTGACCTGCAGGTCGGCCGCTTTATCGCCGGTTAGCCGTTTCAGCGCCTCGCCGTCCAGCTTGATCGCAAGCGTCGAAACGTCCCCCTGCT
>NZ_ASSC01000002.1 GCF_000520735.1 Paenibacillus forsythiae T98
CGGCTCCGGGGAAGGGCTGTGCTCGCCGTCCAGGGCATCCTTCTCGTGCTGATGTTCGCGCTGTGGGAGGCCGCCGCCAGACTGGGCTGGATCGACCGGCTGCTGTTCAGCTATCCGTCCAAAGTGTTTTGGCAGATCTATACCAATATGGCTGACGGCAGTCTGTGGCAGCATTTGGGCGTTACCGTAGGGGAGACTGCCGCCGGATTTGTGCTTGGCACGCTTCTCGGCACACTGCTGGCTGTTGCGATCTGGTGGTCGCCCTTTTTGTCGGCGGTGCTTGATCCTTACATGGTTGTGTTCAACAGCATGCCGAAGGTGGCGCTCGGCCCGATCTTTATTGTCATGTTCGGCGCCGGATTCACGGCGATCGTGGTCACGACGCTGTCCATTACGATTATTGTCACGACGCTGGTCGTGTACAACAGCTTTTGCGGGGTTGACCCCAATCTGGTCAAGGTGGTCAGGTCGTTCGGGGCGAACCGGACACAGGTATTTTTCAAGGTCATCCTTCCGTCCTCGTTCCCGGCCATCGTCTCCACGCTGAAGGTGAATGTCGGCATGTCCTGGGTGGGCGTCATTGTCGGCGAGTTTCTGGTCGCGAAATCCGGACTCGGCTATCTCATCATATACGGGTTCCAGGTCTTTAATTTCACGCTTGTCATGTCCAGCCTGTTGATTATCGCTTTTGTCGCCACCGCCATGTACCAGCTGGTCGTATACATGGAGAAGGCGCTCTTGTCCCGGCGGTGACGCGCCCCTTGAAAGTGTTGTGCGTTTTCAGAAAATCAAGTACCATGAAACGTATCGGCAAGCTGAAGTATTCGAGCCAGGTGCGGCTGAGCCACATGCGCCTGGGCTTCGGAGCAAAATAGTTAAAGCGGGGGAATTTCATGGGGTTTCGCGTAGTGAAGACGGCGGCGGCGACGCTGCTGTCTGTTTTGCTGGCTGCGGCTGTAGGCATTCCAAATGCTCAGGGCGCCGGGCTGCTGGCCATTCTCGGGGTTGAGGTTACCCGGAAAAGAAGCGTGCGGACGATCACGGCTCGTTTTTTCGCCTCACTGGTCGGTCTGTTGGTTGGCTGGGCGCTGTTCTGGCTGCTCGGTTTTCATTACTGGGTGCTGGGACTCTTTGTTCTGTTCAGCTTTCCGCTGATCGTACGCGCAGGCTTCAGGGAAGGGATTGTCACAAGCTCCGTCATCGTCTTTCGCGTGTTTGGACAAGCCGAGCTGAGCCTGGAGGTGCTGATCCAGCAGGTGGAGCTGCTGGCGATTGGACTCGGGTCGGCCGGACTCGTCAATCTGATCTACATGCCAAAGAGCGATGAAATGATGTACGGGATACGCAGAGAGGTGGACGGGCTGTTCTCGATTATTTTCAAGCAAATTTCGAGCACGCTGCATGATCCGCAGTACATATGGGACGGCAAGGAGCTGATCCAGGCGGGCAGCGCGGTTCAGCGCGGCCTGACGGCCGCGGCCAGGGAGATGGAGAACCGTGTCATTCATCCGGATGAGGCGTGGAACGTCTATTTTTACATGCGCAAGGAGCAGCTTGAATCGATTCAGAATATGATCCAGCTGCTCTCCCAGGTATATCATCATTTGCCGCATGGCGAAATGGTCGCCGAATTGTTCGAGCAATTGAGCAACGACGTGCTGAATGAACAGTACACGGGCAGAACGGAGAAGCTGCTGAACTCGCTGGAGCAGGAGTTCCAGGGAATGAGGCTGCCGTCGACGCGTGTGGAATTTGAAGTCCGCTCGGCCATTCTCCAGCTCTGCCGGGAGCTGACGCTGTATCTCAAGATAGCCAAGCAGTACAAGGCGCCGATCGTCGGGCAGCAGATGCTTCGCCAGACTTCGGCGGCCGGAAGACGTTAGCGCCTTTCTTTATCCTTTATTTTCTATTTTCTGAAAAAACGAAAGAGACGGCTTTGCTTCCCTTTATGGGAGGCGGCCGTCTCTTGTTTTGGCGCAAAACACGGGAAAAACGCCGAAAACGGGAGTCTGCGCTCATTTATCAAAATCGTCAACTTATCCAAAAATAGTTGTCACTCTGGGCCTTTGCCCTGCATACACTTGATAGTGAATGATTGTATGGAGGAGGTTCAAAGATGTCATTAGGCCATAAACGCCAAACAAGGGAGATCATTACGAAAGCAATTTGCGGCAAGGGTCGTAAGTTCTCCACCGTAACCCATACCGTGACTCCGCCACATCATCCGACTAGTATTCTGGGGGCTTGGATCATCAACCACCAATACGAAGCGGTTGCCGCCGGGAACGGAATCGAGGTAATCGGCACTTACGATATCAACATCTGGTACTCGTACGACAAGAACAAGCAGACCGAGGTGGCGAAAGAGACGGTTTCCTATGTGGAGCCGATTTCGCTCTCTTACCTCGACCCGAAGCACCGGGCTTCGACCGTAGAGGTCTCTGCGGAGGCAACGCAGGAACCCAACTGTGTGGAAGCGGGGGTAGCTCCGGGCGGAGGCAGCGTAACGATCCGGGTCGAGCGCGAATTCGAGGCCGAGCTGGTGGCAGAAACCAAGCTTCGCATCTATGTCAGCGACCGGGACAGCGATCCTGAAGACAAGGATTACGACTTTGAAGCCGAAGGCTTCGATTATGAGGATCTCGACCCCGACGCGCTGGATGATGAGCTGTAAGGGCGATGCGCCGCCGCAAAAAAGCGGATATGTTCCATTATATGTGCCGGGGGCGGCGGCGTAGAGGGCGGATGCCCTCCTTTTTTTGCTTTTTTTTGAAGGGAGCGCAGCGGGAGGTTGAATATGAACGATGAGTCCGGTGTATATCATGCTTTGACGCCCGAGGGCAGGGAGCGGCGGCTTCGGCGCAGCGGGATTGCGGCTTCTTTTGCCTCCGGGGACGGAGGGGGAACCCGGTCTGGCGCAGCCGGCGGCCTGCCG
>NZ_ASSC01000003.1 GCF_000520735.1 Paenibacillus forsythiae T98
GGGCCTTGGAGGGGCTGCGGCTGAACGGAGTCTCCGTCTTCATCGACCTTCCTCCGGAGCAGGCGTTCGGCATAGCCGACTTTGTGGAAGAGCTGGGAGGAGAAGTTGCGGCGCTGAGTGTGACCCATGCCGACAGCTCGCATGTCTTAAGACTCAGGGAGTGGGCCGGGCGGAGTAATCCGCAGGTGTACATTCAGCCGGGACAGCCATTCGAGAAGATCAACGCACTGGGGAAATTAAAGCCCGGCCTGTATATCGGGCGGGGAGAAGCCGCCGTATGGGCGGCAAGAGCCGGGATCTCCGCAGTCGCTGTGGACTCCGTGGATTTGTATGGCTTCGGGGGCGCCCGGGCGCTCGCCCCGCTGTTTGCCAAGGCGCTGCGCAACCCGTCGCTCAGCCGCTATTTAAGCGCCGGCGGCTCCTCGTACCGGGCGGGCTGGCTGAGCAAGAGCGCGAGCTGGCATATCAAGCAGGAGGTGAAATAGGATGGGAACGACGACGGCGGGAAACCGGAACAGCTGTATGCTGCATGGAGCGGTCCAGACGATCAAGTCGATTGAAGGCGCTGTGCCGATCATCCATTCCACCTCGGGCTGCGGCGTCCAGCAGTATGCCGGAGTCAGCAGCCTGAGCGGAAACGGCGGTTCCGGCTACACGGGCGGCCTCGGTATTCCGTCAACCAATTTTCTGGAAAGACAGGTCGTGTTCGGCGGAAGCTCCAGACTCAGAGAGCAGCTTAAAAATACGGTAAAGATCAAGGACGGCGACTTCTACGTCGTGCTGACAGGCTGTACGCCCGAGCTTGTCGGGGACGATGTGCCGGCGATGACCAAAGAGTTGCAGGAGCAGCAGTACAAAGCCGTCTACATCAGCACTCCCGGCTTTAAGGGAAGCCTTCATAACGGTTATACAGCCGCGCTGACGGGCCTGCTGCGCCAGTTCGACAAGCTTACCCTCACGCCCGGAGAGAAGGGGCCAATCGAGAAGAATGGCCGGCTTGTGAATCTGCTTGGCATTATTCCCGAGCAGGATGTGTTCTGGCGCGGAAATCTGAAGGGGCTTAAGGATAGCCTGAAGGGGATCGGCGCGAACGCGAATGTGCTGTTTGGCCCGGACGCGGACGCGCAGGAGTGGACGACCATTCTTAACGCGGCGCTGAATGTCTCGTTCTCCGCGCACAGTCTGGAGGTCTGTGAATGGCTGGAAAGCAACGCGGGCATTCCCTATGTTCACTTTGACGGGTATCCGGTAGGCGCGCAGCAGACCGGTGAGCTGTTGAGATGCATCGGGAAGCAGCTTGATCTGGAGGAAGAGAAGGTCGAGTCCTGGATTGCCCGCAAGGAGAACGGTGAGAGGTACTATATTTTGCAGTTTCTGGATGCCTACTACAAGTATGGCTTTCAGAAAAAGTTCGCCCTGGTTGGCGACAGCGCAGCCGTACTCGGACCGGCCCGCTTTCTGACCGATCCGCTCGGTCTGCTGCCGGCCCTGATTATCGTTACCGACGATCTTCCGGAGCAGGTTAGGGATTCGATGGTCCGTCAGTGGAAGGAATGGCACCCGGATTCGGAAGCGAAGCTTGTATTTGAGAGCGACGCGAAGATTATTGAGGAGCTGCTGCTCGCCGGGGATATCGAGCTGCTGCTCGGAAGCTCGATTGAGCGCCGCGCCGCGAAACGGAAGGGGATTCCATTTGTGCCTGTATCGTTTCCGGTAGCGGACAGAATCGTGCTGACGAAAGGGTACGCCGGATTTGACGGGGCGTTCACGCTGCTTGAAGATGTGGGCGGCAGCATCCTGGGCCATGATTCAAGACCTTCACCGGATCAAACGGCCGCCGGGTGCGGCGAAGCGAAGGAGGCAGGAGATCAGCAGCGGCTTTATCCGGAATCGGCGGAGAGATTCAATTTCGGGGAAAATCAAATGAAGCGAAACCGGGTATGATAAATTGACAGGAACAGGCCGGAAATGACCGGTCTTTCCTTTTGCGGGGGCGAATATGCGCGCATTTTAGCGAAAGAACAGGTTTTTCGGCAGCCGGGCGCACCGCCTGGAAATCAGGCGCATTTTTCTATATACGAAGCGAGCAGAAGATATTATACTTAGTTAGCGAACCATTTTTTTCAGCAGGCGCCTCCCCAGGGCTACCAAGAACTTGAGAAATTGATGCTGGAGGAAAATGAATGAGCACTATTGACCTGGCGGGCCAGCTTTCCAGTTATACGGGAAGATTGCTTCGGGAAAGGTTCGGAAGAGGGCCTGAATCCGTGCACGCTTCTATCGCGAAACAATGTATAGCGCTGCATATTCGCAATTTTATAGGACCGGTGGAACGTTTTTTGCTGAGTAAGGAGGAGGAGCAGGCCTTTCGCTATACGCGCGAGCTGCTGATGAAATCCCTTCTGCCCGAATTGTCCTCTTATTTAAAAGATCAGCTGGAGATTGAGATCAGTGAGCTTTTTTATGATTGGGGTATACATAATGCTTCAGGAATGATTGTGGCTCTGATCAAGGGCGGCGAAGCGTTCACTGATAAATACGCCAAGCAGGATGAAGTCCATAATCAGATTAACGAAGTAAGCAGCAAGGTTCAGAGATTTCCTGATATTACGACTTCCTGGTGGATCAATCCCAGAACGCTGATTATCAAGCGGGAGGGCATAATGATTCCGCTGGAGAAAGAACTGATTGATCTGGGCTACGAGAATACGCTTAAGACGACCAAGCGGAAGATGGAGAAGCGTTATTTGGAGACGACCACCATCGCGCCGTTGCTTGGCAAGGAATTGGCCGATATCTACGTGGACTGGGATTTCACCAAAGATAAGAGTGTCATCGCATATACGTTCAACTAATATATGGTTAAGGCAGAAATGGGTCGGACATGCAAATGAGCCGAACATAAGCCGAGGGAAGGGGGGGAGTCCCCCTTTCTTCGGCTTTTTCATTTTTGCGGCAGTCTTGATATAGTGGGAGCTATTAGGGGGTCAACGATGGGAGAACATATGCAGAAGGTTCTGTATGTGGAGGATAATCCGCTCAATATGGCGCTGATGCATCATCTATTCAAAAAAAACCTGCCTTTCGTCATGCTTCTTGAAGCCGAAACGGGCGAGCGGGGACTTGAAATGGCTGAGCGGCAGCGGCCGGATCTTATCATTCTTGACATCGGTCTTCCGGGTTTGAACGGATATGAGACGCTTGCATGCTTGCGCCGGGAGGAGAATACCCATCAGATCCCGGTTCTGGCGATTAGCGCATTTGCCCAATTATCGGATATTGCGAAGGCGCGGCAGGCGGGATTCGCCGGATATATAACCAAGCCTATTCGGGTGAGAGCCTTTACGGAAATCGTGCAAGGACTGCTTGCCGAAAGAGAGGGACAGGTTTAGCCGGGCTTGAACTATCATTTATGCAACAGACGCTCTGGGGAAAAGGGCCCGCTCCGGATCATGAGGCGGCGGTGCCCGGGGTTGCTGAAAGGAACAGGGAGCAATCTGGCGTAGGCCCGGCAGCTTTTCCGGTATGAGACAGGACGGAGAGCCGATGAATACAGCCGGCAGCCGGATCTAAAACGGGGGGGCCCCAAAAGGACATCCCCCAAACATAAAATCCTGAAAAGTCCCTTGCTCCGCATCAAAGTGGGGCAGGGGACTGGTTGTTCAGATTGTGAGACAGGCCCATAAATATAGAGTGTCATGCCTATGATTTTTTCTGATTGTACATATTGCGGTCGGCGAGCGTAATCAGCATCGATAGAGCGTTGTCATCGTCGGGATATATGGCGGAACCGATAGAGATATTGACCGGCAGATTCATCTTGCCGGATAGACGGGTGATCCCGTTCTTGATCCGGAGCTTGATCTCTTCCACCTCGGATGGGCTGGAGCACAGTCCGCACAGCAGAAACTCATCTCCTCCCCAGCGGACGGCTATTGTCCGTTTGTTGCTCTCCTGCAGCAAAATCTTGCTGATTTCAATAAGCACCGTGTCGCCGGTCTGATGATTCAGCGTATCATTGATCCACTTGAAGTTGTCGCAGTCGATGGCAAGGACAAATACTTTATGCCCGGCGCGGTCCGCGGCCGCCATCATTCTGGTAATTCGAGCCTCCGTATTTCTTCGGTTATAGAGTCCGGTCAATGGGTCCCTCTCGGAATGAAAGACGGCCCGGTCGAACTGAAGCCCCGCCCAATAGCATATCACCGTAAATAGGGGATATCCCAACCATTCCGGCATCGTGATGCTTCCACCGCCAAGCGCGTCGTAAAGGAGATAGAAGCTGTGCATCACAAGAAAAATGCCAATGGTCGCAATCCTTCCTGTATATTTCATAAATAACACCTCACAACCCCATGTAGTAGGCTGATAGACCTATGCTATGTAAGTATACCATTCTGTTTATCGAAATTTTACTTGAAAATTTTTATATATTCTGAGTAGGTAATTTTGCATGGAGAAAGGCTTTAAGAGGGTCCATTTAAATTTGTGGTGATGCATGAAAAAGCCGCTTTCGATAAGCGGCTTTAACCTGGAGCTTGCTTGAATGTTACATCCAACCCTCGTTCAATGGAAGTTCCTCAACCATCTTTACGCCGATCCGTTTCCTGGCTGGGAGTTGGTTGCGAATAAGAACGGATATAGGCGCATAAAAAATTGTGTTTTTCGTCTGCCGCAACTTCAGTTGGACAAATACTTTTCCAAATCGATTATACACTTCCCAGTTTGCGCGTATTTCATCATATCTTGGATCAAGTTCCAGAAATGTTGGCGCTTTGACGATTTGATAAATAAGCGGGAAAGCTAAAAGGCGTTGTTTATCCTTTTCGAATTGTCCAGAACTTATTTTCTTCAACGATTCAAACGTAATAGTTCCATTTTTCAAACTATGATGTCCCTGAATGGATTTGCCCGCTTGTCCAGGTATAAAATGATGAATTCCGAGTAAGTGGCATAAAGCCCCGTCTTCGAACCGAACCCTTATTTCTTGAGTCCTATGCTTGATGTGAAAGCGAAACTGCCGATTCATCAAGTATTGTTCGTAGAAAGCAGCAATCGTTTGTAGCGAAAGCTCTTCAGGGCTGGGTATATAATTTATGGTGAGCAAATCTGCTACAGTAAGAGACAAGTTATTTTCCCCTAAAATGAGAAACGACCTTGATGCGCTCAAGGTCGTTTCATGATGATATGTTTCGGCAACGGCAGAGACATTCTCCCTGCGGGATGGCACCTAGACAAGAACGCCTTTATTGCTGACGTTATTGCAGCGTTATAAACGCCTTTATTATTTTACACCCTTCATTGCACAATTAGCTGAAATGAAGAGGTGCCGCCCGGCGCGGTACGCGAAGTGCCGATGTTGATGATGCCATTCACGTATTTTTCAACAGTCGCATTTAGCTGCGCTGTACAATTATTATAACCAGTGGCCCCGAAAATGTACACACAGAATCGCCCTTTTGCTTTTAAATTCCTTTGCATATACATCAAAAAGCGCAAAGCAGGCATGCTAACAGAAGCATGAAAATGACTTTAAGCGAGGATGGAACTATGGGAGAACAATCGGTTTCGAAGGATAGCGGGAAGCTCAAGTGGTGGCAGCTGTCTTTGCTGGGAGTTGCGGGAACGATTGGAACGGGATATTTTTTGGGATCGGGTCTGGCGATTATGATTGGCGGCCCGGCTGTCCTGATCGCTTACCTCTTGGCCGCAGCGGGCACCTACGTTGTCTTTGACGCGCTGGCCCGGATGACGGCGGATCACCCGGAGCAGGGCTCCTTCCGTTCCTATGCGCAGAAGGCGTTCGGGGGATGGGCGGGGTTCGGAAGCGGATATGTCTACTGGTGCTCGGAGCTGCTCATTATGGGCAGCCAGCTAACGGCCTTGTCCATCTTCTCAAGGTTCTGGTTTCCCTCTGTTCCGATGTGGATTTTCGCAGCGGGATTCGGTGTGCTGAGCCTGATTATCGTCTTTTTTGGAAACAAGGGGTTTGACAAGGTTGAGAATGTGCTGGCCGTCATCAAAATGGCCGCGATTCTCATGTTTCTGATCATTGCGGCCTCACTGCTTGCGGGATGGATCGATGGCGGGCGGTTTAAGCCGAATGTGCCGCTCGCGGCCGAAGAGTTTTTTTCAAAAGGCGGATTGGGACTTTGGTCGTCCTTTATTTTTGCCTTTTACGCCTATGGAGGCATTGAGGTGCTGGGGATCATGTCTTACCGGCTCCGCAAGCCCGAGGAAGCGCCCAAAGCGGGAAAGATTATGCTGCTGACGCTGGCGGCGGTGTATGCCCTGTCGATCGCGTTGGCCGTTACGATGGTGCCGCAATCCAGATTCAATCCGAAGGAAAGCCCGTTTGTGCTGGCTCTTGGCAGCGACCATTTGGCCTTTGTTCCCCATGTCTTTAACGGAGTGCTGATTGTTGCCGGGTTCTCGACGATGACCGCCTCGCTGTATGCCGTTACATCCATGATGATCACGCTCGCGCAGGAAGGAGACGCCCCGGGGATATTCTCACGGAAGCTGAAGGACAAATATCCGCTGCCTGCGCTCGGGCTGATTGCGGCGGGTCTTGGGGCGACCGTAGTCATGTCCCTCTTGATGCCGGGAAAAGTGTATGAATATATCACCACGGCTGCCGGGTTGATGCTGCTCTACAATTGGTCGTTTATTTTGCTGTCTTCCGCCAGGCTGCTGAAGCCCGCCAAGCTCAGCGGCGTCAAACGCTGGTGCGGGCTGATCTTGATAATCGCCGCTGTGACCGGAACGGTATTTCACCATGAGAGCCGGCCCGGCTTGTTCATCAGTCTGCTGCTCGCAGCGCTGATTGCCGGATGCGACGCAATTGTCCAGCATGTGCGGGGCGGCCGGAGAGGGAAGCCGGGGGAAGCCGATGCAGCGAAGACGTCAGTGAAGGTTGCCCAGGCCGGAAATTCGGGCGGCAGCTTTCGCATCAAGGGAATTCGTCTGCGTAAATCGCGGTTTTGAACAAGCCGGTTTCTTGCGGACCTGTACGCTTTTAGTGGTGAAAGAGCAGCTTGGCCGCTCCAGCCCGAAGTACAGACCGAAGCCGACCAGCGACAGTCCGGACAATATGGACAGACGTTTCAGTACACGGTTCGTCAGGAATTTTCGAAAAAAACTGGCGGTGCCGGCCATACTGAAGTCCCAGAGCAGAATCCCCAGGACGATGCCGCCGCTGTAAAGAAGGAGCTGCCGCATGGGATATTCTTCGGACGCCTTGGCCAGCACGGAGCCGTAAATGCCCAGCCAGAACAGGATGGACAGCGGATTAAGCAGCGACATCAGAAATCCGGAAAGCAGGGATTTGCCGAGCGAGTCAGCTTCCCGCCTTGGCCCGGAGAATGAAATACGCCCGGCGTCCCTGATGCTCTCGATGCCGGTGTAAATCAGGACGAGAAAGCCGAAGAGCCACAGAAAAGCCTTGATATAAGGGGATTCCAGCAGATGAATGACGCCGAAGTAGACAAGCAGCATATATAGAATATCTGCACAGATGGCGCCAAGCCCGAGAACCCAGGCGTGCCAGAAGCCGCTGCGGAACCCTTTGTCCAATTGGGCGGCGTTGATGGGCCCGATAGGCGCGGAGAGCGATAGACCAAGAATGATATAGCTGATAAAGGTATCCACGATCACGTTACCTCCGTCCGTCGATGGATGATACATCTTATTCGTATTCAGCACGAAGGACAGGTACTACATCTTTTTGGAAAAACAGGATTTTGCCGGGTTAATCGTTCGACGCTTTAATGCGTTGATCAAGACTCTTGCAGCAGGGGGAAATATCCTTTAAGATACCAAAAGAAATAACCGCGCCGTCCTTTCGGGGACCGCAGTTGTTCAGATACCAGCTGCCGGCCGGGCCTGGTTTTGGTTATACCGTAAAAGACGTTGACGAAGAGAGTAAGCGCAAATTCCGGATCTGAACAGGGAAGGCATGCCGAAGACTGAGAGCTGCCTCTGAGACGACTGCGCCGAAGTTCACTTCGTAGTCGGTTCCTGAAGTACCCTTTGCAGGGTATGGGTAGGGAGTCCCGCGCCCCGCGTTACCGGGTCAAGACAGAGCTGATTCTTGCGCATCTTCGCTTGCGCGTCCTTAAGGACGGCTCTAAATTAGGGTGGTACCACGGCTCCTCGTCCCTTGACGGAGAGCCTTTTTGCGTTGTTATAAAACATAAAGGAGTGCAATACATGATGAGTAATGCTGAATTGGAACAATTAAGAAACCGGCTGGATGAGATCAACAGCGAGCTGCTCGCGCTTATTTCGGAGCGGGCCACGGTCGTGCGTGACATCGGGGTTGTCAAAGAGAAGCAGGGGGTGCCGAAATTCGATCCTGAACGGGAAAAAAAGATGCTGGAGAAGCTCGTTGCGGAGAACAAGGGACCTTTCAGCGAGAGCACAATCCGCACGCTGTTCAAGCAGATTTTCAAGGCATCGCTTGATCTGCAGAGCGCCGAGCATAAGAAGAGCCTGCTTGTCAGCCGCAAGACCCACAAGGAAGACACCGTTATTCTTCTTCCACAGGATGTTGTGGTCGGCGGGGGCGCTTCGCTGATGGTGGCAGGCCCCTGCTCCATCGAGAGCGAGAAGCAGACCCGGACGGTGGCGGCGGCGCTGCAAAAAGCGGGCGTTCGCGTCATGCGCGGGGGAGCTTTCAAGCCGCGTACATCGCCTTATGATTTCCAGGGGCTTGGCATGGACGGACTGCGCATTCTGCGTGAAGCCGCGGATGAATACGGCCTTCTGACTATCAGTGAAATCGTCGACCCGGCGCACATCGAGCCGTCGCTCGACTATGTTGACATTATTCAAATCGGCGCCCGCAACATGCAGAACTTCGAGCTGCTGAAGGCTGCCGGAGAGGTGAACAAGCCGGTGCTGCTCAAGCGCGGACTTGCGGCGACGATGGAGGAGTTCCTGCATGCGGCGGAATATATTATGTCCCGGGGCAACACGCAGGTCATGCTGATTGAGCGCGGTATCCGCACCTATGAGAAATGGACGCGCAACACGCTCGATATTTCCGCCGTTCCGATTCTGAAGCAGGAGAGCCATCTGCCGGTGCTGGTTGATGTGACCCACTCCACGGGCCGCAAGGATATTCTCGTTCCATGCGCGAAGGCGGCGCTTGCGGCGGGAGCCGACGGCATAATGGTCGAGGTTCATCCTGAGCCCGCCACAGCGCTGTCCGACGCGGCGCAGCAGCTCAACATCGACGAGTTCAACACGTTCTTCGACGAAGTGAAGGCGTCGGGATTATACCGGCAATAATCCGCCGTTAAGACGATTCCGTGCTGATGCCGGCTTCAAGCCTTGGGCGAAGAGGGATTTCCCGATTTTGTCAAGATTAGCAGCCCGAAATCCCTTTCAAGCTGCTGCTCCCAATGATAAAATTTGAAGTAACAACCTTGGGAGGGATTCTTTATGCGTGTTCATGATATTACTTTGACCCGCGACTTCTCCTCCGATGACCTCAAGCGTATTTCCATGAAAGCGGGACATTACCTTTCCGAGATTATTCTGCTCAAGCCGGATGCGGTCATCGATGTGAAAAGCTTGCTGGGAATGATGCTGTATCCGCTCAAAAAAGGCTTTGTCATCACCATCCGCACAAAAGGCAAGGATGAAGAAGAAGCGCTGGATTTCATGTGTGAAATTATGGATTCCCGCTGAAGGGCGACAATTCCGAGAGCAGGAGGATAGCCGGGAAGCTGTCTTCTAACAAAAGGAAGCTGAGCTGACCGGCTCCATAAACCGGAAAGCGCAAGTTGCGTGGCATACAGCCCGTGAGCTTGCGCTTTTTTGATGCCGGGCTTGCCGCCGGAGCGCCGGATCGTATGAACCAACCGCTTGCTCGCTTCGCTTAATGATGGGCCGCGCCGTTTTTTCTTGCGGGCTCTGCGACCTTTTACGCGGGCCTGCCGTATACTTTGTATAGCGGAGGGCCGGCAGAGGCCGGGGCAGAATGAATTTGAGTTACAGGCACAATATCCCGGCAAGGGCTTTCCCGTAAATTATTTAGGGGGAATGTTTGTGAATACCGAAATCAATCCAAAGCAAAGGTCGTTTCGTTCCGGAAAAGTGATCAGCACGGTTGCCGCCATACTCATTGTGCTGCTGATCGGGGGAAATGCATTCTCGACGGTGGAGTACGGGCACGTGGGGCTGTACAAGACATTCGGCAAGCTGAACGATAATGTATTGTCGCCGGGCATCCATTTTAAAATACCCTTCATCCAGTCCATCATCCAGGTCAACACGCAGGTGACCAAGGCGGAAACCGACACCTCGGCTTCGTCGAAGGATCTTCAGCCCGTATCCACGCATGTGGCGGTGAACTTCTCCGTGAACAAGGAGTCGGCGTACAACCTGATGAACAACATCGGCGGAAGCTTCGATTCGGTCATCATCAATCCTGCTATCCAGGAAATTGTCAAGGAAGTTACGGCCAGATATCCAGCGGAGGATCTGATTACCCGCCGCGATGTTGTCGCCGGCGAGATCAGCGAGCATTTGAAGAACCGGCTTGCCAAATACGATTTGATTGTAAATGATATTAATATTGTGAATTTTAAATTCTCTGAGGCGTTTAACGAATCGATTGAAGCGAAGCAGGTGGCCCAGCAGCAGGCGCTGAAAGCGGAGAACGATCTGAAGCGGGTTGAGATCGAAGCGAAGCAAAAGGTCGCGCAAGCGCAGGCCGAAGCCCAGTCGCTCAAGCTGAAGAAGCAGGAAGTGACGCCTGAGCTGGTGCAGCTGAAGCAGATCGAGGTTCAGGAAAAGGCGCTCGATAAATGGGACGGCAAGCTGCCGGCTGTTACCGGGGGGGCGACTCCGTTTATCGACGTCGATGCCCTTTCCGCCTCAAAATAAGCTGGTCCTTAGGCCCCAACCCGGAAAGAACCTCTGGCAGCGAGAGCTGATTCGGAGGTTCTTTTACTGTGTATATTATGTTTGGATGGTTTAGGATGAAATGTCTATTTCTAGGACCATCGGCGGCCATATGCTATGCAAAAAGGTACTCAATTGGTATGATTACAGGGAGTGCAACAAGTCACTATTACTTCTGGAGGAACTTTCAAATGAGCGAAATCAATCTGAACCGAATGATCGATCATACGCTGCTTAAGGCGGATGCCCGAAAAGAAGACATTGTAAAGCTGGCGGAAGAAGCCAAGAGCTATAAATTCGCCTCCGTATGCGTTAACCCTGCGTGGGTTTCCGTTGCCTATGACGTGCTAAGGGACACGCCGGAGGTGAAGGTATGCACGGTAATCGGCTTTCCGCTGGGCGCTTCAACGACGGAAACAAAGGCATTTGAAACGGTGAACGCCATCCGGAACGGAGCGGAAGAGATCGATATGGTCATCAATATCGGCGCCCTGAAGGACGGGAACGACGAACGGGTGAAGCGCGATATCTCCGTCGTGGTGGAAGAGGCGCGCGGGAAGGCGCTGACGAAGGTCATTATTGAGACCTGCCTGCTGACGGAAGAGGAGAAGATCCGGGCCTGCAAGCTGTCCGTTGAAGCCGGAGCGGATTATGTAAAGACATCGACCGGGTTCTCCACCGGCGGCGCAACCAAGGAAGATATTGCGTTAATGCGAAGTGTAGTTGGGCCGGACATCGGCGTCAAAGCCTCCGGCGGCGTGCGCAGCGTGGAAGACGCTCTGGTTATGGTCGGCGCGGGCGCGACGCGGATCGGCACCAGCGGGGGCGTGGCCATCGCCAAAGGCGAGCGGAATATTTCCGGATATTGAACAAATTTTTTGACAAAAACAGGCTGCGGCTGAAGCGGGAAAGCGCTTTGGACGCAGCCTTTTTGAATTTAATTCATTCTTTCTGATAATTCTTAGTGGAATAATAAGAATAAGTCTTTTCAAATGACATTTTTTGTGAGAGAATAGGGGCAATTCTTACTGCTATATAAGATGAACTTAAGACTTTTTTATTAGATATCAGTCGTAGCTACGAGGAATATTTGGACTTCCGGTCGCTGTTGTCCCCGGATTTCTTGGATTTAAACCGCTCTTCGCGGATGAAATCCGGAGACAAAGGCGATCGCTATCTCTCCTACAGTTCCAAACTTCCCCTTCGTTCCTTCTTCATTCTATTGTCATTTTTCAAGTTCATCTTATATAGCGATATAGCGTTTTTTTAAGTTGAACAATGGGAGGAAATAATTATGTCAGAACAAGCCAATCTGTCGTTTGAAACGCTCGCCGTCCATGCCGGGCAGCAAATCGATCCCACTACGTTCGCCCGCGCCGTTCCGCTGTATCAGACTACTTCTTACGGATTCCGGGATGCGGAGCATGCGGCCAACCTGTTCGGACTAAAAGAGTTCGGGAATGTTTATACGCGTCTGATGAATCCGACGACCGATGTGTTCGAGCAGCGGATCGCGGCGCTGGAAAGCGGGGCGGCCGCGCTTGCGACAGCTTCGGGCGCTTCGGCGATTACCTTCTCCATTCTTAATATTGCCGGGGCGGGAGATGAAATTGTATCCTCGGCAAGCCTGTACGGCGGCACTTATAATCTGTTCTCCACGACCTTGCCCAAGCTGGGCATTAAAGTCCATTTCGTGGATTCGGATAATCCCGAGAATTTCCGCAACGCCATCACCGGGAAGACCAAAGCGCTGTATGCGGAAACCATCGGCAATCCGCGGGGTGACGTGCTGGACATTGAAGCGGTTGCCGCCATCGCGCATGAGCATGGGATTCCGCTTATTGTCGACAATACGTTTCCGAGTCCTTACCTGCTCCGCCCGATTGAGCACGGAGCGGATATCGTCGTCCATTCGGCCACCAAATTCATCGGGGGCCACGGCACCTCTATCGGCGGAGTGATCGTGGACAGCGGCAAATTCGACTGGAAGGCCAGCGGCAAGTTTCCGGGCCTGACGGAGCCGGACCCCAGCTACCACGGTCTGGTCTATACCGACGCCGTAGGGCCAATCGCCTATATTATCAAGGCCCGCGTTCAACTGCTCCGCGATATTGGCGCGACGATCTCGCCGTTCAACTCCTGGCTGCTGCTTCAAGGGCTTGAGACGCTGCATCTGCGGGTGGAGCGCCACAGCCAGAACGCGCAGAAGGTGGCGGAATTCCTGGAAGCCCATGAAGATGTGGAGTGGGTAAGCTATCCGGGACTGCCGAGCCATCCATCCTACGAGCTCGCGCAGAAGTATCTGCCCAAAGGCCAGGGAGCGATTCTGACCTTCGGCATCAAGGGGGGAAGCGAGGCGGGCCGCAGGGTGATCGAGAACGTGAAGCTGTTCTCGCATCTGGCGAATGTCGGGGACTCCAAGTCGCTGATCATTCATCCCGCCAGCACAACGCATCAGCAGCTGTCGGAAGAGGAACAACTGTCTGCGGGCGTAACGCCCGAGCTGCTCCGCCTGTCGATCGGTACGGAGGCGATTGAGGATATTCTGAATGATCTCCGGCAGGCCATTGCGGCCAGTCAGGGAGCAACCGTCGGCTGATAATGTCCGTCTCTGAGAGCGCCCGGCCGTCTTGTCGCCGGGCGTATCCTTTAATCCGGCAATTCTTTAAGCTTGAACGATGCGGACGTTACTGTTCGGCGGCTCCCTGCCCCTTCCCTGCCCAAGACACGGGGAGGGGGCTTCGGAGGGCGATTCTCTTGCTCAAAGGGAGGCCCGTACCCGCATATTTCATGATTCCCCTCCGTATGCATTAGAGAGGACGTAGAATAACAGCCGGCGGCAAGCATGGGCAATGAAACGTCCGGCGACAACTCATAACTGAAAAGGTGGGTGCGAAGATGAAGGATAAGCTTGGTCAGGATAACGTAAAGACCTTCAGAGAATATCCGTTTTCATCCGGAACGGCGGCGGAAAAACCGGCAGGAGCGGAAAGCCAGTATCTGCTTGCTTCTTCCCGCGTGTTGCGTCCGGCATTTCTGGTGCTGCCGGAAGGCCGGGAGAATCGTCCGCCTGTCCGCGAACCGGGTTCCACTGCGGCGGGACCTTGCCTGGTCAGAAGTGAAGACTGGCTGAGACAGGGGGACACGCTTTTTGCCGCCTGGCTTTCATCAGGGGATGGACCGGAGGCGGATCTGGCGCTGCGCCGGATTTATTACCGGCTGCGCGACGAAGCGGCCGCGCTGCTGGGATCGCCGGACGGAGAGTGGGCCGCAGTGAGCCTGCCCGCCGTTCCCGAGCTTGCCTCTCGCCCGGATCGG
>NZ_ASSC01000004.1 GCF_000520735.1 Paenibacillus forsythiae T98
GCTGGAAGGGGAGCGTCCGGGGGATGCCGGACTGGAAGACCTGGCGCGTTATGTCCGCGACTGGTTCGATCTGGACCGCGATCTTAGGCCGTTCTATAAGCTGGCGGCGGGCGATCCTTTGCTCGGTCCGCTCACGGAACGCTTTCGCGGCCTGCGGATAGTCGGCATCCCCGACTTGTTCGAGGCTCTGTGCTGGGCGATCCTTGGACAGCAGGTCAACCTCGCCTTCGCATACAAGCTGAAGGCGAGGCTTGCCGAAGGCTACGGCGAGTCCATCCTGCGGTCGGGCCGCCGTTACCATCTGTTCCCGGCGCCGGAGCGGCTT
>NZ_ASSC01000005.1 GCF_000520735.1 Paenibacillus forsythiae T98
GCTTCATCGCCAGCACCCCCGCTATGGCCGTCCGGCGGCGCTGTCCTCCGCTAAGGGCCAACGGGGCCAGCTTCCCTACTTCCCCAGGCTCCAGCCCTACCGCGCGAAGCGCCGCCTGCACACCCGAGGACACTTCAGCCGGACTTGCCCCCATATTCTTTAATCCGTAAGCGACATCGGCAAATACCGTCTCCTCAAAAAGCTGCTGCTCCGGCTGCTGGAACACAAGCCCCACCTTCATCCACAGACGCTCCCTGCAGCGCTTGTCCGAAGTATCGCCGCCCAGCACCGTCACCCGTCCGGAGTGCGGACAGAGAAGGCCGTTCATTAACTGCGCCAACGTGGATTTTCCCGAGCCATTGGCTCCCACAATGCCGATGAACTCCCCTTTTTCCACCGAGAAGCTGATTTGATCCAAGGCCCAGCTCCCGCCTGAATTCCCGTCACTATACCGGAAGCAGACCCGGTCGAACTCCATTACCGGCACAGCCATTCCACCAGCCCCTCTACCGAGATAATCCCCTCCGGAATATCCGCGCCCCGCCGCTTCAAGCCCTGAACCAGAAACGGGATATCCGGAAGACCGATTCCCCATTTGTCCTGACGGGCAGACTCCGCGAGCACCTCCCACGTCTTCCCGTCGGCCGCCACTTCTCCTTGATCCAGCACAATAAGCCGGTCCGTCTGCAGCAATTCCTCCGCATGGTGGGAGATGAGCACAACCGTCAGCCCGAGTTCGCGGTTCAGCCTGCTTACAGCTTCCATGAATTCCTGTCTTCCCCACGGGTCAAGCATGGAGGTTGGCTCGTCCAGAATAAGATGGGAGGGCTTCATCGCCAGAATGGCGGCAATGGCTACGCGCTGCTTCTGCCCCCCGGACAGACGGCTCGGGTCCTTCCCCCTCAGCTCTGTCACACCGGCAATGCTCATGGCCCACTCTGTACGCTCCGCGACCTCTTCCGGAGACAGGTTCAGATTTTCAGGACCGAAAGCGATATCCTCCTCCACCACCGAGCTTACAATCTGATGATCCGGATTCTGAAAAATCATGCCCGTTCTGCGCCTGATCTCAAGTAAGTCGCGACGATTGGCCGTGTCCATTCCATCAATGAGCACCGTGCCTGAGCTTGGAACGATCAGCCCGTTCATCAGCCGCGCCAGAGTGGTTTTGCCTGAACCGTTCTTTCCCGCCACTCCCACATACTCGCCCTGGTCGATCCGCAACGAGATGCTATTCAAGATACGGACCTGCGTTTCATCGGGGAGCTTCGCTTCTCTTGACACGTCAACCGCTTCAATGAACCCGCTGCCCATAAGGATGCTCCCTTCCGTCATGCACTTTATTCATTTATTCCCAGCTAGTCAGCCGCGGCTTGAGCCGCTTGACGAGGAACGAAGCCAGCGCCCCTCCGATACCTCCGAAAACAATATGCGTAACCGCGGAGTAGCCAAGCCCCATCGCCATGAAGCCCATGGGCAAATCCAGCAGCACCCCGAGGGCAAGCGCCGCAGCCAGCTTCGACAAGCTAATCAGCGCCCCGCAGATCGCTCCGACAAATGGATTGTTCAGCCTGTTGAAAAAAATGGGCGCCAGCGCATCCAGCAGCAATCCCGGTATGAAATACTTGAAAAAGATAAAGATGCCTTCCTTGCCAAGACCGAGCAGCACCGCCAGAACTCCCGAAACCGCGCCCATGATGATGCCGCCGCCAAATTTCGGAATCAATCCCTTGCCCAGAATCAGAATCCCCATCCACCAGACGCTCGTATGGCCCGGCAGCTGCATCGGAATCCGCGTGACGTCGTTGGTGACAGCCACCATGGAACCAAACATCGTAAAGCGAATGACATCCGCCAGCCCCAGCCGGAACAGGAAGCGCCGGGTGATGTCCGCCGCGCCGGTCGGCTTTGCGGAGCCCGCCCCCTTGGATGGGGGATCATTTTTTTCTGTCAAATCCGTCATTGCCGCATTGGTCTTTGCCACGTTATCCCGCCTCACGCTCTAATTTATCTTGCTTATTACGCTAATCTCATCAACCAGCACCCGCTCCGGCGAGGAACGCTGAACCAGCGACACCGTACCCCTGTCATTGCTGACAAGCACGTACGAATCATCCAGCTCCTGTCTGCCCGCCTGAAAATGCTGCTCGCCCTCCAGCCCCGTCACCTCTATGGTTGAATAACCGGTCAGGCCCGAGGCCCCGATTACATACAGAAGGGTCGGACCCTTGGCCTGCCCGTCACCCGGAAATTGCTGCTTCGACAACGCCCGTATAACGTCGGTGCCCATCAGCGAAACCAGCTCTCCATTCCCGTCCTTCACGGAGATGACCTTGCCCGATTGAATCCCCTTTTCCCGGTCATGCCTTTCGGCATAATAGGCAGTCGGAATGAGCAAGCCGATCACAATGAATCCCGCAATAATTCTTTTCGTCAGAGATGACATAACACACCACACTCTCTTTATATCGATATATGTATAAAACATATCATGTTATATTAAATATCATCATTTATCACTCCATATCATTATATGAATATAAATAATAATATCAATATATATTTTGCTATATTTTCGACAAAAATCTTGACGTTTCTGTTCATCATTACAATAAATATTCGTTTTTACGACATAATACTTGACATAACGAGACAAAAAATGCAGCACTAAAGCCCCCTCAGCAAGCTTCGCGGCTTGGGCCCCTCCTTCATCAACTCTCTCCAAAGCTCTGTCTTATCACCCGCGATGAGAAGCCTTGCAAACGCCAAATAGCCCCCGCCTGAAATCAGACGGGAGCATAAAGCATGCTTTGACTGGAAGGTCAAGGTCTCATGATCTTATCCTCTTATTTTTTCGCCAAGGTCAAAACAATGTCGTCTTTTGTAACCTCACTCTTATTTTCAATTTCAAATTCAGATAAATGATCAGAATTCGTGATTACCGCAATAACCGTATCATCTAATCCGGCTTTCTTAATGGCTGGAGACCAGAAATCAATTAGAAGCTCCCCTTGTGAAACACGTTGCCCTGGTTCGAAATAAGTGATAAAACCAGTTCCATTCATCTTAACAGTTCCAATCCCGATATGAATCAAGGTTGCAATTTTATTTTCGGAGACAAGACCAACAGTGTGACGCGTTGAGAATGCCGCCTCAACTACGCCATCAAATGGCGCGTAAACTCTCCCATCACTTGGTTTAATTGCGAATCCTCTCCCCATTGACCCCGTCGAAAATACTGCATCCGATACTTGTTCAAGGGGAATCACTTCACCGGCGACCGGGGCGTAATAAGATAGTTCAGCTTTGGAATTCGGTTGGCTATCAAAGTCCTTTGCCCAAGTTCTCTCCAGCTCGTCAACGATTGAAGCATGCATTTTTTCATCGAGTTTCACTTTTTTGAAAAAGACAAACGCACCCACCACAATGAATATTGCCGGGACGCCAAGCATGGCGAATTTAAAGATAAAGCGATCATGGTTCGTGATCGTTGCAGCTGTGGCTCCTGCTGTCATACTGGCCGCTACAGCCGTGATCCCGACAACTAAGTTTGAAATCGCTCCTGCCAGCTTATCCAACAATGGGCGAACAGATAAAGTCAGCGATTCATCTCGATGTCCTAATTTTAATTGACCATATTCTACTGAGTCAGTAATAGTCATCAAAGCCACTAAAAAGATTAATGGTTGTGGAATAAAAAACAACTCCGCTGCGACAAGCACAAGAATAAGAGAGCTGTTCGCAAGACTGAATACCACTAAGCCTATCAACATTAAGCCAATGGCTACCAGAAATACATTTCGGCGATTCCATTTCTTCGCCAATGTGGGAAAAATCGAAATGGCAGCCAAGCCAACGATTGTATTTATTAATGCCAGGATTGAAAATTTCGAGGCATCTCCTAAAATAAATGTGAAGTAGTAGAGTTCAAATGAGTTTGTTAAAGACATCCCAATGGCGTAAAGACCATACGCTAACGATAACCACATAAGCTGATCGTTGTGCATAAGAACGCGAAAGACTCCTTTAAAAGTTGTTGCTTCCTTGTTCTTTCGCAAATCAGATTCTACTTCTTTTGTCCCTAATCCAACTATGACTGCTGATAGAGCTGCGGCACAACCAATAATCAGCGCAAACCAGAACCATCCACGGGAATCACCTGTTCCATGATTGGCATTGAGTGAGAACAGCAGCACTAAAGGCATGACTACAATACCAATTGCTCCTCCACCAATATTTGACCCGATTCGAGCAAATGTCGCTGTTTTTTCGCGTTCACGTGAATCAAATGACAATGCAGGAATCATAGACCAAAATGCAATATCTTTGAAACTGTATAGAATATCCATCATAATATATAAAATAGCAAACAAGATAAGATAGAGTATTGGATTGCTTCTCGTCAGTCCGCCAAAATCTGTGAATAACAAGACTAAAGCTGCTGGTCCCAAGACACCTCCCACCACAACCCAAGGCTTGAATTTCCCCCAGCGCGTATGGGTGTTGTCAATAGCATTTCCAATAAATGGGTCAATAGCCAATTCTACAAACCGTAAGAAGAAAATAATAAGTGTAATAAATCCAATCATTTTCGCATCCTGCGCCTTATTTCCACTGTTAAACAAGTGGGTTGTCACAAACATAATGAAATATGTACTGAGTAATCCAAACAGCAAGTCATTCCCAAAGGCACCAAAACTGTAAGACAATCGTGAAATGAGGTTTCCTTTTGAATTTTCCATCCTAAGAATCTCCTTTGCATGTATCCGATTTCTTTACAGTTAAATAGTAAAGGTAACGTTTTCAACTTAGAATGGAATGAATTTTGTTAAATCCTACATTTTTTTAGAAGATTCCGAATTTTTGAGTAACGCTGGACTGTAATTTTATTTGGAAGATTTGGGTAATGGAGGCTTGGCGATGAACAAACGAAAATATTGGAATGTATTTATTAAGGAGGATTATTTTGCTGATTTCTATTTTTTTAATGTAGGTCATGAAATTTGTGCGCCGCTGCATAGCTATGGTCCGGGCATGAGAGAAAATTACGTTGTGCATTACATAGTATGAGGTGCATTTCTATCAAGCAGATGAAACAAATCCATGGGAATATTATTGGCTCGGGTTTAACGGAAGCCGGGTAGCGGAATTGTTGTTATGCAATGGGATCAATGGCCATGATTCAGTTGGAACGGTTTCACCCGATAATGAGTTGCCGGAACTATTCGAAAGAATGATGAAAATGGATTTATTTGATATGAAGGAAAAAATGAGTGTACAGGCATTGTTTTATTCGATCTTTGCTCATTTCAAGATGGAAAAGAACTATGCTCTGCTTAATCCAATGAGTATACAGCAGAAAAAGTATTGTGAATTATTTTTACTGTTTGTTCACAATAATTATTCGCGCCTCGATCTTTCGATTCAGGAAATCGCTGAGTCAATAAACCTTGCTCCAGCCTATCTCAGTCAGGTTATTAAAAAAGAAATAGGTGTCCCTCCTGTTCAATATTTAAAAGCTCATCGCCTGCAACAAGCAAGAATTTTACTGAAAACCAGCGAGAAATCCGTTTATGAAGTTGCTGAGGAAGTAGGATATTCAAATGTGGACTCCTTTTCGAGAGCATTTAAAGATAAGTTTGGCGTTTCACCGACAATTTTTAGAAAAGCAAAAAAAGTTTGATTTTCCACTAAATACTCTTCCGTTCATCTTGATGATTTCCAAACAAAGAAAATCCCCATCAAGAAAGTTTCTTGGTGGGGATTTTGGTGGGGAGCCACTTCAATTTATGTTATCAGGTCACTCCCACTCAATGGTGGCAGGCGGCTTGGAGGTGATGTCGTAGACGACGCGGTTGACGTTCTCGACTTCGTTTACGATCCGCACGGAGATTTTCTCCAGCACATCCCACGGAATGCGCGCCCAGTCGGCAGTCATGCCGTCGATGGACGTTACGGCGCGGATGCCCACGGTGTAGGAATAAGTCCGGGCGTCGCCCATTACACCGACGCTCTTCATGTTCGGCAGCGCGGTGAAATACTGCCAGATTTCGCCTTCCAGTCCGGCCTTGGCGATTTCCTCGCGCAGAATGTAATCCGAATCCCGGACAATCGTCAGCTTGTCCTCCGTCACTTCGCCCAGCACGCGGATGGCAAGACCCGGGCCCGGGAACGGCTGGCGCCAGACAATGGCATGAGGCAGACCAAGCTCCTCGCCAACCTTGCGCACCTCATCCTTGAACAGCGTATTCAGCGGCTCGATCAGGCTGAACTTCATGTCCTCCGGCAGTCCGCCGACGTTATGATGCGATTTGATCGTCTGCGCCGTGGCGGTTCCGCTCTCCACAATATCCGTGTACAGCGTTCCCTGCGCAAGGAAATCGAACTCGCCGAGCTTAGCCGATTCCTCATCGAAGCAGTAAATAAATTCATTGCCGATAATCTTGCGCTTCTGCTCGGGATCGTCTACGCCGGTCAGCTTGCCGAGGAAGCGCTCGCGGGCATCGATTTTGACCACGTGAATATCGAATTTGCCGACGAACGTCTCCATTACGCTTTCGGCTTCGCCTTTGCGGAGCAGACCGTGGTCGATAAACATACAGGTCAGCTGGTCGCCGATGGCGCGGTGAATCAGCATGGCGACAACGGAGGAGTCGACGCCGCCGCTCAGAGCGCACAGCACTTTCTTGTCGCCGACCTTCGCGCGGATATCCTGGACAGCATCCTCAATAAACGATTCCATCGTCCAGTTGCCCTCGCAGCCGCAGACTTCATACAGGAAATTCTTGATCATCTCGTTGCCGTTCACGGAGTGGCGCACTTCCGGGTGGAACTGCACCGCATACAGCTTCCGCTCTTCGTGGCTCATCGCCGCAATCGGCGCGCTTTCGGTGCCGGCATCGAGCTTGAAGCCTTCCGGAAGCAGGGACACATGGTCGCCGTGGCTCATCCAGACGGTCTGACTGCCTTCGAGGCCCTTGACCAGCGTGGCGCCGGCTTCAAAATTCAGATCCGCCTTGCCGTATTCCCGCTTGGAGGCGCGTTCGACCTTGCCGCTCAGCTGATGGGCCATCAGCTGCATGCCGTAGCAGATGCCGAAAATCGGCAGTCCGAGGTCATAAATGGCCGGATCGACATGCGGCGCATCCTCGGCGTATACGCTCATCGGGCCGCCGGAGAATACGATGCCTTTGGGTGAAAGCTCCTTGATCCGTTCGATCGGCGTATTATACGGCAGAAGCTCACTGTATACCCCCAGATCCCGGATTCTGCGAGCGATTAATTGGTTATATTGTCCACCGAAATCGAGAACAACGATAATTTCATTTGGCTTGTTCATTACTTGCCTCCCTTAATTGTTGGATTCATTATACGCAACGACAATTCGCACCGTCAAGGAAAGGCGGACAGGCTGCGAAGCAATCGCTTACGGATTCTTTTGGCAGGAAGTTTTCACATAAGCGGAGTGGGCTTTACAATCAAAAAATATAGCTTCGGCTCCCCCATATCATATACTGGAATCTCATCCTTTTGGCTGGCGCCCCTCTTTAGGGCATATGAACTTCGGATATGGATTCATGATGGACTCGAAATCGGCTATTGGGGAGCCATCGTTTGACCTTTATAACCGGGAGCATCGGGCAGGAGCTTCATCCGCGCTAATTAATGGAAGGACCAAGTCAAGCTCGTCCGGGCTTTAGATCAGCGTCTTGTAAAACGGCCAGAGTGCGTCCCTTTTCCCGAAAAGTGTCCTGTTAGGGGGAAAGCCCTGCGATTGCGCAGGACTTTTGCAGAGCCGCCAAAGTGCATCCTATTCCGGAAAAAGCATCTGTTAGCGGGAAAGTTCTGCGATTGTGCAGGACTTGTGCTAAACGGCCAGAGTGCATCTTTTTTCCAGAAAGGGCATTCGTTGGCAGCAGGAAAGTCCGGCGATTGTGCAGGACTTGTGCAAAACGGCCAGAATGCATCTTTTTTCCAGAAAAAGCATCCGTTATTAGGGATTTCCTACTATTGTACAGGAATTTCGAGGCTGTGTCGGCTCCATGTAAGCTTTCACGGGCAAAAACCTGTATTTTCGGCTAAGCCCCCTAAATCCGGAGTCATGCCCT
>NZ_ASSC01000006.1 GCF_000520735.1 Paenibacillus forsythiae T98
AGCATCGCCTGCAGCGCCGAAATCCGGCGGCAGGCATATCGCTCGCTCATCCAATCCGCCAGCTCCACAAGCTCGGGCGAGAGCGGGGGAATGAGATCGAGCACTTCCTGGATCGGCTTGATTCCCTGGATCGCCTGCACATCGCCATATTCAAGGGAAACGACAAAGCCCTGAACCGTTCGGTGCCCGAATGAAACAGCCACCCGGCTGCCTACCTCAATCCATACTTTTAAAGCTTCCGGAATGGAATAATCGAAGGTTTTGTCGGTGCTGCGCACGGGAACATCGACGATCACCTTGGCGATGTCCATTACAGGCCTTCTTCCGTCAGCCGGTTCGCTGCAATGGCAAGCAGCCGGCGGGCGACCTCGTCCTTCGAGAGCAGCGGCAATTCCTCCACAAGACCTCCCCGGTCATAAATCGAGACAATATTCGTATCGACGCTGAAGCCGGCTCCAGGCATCCCCACGTCATTGGCTACAATCAGATCCAGATTTTTGCGAACC
>NZ_ASSC01000007.1 GCF_000520735.1 Paenibacillus forsythiae T98
GCGCCAAAATTTCGCCCCTGTCGGCAGGACTGCCAGAGGGACCCCGCAGAAGAACGCCGGGGCTTAGACGGGAGGAAGTGGCCCAGCTCGCCGGCGTCAGCACCACCTGGTACACCTGGCTGGAGCAGGGCCGCGACATCAAGGTGTCCGTCTCCGTGCTCGACAATATCGCAAGGGCGCTCCGGCTTACCGCCGACGAGCGCAAATATTTGTATTCGCTTGCGCTGGACACGCACACCGGACCTGATTTTCCGCCGGAGACGCATTCCGAGATGCGCCCGGCACTGCTTAAAATTATACGGGAGCTGAAATATTCGCCAACGATTGTAACGGACCGCCGGTGCCAGATTGTCGGCTGGAATGAAGCCGCAAGGCATGTGTTCCTTGACTTCGAACAGGTTCCCGCCGCGCAGCGCAATCTGATCCGTCTGCTGTTTGCCCGCAAAGAGCTGCAGCGGCTCGCCGTGAACTGGGAGGATTTTGTCGGAGGCTTTCTCGCCATTTTCAGAACTTATTATGGGCAATACGTGGATGATGAATGGTATACGGAATTTCTTCGCGATATGGACAGCAGCTACCCCGATTTCAACCGGCTCTGGCAGCGCAGCACAGTGAACAATGCGCCTGATGTCTTAATCGAGTTCCGGCACTCCAAGGCGGGCAAAATGCTGTTTGAGCTGACTTCGATGCAGGTTCACGGCAGCGCCGATTTGCGTTGCATCATCTATACTCCGGCGGCCAATGGAACAGAGATGAAGCTCATGAAGCTGATGCAGAAGCTCTGAGTGACAAGTACATTTCTCATGGAAGGAGGGCTATTTATGCCTTACAAGAAAGCCACCTTTTGGTTTTCAGTAATAAGCGTTTTAATAGGCTTGAATAACTATTGGGGCAATGACGAGAAGAACATCCTCCTGATCGGGTTGAACCCGCTTCTAAGCTCTATGGCATATACCGAGCCATTCCGGCACTGGATGTTCGATTTTGAGAGTGCGAAGCTGGCTGCCGACAGTGGGGCGATTAGAATTCTGCTTCCCACCTATATCATCCATTTTGCTTCTTTCTTTCTGGCTGGCCTAATCATAGATCTTCTTATTCGAATGATTCGAAAGCTCAGCGGCTGGCAAAAGGGCTAAAAGTGCAGCCTTTTTCAAATCCAAATCCTTCATACATCGAGAAAGCCTGAATTTATGCAGGTATTGGAGGGCATATGAGCTGAATACAAGACTGAGCAGAGGAAAAAACTGTATCTTCGCAGGTGTATGTTACAAGGGAGGTTCTTACGCGGCCAAAAGATGCACAATCTCAGGCTTTCTTCCTGACCCGCGTCATCAGCCGTTTCATTGCCCACTTCTTCTCTCGCTTCATTGCCCGCGTCATCGCTACATCATCACCCACGTCATCGCGGCACCCGGAATCCCCGAATATCGGACCATCCCCCGTATCCCCTGCCTGATTCCCGCCTCAAAAATAAAGGGTGCCGCCGCAGCCATTTCCATGGCTTACGGGACACCCTCATCGGTCTTTTATCCCAGCGTCGTGCGCGTCAGCAGCCGCTCAATCGACCGGTCCGCTTCACGCAGCACCGTTTCTTTATCAACCGTCTTCAACACGCCGCGGTCCATGACGATTTTACCGTTGATGATCGTGCTCTCCACGTCCGCCCGCGTGGCGGAATAGACGATCCGGGAGATCGGGTCCACGTCAAAGGACGGGAACGTATGGAAGTTGTACAGGTTCAGAATCGCCAGATCCGCCTTCTTGCCGACCTCGATGCTGCCGATTTCATCCTCCATCCCGACCGCCTTGGCTCCCCCGATAGTCGCCATCCGGAACACGGATTTAGCGTCCATCGTCGTCGGTCCGTGCAGCGGCTTCTGGATCAGCGCGGCCAGCCGCATTTCATTGAACATGTCGAGGTTGTTGTTGCAAGGAGCGCCGTCCGCGCCAAGGCTTACCGAGACATGCTCGTGAATCAGCCCCGGGGTATCGGCGATGCCGGACGCAAGCTTCAGGTTGGAGCCTGGACAATGGCTCACATGCACACCCCGTTCCCGCAAAATGCGCCGCTCCTCCTCGTCCAGCCAAATGCAGTGCGCCAAAATGAGCCGTTCGTTCGCCAGTCCGATATGATCCAGATAGACAATATTGCGCATGCCGGTCATCGCCTGCACGATCTCAATCTCCCCCAGATTCTCGGAAGCATGGGTATGCACCTTCACCCCGTAACGGGCGGAAAGGTCGCGCACTTCGGTCAGCAGCGGCTCGGTACAGGAAATGACGAACCTCGGGGAGAACGCGTACCGGATGCGTCCGCCGTCATATCCGTTCCATTTTTCCAGCAAATCCACGCTCTCCTGAAGCGAAGCCCCCGTCTCCTCCTGAAGCGCCTCGGGCACATCCCCGCCCTTCTGGTCCATCATGACCTTGCCGGAGAGGGCGCGGATACCGCTCTTCGCGATGGCCTGGAAGGCGTAATCCGTATGATGCACCGTCTCCATATCGACAATCGTTGTCGTTCCGCTGGAGATCAGCTCCCCGATGCCGAGCATGGCGGAATAGTACAGCGACTCCCCGTCATGCGCCGCTTCAAGCGGCCAGATGCGCTTACGCAGCCAATCCATCAGCTCCAGGTCATCCGCCTTGCCCCGAAAGAGCGTCTGGCACAAATGAATATGCGTCTGCACGAAGCCGGGAATGACGGTCCGTCCCGTGGCGTCGATCACCGTTTCTCCCGCAAGCGGCGCAAGGCCCCTGCCGATTTCCGTAATCAGGTCGTCCTTGATCCGGATGTCGCCGCCGCGCAGAATTTCCTCCTGCTTGTTCATCGTGATGAGTTCCGCGTTCTTGATCAAAATACCGCTCATGACTTTTCCCCCTTCAAATCGTTAAAATTAAAAGCAAAAAGGCTACAAAAACATGCCAAGGCATATCTTCGTAGCCAGAAATTTACGGTTTCCGGTAGAGACCCTTAATCCAATTATTAAGGATATACGAAAAATTTAAAATTATTATGAATAGCTCTATCTTAATTCAGGGGCGGCTTCATTGTCAACACGAGTCAACTAAAATAACATCACCCTTGCGGATTACGGCAAAACCTGACAAAACCTAACATAATCGACAAAGTCAAAGTGACTAAATGGCTATTCATCCTGCTGCAATAGGTTTAAAATAACATGGATATCTTTGAAAGGGAGTGTAACCCATTGAAAAACATTGCATGGATTGGAACGGGGCACATGGGGCTTCCCATGGCCCGCAATCTGCTGAAGGCGGGCTACAGCCTGCATGTTTATAACCGCACGGCGGAGAAAGCGGAGCCGCTCAGAGGAGAAGGCGCCGTCATCAGCGGGACAGCGGCGGAAGCCGCCGCAGAAGCCGACCTGATCTTCCTGATGCTGACCAAGGGAGAAACCGTTCATGAGGTGCTGTCGGGAGCAGAAGGCGTATTTGCCAGGATTCGTCCGGGAGCAATTGTTGTGAACATGAGCACGATCGGCCCGGAAGAAGCGAAAGAATTGGCCCGGATTACCGGCGAAGCCGGAGGCATTTATGTTGACGCGCCCGTATCCGGCTCGGTTGGACCCGCCCAGCAGGCGCAGCTGGTGATTCTTGCAGGCGGAGACAGCGAGGCGGTCGAGGCGTGCCGGCCTTACTTCGATAAACTGGGAAAGGCGACTATTCATTTCGGAGATGTCGGAGCAGGCAGCTCCGCCAAACTGGCGATCAACCTGCTGCTCGGCGTGGTCGCCCAGGGCGTGGGCGAAGCGCTGCTGTTCGCGGAGGCTTCCGGACTTGACCGTGAGCTGGTGCTGCGGATGATTAGCGAATCGGCCGTATCCACGAAGCTGTTCGAGGGCAAGAAGGAAATGTATGTAAAAGGAGAGTACCCCTCCGCCTTCATGATCAGCCTCGTTGCCAAGGATTTGGGGCTGGTGGCGGATGAAGCCCGCCGCGCGGGTGTTCGCCTGCCGCTCGCCGAAGCGGCCGGAGAGACGTATGCAGCCGCCGACCGAAGCGGCAAGGGAGCGCTGGATATGGCGGCCGTGTGGCTGCAATTGAAGGAGCAAGAGGGAGGCAACTGACCGCAGAGAGTACGGTCACGCCTTAAAACCCCGCACCTTTTTTGTGGTAACGGGGTTTTAAGTCTCCTTTTGGCTATGCAATTTTATTCATATCCTCCTACAACAATCCATACTCTTGACATGGTACATTTTCCGATGATTCCATGTTGCCGATTTCCAGGTCGGCTTTACCGCTTGGACAATCGTTTCAGAATTGTTTTCAAATTTCACTTACATTCCTCATACCCCGGTTCCCGGGGCAACTTCACCGAAAGCCATGCCCTGTATATGGGTGTTCTTCGGTTCCCGCGTACACGATGCTCGCGAAAAACGTTGTCACTGCCGTTTTCCTTGGATGCGATTATCGTTTATTGTACGCTTCGCTAACCTTTTCCAATGGAATCCCGCTCCTTTCTCACAAGACTTTCGCCTTGCTTTGAAACAGCTTCTTCCTTCTTCCATGGTTCGCCCGGATTTTCGGGTAACATACCTGCCCTGGTCTGCTTAAACGGTTCCCGGATTCGTTTGTTCTTCACCAGTGCTTTTCGGTTTAACGGCTCATTCGTCCATCTTTGCTTATGCCAATGGCGTCAGCTTAAACGGCTCACGATTCCGCTTTTCTGTACCCATTGATCTGCTCAGATAGCCCATTTGTCCGTTGCCGCTTCAAAGACCGATCCGTTCAAACTACTCCTAAGTTCCGCCTTGGCTTCGCCAATTCAGATATGCACCGATTGCCTAGCCCATCGGAGATTTTTCCCTTCCTTCCTTAGTTAGAAAATAAGGATTTCGGGATGATCACCATCCGCCGCTGCAAGAAAAAGGGTGGGCCGCTGAATTTTTAAAACATTCGCTTTAGAGCGTTATCCATCCGGCTCTTTTTTTCGTCCAGCTCTTCTGGTGATGTCTTTATTATAGACGACTTATCTAAAATTTTAAAACTTGATATTGCGGACTTTAACGTCATATTTTCCGGTATTTGGGCGGGAACAGCCGTTATCCATTAAATGCTTACGCTTTCATTAAATATGGCGGGCTTACGTCCTTTTTCTTTGAAAGTGCTTTCATTGTAAAAATAAAATCTTGTTGCTCCCCTGGCTCTCGGCTAAATGCCGCTAATCGGCGGACGTCAGAATCTTCTCCATCACAGGGAAATTCGCTATCCGCCCGGGGAAACGGACCTCGCCCCTAATCTCGTACCCGAGACTCCGGTACAGCTCCAACGCCTTTAAGTTTCTGGAATATGTATCCATTCGGATGCTCTTATAACCTTGTTCAGCGGCGAAACTCTCGGCAAACGCGATCAATCTCCGCGCAATTCCCTTCCCCTGAACCTTGGGATGAACCGCAAGGCGGTGCATCATCAAAAACGGCCCCTCCGTCTGCGCCCAATCAATCTCCCCATACTGCTCGGCCTGATTTTCATCCAGCACTATAATTCCGGCAAGACCCCCGTCTTCCTCGAAGACATACAAGGTTCCCCGCCCGATGTCCCCGGTTATCACCTCCGCGTTCGGATAGGTTTCGTCCCACTGGTCGCTTCCGCCCTCGCGCATTACCCGCACGCATTCGGCAATCAGCTCCATAATTGGCTCAAGCTCTTCCATTTTTCCTTTTCTGATGTTATGCTCCACTTTTCCCCGCACCTGCCTCTATTGTCTTTCCCGAGTCCAGTCCAGGACTCTGCCATTGGACAGTCTACCACAGATGACGGAAAAAGTTGAAGTCTTCCCTATTTCGTATGGAGATACGGCAAAACGGCGGCGATAAGGGAATCTCTCGCCGCCGCGCTTCTTCATTTGAACTCCAGCTTGTGCCCGTCCTCGAAGCCCTTCGCGAAGCCGGTATCGAATCCGACATCGTAGGCTTCATTGTAGCCCTGCTGGTAGGCCTCCGGCTCGGGCGTTTCCGGAGCGACGCCCGGTTCGGAGGGGAGCGGGACAACGACCTGTTCAGACTCCGCCTG
>NZ_ASSC01000008.1 GCF_000520735.1 Paenibacillus forsythiae T98
CCATTGCCGTCAGACGCGTTATTCCGGGAACACCCGGCGAGAACGAGAAGGAACAGCATTAGCAGAATGAACCCATAGCGCTTGTGTCTCGAAGCCATGCCATCATCTCCTTCGAGGTTTATTTTGACCCAATCACCGGTTTTGAATCAAACGATACACCCTTGCCTCATAAGGCTTCAGGTTGATTGTCCGGATGCTGCCGCCCACGGGAGCCTCATAGTTCGAGAGCAGCAGTTCGGCGGTACTGTAACGGACCGCTTTGGGCAGATGGAACAGCGCCTCTTCCGCGAACAGGTTGGTAATAATCAGCAGCCGGTCGTCCTCCAGCGTCCGGGTATAGGCATAAATCTGCTTGTGCTTCGGCAGGATCAGGTCATATGCGCCATAAACGGCGACCGGATGGCTTTTGCGGAGATGGATCATTTTCCGGTAATAATGGTAGATCGAATCGGGATTCTCAAGCTCGCTGTCCACATTGATTTCCTTGTGATTCGGGTTCACCTTCATCCATGGCGTTCCCGCTGTAAATCCCGCCTGCTCCCCGGCCGTCCACTGCATGGGCGTTCGGGAATTGTCCCGGCCGTTCTTCCAGATGACCTGCATAATCTCCTCATGGGACTTGCCTGCTTCCCTTTCAAGACGATATACATTCTTCATATGCACATCGTCATAATCGTCAATGGACGGGAACTGCACATTTGTCATGCCGATCTCCTGTCCCTGGTAGATGAAAGGCGTCCCCTGCATCAGAAAATACATCGTAGCCAGCGCCTTGGCCGACTGAACACGCAGCGGTCCGTCATTGCCATAGGTGGAAACCGAGCGGGGTTTATCGTGATTCTCCATAAAGAGCGCATTCCAGCCGGTGCCTTCGAGCCCTATCTGCCATTCGGTCAGCACCTTCTTGAAGGTCGGCAGGTCGAAGCCGCTGTCCAGGCTCTGGTCCCACAGATGCATATGGTTGAACTGGAATACCATGTTGAACTTGCCCTTTTCCTTGCTGACCCACAGCTCCGCATCTTCCGCCGTAACCCCGCTCGCTTCCCCGACGGTCATAATATCGTATTTGTCGAACGTTTCGCGCTTCAGCTCTTCAAGGAAATCATGAATGCCTTCCCGGTTCATATGTCCTTCAAAAGCGCTCACATAGCGCAGCCCTTCCGGGTTCGGAAGGTCGGGAAATCCGGCCAGCTTCTTGATGTGCGAAATCGCGTCGATCCGGAAGCCGTCAATCCCCTTGTCCAGCCACCAGTTGACCATTTCGTACAAACCCTGGCGCACATCGGGATTCTCCCAGTTGAGATCCGGCTGCCTCTTGGAGAACACATGCATAAAATACTGATCCGTCACCATGTCATATTCCCAGATGGACCCGCCAAAGATGCTGTCCCAGTTGTTCGGCTCCGCGCCGTCCTTCGGATCGGCCCATATATAGTAGTCCCGCTTCGGATTGTCCTTGCTCGACCGGGATTCGATGAACCAGGGATGCTCGTCGGAGGTGTGGTTGATGACCAGATCCATGATGAGCTTCATCTCTCTGCGGTGAACCTCCTCAAGCAGCTCGTCGAAATCCTCCATCGTGCCGAACTCGTCCATAATGTCCTGATAATCCGAAATATCGTATCCGTTATCGTCATTGGGCGACTTGTAGACCGGGCAGATCCAGATTACGTCGATGCCTAAATCCTTCAGGTAATCCAGCCTGTCAATCACCCCGCGCAAATCGCCGATTCCGTCGCCGTTGCCGTCCATAAAGCTGCGGGGGTAGATTTGATACGCCACCGCTTCCTTCCACCAAACTCGTTCCACTGCTGTCCACTCCTCCAACCTGCATTAAGGAAAAATTTTTCCTATTTCCAGTATAAAACGAATCATTTTTCCCGGTCAAGTCCAATTGGAAATCTCCTGTGGTCGTGTTATGATACCTATTAATAGAAGATAACTTATTAAACACTGCTGAAACCCTGCGCTAAAACCCTGCATTTTAGCCTTTTCCGCTGCTGTAAAGCTTGGAATATTGGCATTTTCAGCGCTGCTTCCCTCTTCCATTCAGGAAAAAAAGATATTATTTTCGAGCTATGCAGCTGATTTAGGAAAATATTTTCCCGTGATGGGATATTCTATCGTTCGGAGTTGGGGTACTGATGAAGGTAACGATTCATGATATTGCCAAAATGGCCGGAGTTTCCATCTCCACCGTCTCCAGGGTCATCAATAACAGCAAGCCGGTGAACGAAGATGTCCGGATGAGGGTCATGGAGGCCATCAGGCAGACCCATTACCGATCCGGCATTCCCGCAGGCGATGGGGCCAGAACCGATTCCGCGTTGATCGGCGTCATCGCTCCCCAATTCAGCCAGACCGTGCTTAATGACATGGTGGCGGGCATCGGGTCCGTCTCCAGACTGTACGGCTACGAGCTGCTCATCGGTCTGACGGACGGAACGCTGGAGAGCGAGCTGGATCATTTGAGAAGGTTCGGGAACATCCAGTCGCAGGGCCTTATTTTTGTCGGCTCCATGCTGGAGGAAAGACATGTAGAAACCATTGAAGCGGCGGGCATCCCCTGCGTTGTGATCGGACAAATCTCGAATATTCCGTCCATTCCTTCCGTCCATGTGGATAATATCACCGCCTCTTACGAAGCTGTGACCCATCTCATCCAAAAGGGACACCGCCGCATCGCGATGATCCGGGGAATCGGCGATGCGGGCATTGGCAATGACCGCTTCCAAGGCTTCCGCCAGGCGATGGGCGATGCGGGGCTTCCGGTCCGGGAGGACTGGGTTGCGCGGAGCAAGCTGTCCGTGGAAGACGGGATGAACGCGATGCGCAGGCTGGCGGAGACCGGCGAAATGCCGACCGCGGTATTCTGCTCCACGGACTGGATGGCAATCGGGGCAATGAATTATGTGCTGGATCAGGGACTGAGAATTCCGGAGGACGTCGCGATCTTCGGATTTGACGGCAGCTATCTATCGTCCATCTTCCGCCCCCGGCTCTCTACGGTGGAATACTCGGCGGCGGAAATCGGCATGACGGCCACCCGCAACCTGATCAAAATGATTAAGGGCGCCTCGGATATCCCGCAGCATTCCAATGTAACGCACTACCTGGCGATTCGGGAAAGTACGAACTAGAGACAGGCGGTATACATTCGGGTATCCTCAGTCTGTAAAACAGCAAGCTCCCGGCGACGGGAAGCTTGCTGTTGTTATGAATTCGGGTATTTCAACTGCCCGGCCCCCTTCACGTTTACGGAAGCTTGGCTATTATTGAACCGCAACTTCGCCTTGCTCCAGCGCCGCTTTGCTCAATTGCTCCTTCAGATACACAGGCTTGACCGGTATTTTATGAATTTTGACGCCGGTGTGCCGCAGCGCATCCTGAACGGCCGACTGGATAACGGCGAGAACCGGTATCGACCCGCTTTCACCGGCTCCCTTGACGCCAAGCGGATTCAGCGGAGACGGCGTCTCAATATGATGAATGGTCATTTCGGGAATTTCCGTGGAAGAAGGGACGAGATAATCCATCAGGCTGCTGGTCAGAAGCTGCCCTTCCCGGTCGTAGACAATTTCTTCATATAAGGCGTTGCCGATTCCGTTCGATATGCCGCCCTGATACTGCCCGGTCACAATCAGCGGATTAAGCAGCTTGCCGCTGTCGTGAACCGATACATAATGCAGCACCTTGATTTGCAGAGTCTCGGGTTCTACCTCAACGACAGCCATATCGGACATCGACGTAATGGCCGCGCCCTCGGGAGCAAAATAATCGGTTGCCTCCAGCATCGGATCGGTTGGAAGATCGTAGGTTTTCCCCGGAGCGCCCCCCTTCGCCGCATGGGACAAGGCTCCCAGCGAAATGTGTATACCCGGCTCGTCTTTGTGCCGGACATATCCGCCGGCCAGTTCAAGCGCGCTTTCCGGCACATTCAGCTCATGCGCCGCAAGCCGGAGCGCATGCTGCTTCACCTTCTGAGCCGCCTTGTACACTGCGTTGCCCGCAATGGTTGCAATTCTGCTGGCAAATGTACCTGTGCCATACGGAAAGAGGCTCGTATCGCCTTCCCGGACGATCACCTGCTCCAGCGGGACATCCAGCACTTCCGCCGCAACCTGGGCCAGAGACGTTTCATGCCCCTGCCCCTGGGTGGCCGCGCCTGTAAACACCGTCACTACGCCCGTATCCTCCACGCGGACGGTCGCTCCTTCATAATTGCCGAAGCCGGTGTTCTCGATGCAGACGACCGTTCCGATTCCGACATTTCGGCCCTGCTTCCGGTACTCCTCCTGAAGCTTGCGCCAATGCGCGTACTCCCCTTCCATTTGAACGGTCTCGACAAGCTTGGGGAAATTGCCGCTATCATAAATCTGAGGCTTCCCGTCTCTTGACAGAAGACCGGTGCGGTATGGAAATTCGTCCGCCTGAATCAGATTGCGGCGCTTGATTTCAAGCGGGTCCATATTCAGCACATGAGCCGCTTCATCCAGCAGCCGGTTCAGAATCATGGCCGCCTGCGGTCTGCCTGCCCCCCGGTATGGCGCGAGCGGAACCGTATTCGTATAGAAGACGTCGATTTCACAGGCATAGTCGGTTACGCGGTATGGACCGGGAATCAGTGAGGATGTGATGATAGGGACGATAACGCCCCACGGCACGTAAGCGCCCGTGCTCGCCAGACCTTTGTCGATAACCGCTACAATTTTTCCTTCCTTGGTTACGCCCAGCGTCGCCTCATGAATCTGTTCCCGCTCGTGGATGCAGCTCATCATATGCTCCATCCGGTCTTCAATCCAGCTCACCGGAGCGCCCACCTGAAGCGAGGCCCACGGAATGAGCAGATCCTCCACATAGAACGGAGCCTTCGCGCCGAAAGCCCCGCCGACATCCGGGGCCATAACCCGAACCTGATGCTCCGAGATCCGGAACATTTCCGACAGAATTTTACGCATCTCATGCTGGCTCTGCGTTGCGGCGTGCACCTCCAGCATAGGCTCCGGCTGGTGGTAGGTCCACTTCGCGAGCAGTCCGCGCGTCTCAATCGGCAGACAGCTCACCCGGCCGATTTCAAACCGGTGGCTGACGACGACATCCGCTTCCTTCATCCGTTCATGGGCGTTGCCGATCGACTGACTGATGTTCATCGCCACATTGGATTCCATATGCTGGTGGGCCAGCGGCGCTCCGGGACGCGCGGCGTCTTCCAGGAAGGAGACGGCAGGGAGCTTCTCATATTTGATCTTGATCAGATCTACTGCGTCTTCGGCTATATATCTGGAGGCCGCGATGACCATGGCAACCGGCTCGCCGACATGGTGAACGGTCCGGTCAAGCGGCCGCTGGGTAACGGATATCAGATTGGGATTGGGAAAAACAACAGGCAAGCAGGGGAGATCCGCCGCTTCATCAGGGCCGAATACCGCTACCACGCCCGGCAGGCTTCTCGCCTGCTCCAGATCAATTTCCGTGATATGGGCATGTGCGTGCGTGCTGCGCAGAAAAGCGGCGCTGAGCGCTCCGTCCATGTGAATATCGGCAATATACCGCCCCTGCCCCCTGGTCAATCGCGGATCAATTTTCCGTTTCATGGACTGACCTATATACTTCATTCCTTCACCTCCACAGTCTATAGACCGAATAACTCTTCCATCATCCGGTCGGACCAGCGCTCTGCCGTTCCGTCCATGGACAGAAGCTTGATAAATCTCCACAATGGCATCTCCAGGAAAAAGCCTCTCAGCTTCCCGGCCAGAATCGTCTCTTTCAGGTTCTCATCTTCCGCAACATGCTCAGCCAAGTAGCGGACAGCCTGCAAGCCTCGCTCAGTCTTAAGCCACTGCTTCAGAAGGCTGTTTGCGTCAAGCGTTATTTCGGTCTTACCGGTGAATTCAATATGCACGCGCATGGACAAGCGAATGTCGCGCGAAGAAGCGCCGATAGACAGAACAAAGTCTCCACTGTCGGCCGTCCAGCCTCCGGCAGCCGGATGATAATAGGAGAAGTCGCGTTTTTCTAATTGCATTGTAACGGTCTGTGTTTCACCGGGCGAGAGTTCAACCTTGGCGAATCCCTTCAATTCCCGGTCGGGGCGAACCAGCTCGCAATCCGGGTCGGAGACGTACAACTGGACAATTTCTTTCCCGCATCTGCTCCCGGTATTCGTTACCTTGAACGACACGGCTAAGCTGCCTTCTTCCGGTTTCCGGACAACCTCAAGATCCGTATAATCAAAGCTCGTGTAAGACAAGCCATACCCGAACGGAAACAACGGCTCAATTTCTTTGCGGTCATAATAACGGTATCCGATAAATAATCCTTCGCCATATACCGTCTTGCCGTTGTCGCCGGGAAAATTCAGATAAGACGGATTGTCTGACAGCTTCACCGGAAAGGTCTCCGCCAGTTTACCGGAAGGATTCGCCTCCCCGAACAATAGACGAGCCAAGGCACTGCCACCTGCCTGCCCGGGAAGCCATGCCTCAAGCACGGCGGACGCATCCGAGATCCACCCGCACATATTTACGGCAGACCCGTTATTCAGCACAACAACACAGGATTTATGAATAGACGCCACAGCTTGCAGCAGCGCTGAATGTCCGGCAGGTAAATCCATGCTCTCCCTGTCGTTTCCTTCAAGCTCCGCGCTGCCCGCAAACAGAAGCACAACCTCCGCCTGAAGAGCTGCACGAACCGCTTCAGAAAGCAGCCCCTGGTTAACCGCGCCATCTTCATCATATCCATCGGCATAAATAATCTGCGTGCCGGAGTCCAGCATTTTTACAATCTCGTCGAAAGGAATTTCCAAGAATGACGGATTGATATTGGAGCTTCCGCCGCCCTGAATTAACGGGTACTTCGCATTTCTTCCGATAATTGCGATTGAAGGCAGACTGGATGGCTCAAGCGGCAGAAGGCGATTGTCATTCTTGAGCAGCACCATGCTCTCTTCGGCCGCTGTCCGGGCAAGCCGGTGGGCTTGCTCAAAGCTCCAATCAAGCTCGTCAGGAGCGGACCCGGCGCTCCCGAGGCTTTTCTCCACGACCGACAGCACATTCAGAACCGCCCGATCCAGTGTCTCCACGGCAAGCTCGCCCGACTGCCAGGCTTCTTTGAGCTTGTGCCCGTTCGATAGGGCTGGGCCTGGCATCTCCAAATCGAGTCCGGCCTGAAGAGCCTTCACCCGGTCATTAACCGCCAGCCAGTCGGACATCACGAACCCGCTAAAATTCCATTCGCCGCGAAGAATATCCGTCAGCAATAACCGGTTTTCCGAAGCGTAGGTTCCATTTATTTTATTGTAGGAGCTCATAATCGACCAAGGCTCGGCTTTCTTGACCGCACGCTCAAAGGCAGCCAAATAGATCTCTCTCATTGTTCGTTCATCCACTTCCGAACTGATCGTCATCCGCTCGAATTCGGTATTGTAGCAGGCAAAATGCTTGAGCGACGTGCCGATGTTCCGGCTCTGAACCCCTATGATGAACGCCGCAGCCATTTCCCCCGCAAGGCAGGGGTCTTCCGAATAGTATTCGAAATTCCGGCCGCACAGAGGCGAGCGTTTCATATTAATGCCGGGTCCCAGCAGGATTTGAACGTCCAGCTGCTTGCATTCTTGTCCCAAGGTCACGCCGATCTGTTCCATTAACTCGATATCCCAGGAAGAAGCCAGTCCGGACGAAGTAGGGAAACAGGTGGCCGGCTTGCTGAGGCCAAGCAGCGTGCCATCCTGTTCCTTCCTCACTCCATGAGGGCCATCGTTCATGTTGAGCGACGGGATGCCGAGCCGGTCAACAGCGCTTGTGCTCCAAAGATCTTTTCCCGCGACCAAGCTGATTTTCTCATCCAAGGTCAATTGCCCAAGCCACTTTTCCGCCAGTGAATTCATCTCGCTTGGATCACCTCTCCGGCTTCATTCGTTTGAGCGCCTCGCGGATGCGTTCGGGCCGAAGGGGCAGAGACGTGAACGGAATCGCGTACTCTTGCAGCGCGTTTACGATCGCATTGGCAATCGCGGGAGCTACGGCTACCGTTCCGCCTTCTCCCGCACCCTTTACCCCCAGCGGATTCAGCGGCGAAGGATAGTTCTCCAGAATCTCGGTTGTAACCTCCGGCACCTCCATCGAGGTTGGAATCAGATAATCCATGAAGCTGCCGGACACAAGCTGTCCGATTTCATCATATTTCAAATTCTCGTAAATGGCGCCTCCGAGTCCCTGGGCCATTCCGCCAATGAGCTGGCCCTCCACCAGCATCGGGTTGATCGCCTTGCCGAGATCATAGGCAATATAGTAATTCAGAATTTGCAGTGCCCCTGTGTCCGGATCAAGCTCTACTTCGGCGGCGTGGCAGCCGTAAGGGTAAGTCATATGCTCGATATGGAACGTGTATTTCTCACAGAGTGAAATGCCAAGGTCCGAGCAGACAGGCAGCAGTTCCTTAAGCGTCATAGCGGTCTGCCCCGCTTCGGCATACACCACGCCCCCGTCTTTGAGGGCGAGCATGTCCACCGGAACCTCAAGCTGCCCGGCCGCGGCCTTCAGCAGCTTCTCTTTCAGCAGTCCGGCCGCGTGCCAGGCGGCCGATCCGCCGACAACCGCTCCGCGCGTGGCGAATGAGCCGTTGCCCTTCTCAACAAGCGCGGTATCGCCGTGAACGACGCTGACATTATCGTAAGGAATGCCGAGCTGATCGCTGCATATTTGCGCCAGCGTTGTTGTAATCCCCTGACCGACCTCCGTCAGCCCGGTCTTGCAAATGACGCGGCCGTCCGGCAGCATCTCCACCTCGGCAAATTCCCACGGGCCAAAGCCCGATTTCTCCACGAAGGAAGCAAAGCCAAGGCCGATAAAGCGCCCTTCCTCTCTGGCCCTCAGCTGCTTCCCGGCGAACTCTTCCCAGCCCATGAACTTCCGGGCGCGGTCAAGCGTCTCGGCATAGTCGCCGCTGTCATATTCGATGACTTGACCGAGAGCGGACAGTCCGTTGCTGTAGGGCATCTGTTCGGGACGAATGTAATTTCGTTCCCTGACTATGGTGGGGTCCAGCTTCAAATGTGCGGCGACCATGTCGATGACCCGCTCGCGGACGAACGTCCCCTCAAACCGTCCCGGCCCGCGGTACGTTCCGACCGGCGTCTTGTTGGTCAATACCAGATGCGTTACGATTTCAATATCGCTGAAATCGTATGGCCCGGGGAACATCGCCTGGGTCAGAGACGGCACGGTTGTGCCATGCGTCCGGATATACCCGCCCTGGTCGAAGAAGATTTCATCCCGCAGCGCATAAATCCGTCCGTCGCCGTCAAAGCCGACCGTTACCCGGTGCTTCTGTTCTCTGGAGTGGTTGGTCGCTTTGAAATGCTCCAGACGGTCCTCGATCCACCTGACCGGACGCTTCAGCCGCATGGCGGCGAACGGGATTAAATAGTCCTCCGGGTAAAATTCGCCGCGCGGCCCGAAGCCGCCGCCGCAATCCGTTTCGATCAGCCGGATTTCATCGATATTCTTGTTCAATAGCCGCGCCATCAGCTGATGATTGAAATGAACCACCTTCGCGGCTCCGTATACCGTCAGCCGCTCGTCCTCATCGCATAGCGCAAGCAGCCCTCTCGTTTCCATCGGAATGCCGGAGTGCCGCTGCACGTACAGCTCTTCCTCCAGCACATGCTCGCATGTCTTCAGCCGCTCCGCCGCATCTCCCTTCCTGCCGTGAATCAGGTACATTTCATTCGTACCCGCATCGGGATGAAGGATCGGCGCGTCCGGCTCCAGCGATTGAACCGCATCCGTAACCGGGGGGAGCACTTCATATTCAATATGGATGAAATCCGCGGCGTCCTCGGCTACATAGCGGTTCTTCGCGACAATAACGGCCACCGGGTCGCCCACGTAACGGACGCGGCCCTTAGCCAGCGGATATTGCAGAGCCTTCTCAAGAATCGGGTCCGGAGACAGCCGCATCGGGATCGGACGCAGGTCGTCCGGCAGGTCGGACGCCGTCAGAATCAGGAGCACCCCGTCAAGACCCCGGGCCTCTTCTACGTCAATGGAACGAATGATCGCATGCGCATGCGGGGACCGGATGATCACGGCTTCGCATTGATCCGGAAATTGCAGATCGCCGACATATTGCCCTCTGCCCGTTACGAGATTATAATCCTCCAGCCGTTTCAGGCTTGCCCCAATCGACATGTCACTCCGCCCTTTCCCTCATTTCTTTGGCCGCGTATTCCACCGCATCGACAATCCCCTGATATCCTGTACAGCGGCACAGGTTGCCGGAGATCGCCTCGCGGATTTCCTCACGGCTCGGGTCCGGATTGTGCTCAAGCAGGTGACAAGCCGTCATGAGCATGCCCGGTGTACAGAATCCGCATTGCAGTCCGTGCTTCTCCCAGAAGCCGTTCTGCAACGGATGAAGCTCCCCGTCCCCGCTTTCCAGCCCTTCAACCGTTACAATCTCCGCTTGATCCGCCTGCACGCCGAACACGAGGCAGGACCGGACAGGCCGGCCGTCCATCATAATCGTACAGGCTCCGCATACGCCGTGCTCACAGCCCACATGCGTTCCCGTAAGTCTCAGCTCGTCGCGCAGGACATCGGACAGCAGCATGCGCGGCTCCACATCAACCGTATATTCCTTATGGTTGACCTTTAACGTTATCGTCTTCAACCGGCTCGATTCCGCGGTTTTTTCCGTCATGGACGCTCATCCTCCCTTTCTTCCTGTCAGGCCAGTTTTGCTTCGTCTGCGGCTTTTTTCAGCACTCGGCGGCTTAGCGCCACGCACAAATCCTTACGGTATTCCACGCTGGCGTGAATATCCTTCTCCGGCTCCACCATATCTACAATTGGCTCGCAGCTCTCTGCGAACAATTCCTCGCTCGGAGCTTGGCCGATGAGTTCGTCGGTGACCTCGTCCAGCTTGACCGGAACGCCGTCCACTCCGCCGATGCAGAGCGCAGCGCTCTCGATCAGACCTTCCTCATCCAGCGTAACGGAAGCTGCGGCGATGATGATGGCGAAGTCGCCGCTGCGCAGGGTAAACTCTTCAATCGCATGGCCTGTCCGTTCCGCAATAACGGGGAAATGCACGGACTTGACAATCTCATTCGGTTCAATCGTTGTCGTCATATAGGTCAGGAACAGCTCCTCCGGAGTCAATTCCCGCTCCTCGCCGCTCGATACGACGGTTACTTTCCCGCCTAGTGCGGTCAGCATAACCGGAAGCTCCGCCGTAGGGTCCGCATGCACAATGCTGCCGCCAATCGTTCCACGGGAGCGAATCTGCGAATGCCCGATCAGCTTGATGCCTTCCGCGAGCATCGGGCAGCTTCTTTCAATCTCTGCGGAGTGCTCCACCATGTAATGGCGGGTCAGCCCCCCGATGACAATCTCGCTGTCTCCGACTTCAATTCCGGTCATGCCCGGAACGCCGTTAATATCAATCAGAACCGGCGGCCTCGCCAGCCGCATATTCATCATCGGAATCAGGCTTTGCCCTCCCGCCAAAATTTTGGCGTCATATCCGAACTCATCCAGTAGCGACAAGGCTTCAGCCAATGTTTCCGGTTTATAATAATCGAACGCTGCGGGTTTCATGGTATGCGGCTCCTCCCTTCCCTACACTTCCTTCGCCAGCTTCTTGAAGAAGTCTTTCACAATCATCTTGCCGATCCCGGACAGAATGCGCTGGCCCACTCCGGCAATCAGGCCGCCCACCTGGGCCGTTCCGTCATACTTGATAATCGTCACCGAATCGCTCTCGGACTGAAGCTCAACCCGGGCGTCGCCTTCGATGAAGCCCGCCGGACTGTTCGCCTTCATGACAAGGCGGTAATTCTCCGGCTCATCCTTGTCGAGAATCTTAATCTCCGCTTCATAGCTGCCGCGCACCGCCGCAATTCCGATCGTAATATCGGCCTTGTACGTATCCGTCTCCGTCTCCGTAATTGAATTGCAGCCCGGGGTGGCCTTTTTCAGCACATCAGGATCGTTAAGCGCCTTCCACACCGCTTCTTTTCCCGCTTTCACCTTTACTTCACCTTGAACCTCCATAAGTATCCTCCATTTCTGCTGCCCAGGTTTATTGGTTAAACGGCTGCTTGTCCTATTAAACGCTTAATGGTTTCAGTTCCGCGATTACTTCGGCTACCGGCACGACATCCGCATATTTCTGCTGCATATCGAACAGATTGATCGCATGAGAGGCAATGCCGCGGTCAAACGAGCATTCCTCCGGCACAATCACTTTGAAATTGTTAGAGAAGGCATCAATAACAGAAGCGCGCACACAGCCGCTTGTCGTACAACCCGTTACGATGACCGAATCGACATGGCGGGCCGTCAGGTACGACATCAGCGGCGTTCCGAAGAACGCGCTCGGCTTCTTCTTGGAAATGACGATTTCGCCGTACTGTGGTTCAAGCTCGCTGACCACTTGCGCTCCCTTTGCGCCTTCAAGCAGCTCGGGGTGATCGAAAATGTTGCCTTTAATCGCAATCCGGTCATTCGGCGCGGACCGGCTGCCTTCAATAATCGTGAAGAACACCGGAATTCCGGCCTGTCTTGCGGCTGCTAACAGTTCCTTAATATGGGCAATCGCCTCCCAGCTGCTTTCCCCGCAGCTCGTCGGATATTTCTGAATGGATTCCTCGATACTCTCCGGTGAATCGCCTGTGAATCCGTACTGCACATCTACAATAATCAGGGCCGGACGGCTGCCGATGCCCATGGCATGGCCCAGACCCGCCTTCGCATATACCCTCTTGTCCCGTTCATCCAGATAGTTGTCCCAGATTCGCGCCACTGGCAATCCTCCTTATCCGTAGGTAATAACCCGGTCATGATCGACGGTCAGACGCACCAGCACGTTCGGTTCCGCAAGTTCAATCTGCTTGCCGCTCAGCTCCTTCTCCGTCATCCCCCGTGCGCCGCAGGATATCCGGGAGAGATAAATCATCCCTCCGCCTCCAATAATCGCATCATAGGACTCGCGTACGGTCGTCACGCCGTCTCCCACGCCGATCACGCTGTCCAGGATGTCGTCGCGCAGAAGCTGAACGGCGCTCCCTGCAAGAAACATGGAGACGGAATGTCCTTCCTGAATGGCGGTCTTGGCGATAAGAAACGCCCGGTCGGCCTGAGTCGGCGCTTCAGGTCCATGCGTAAGATGAATCAAAATTTTAGCCATGCCCATTTCCCTCCTAGTCGTTTACAGCTACAGATCAGACAATCATTTCGCAGAATGCCAATATATATAATCCGGTATGGAATCCATGCTCAAGCTTCTGCCGGAACCAGCTTCCAGACAACCTCCTCGGTCTCGGCCTTCTCCATCGCTTCATAAAGCTCCTCATGCGAAGCATAGCGGGTATCGGGAATTTTGCGCCGCAGCACGGTCGTTTCCACAACCGAATCGAACGGGAACGGATCGACGGCAACAAGGCCATCCCCCTGCCCCTGAACCGTAATCATCTCACCCTCGGAGCCAAGCGTCCGGCGAACCGGACCAAGAACCCACTTCTCCGTCGTGTCCTGTGTCAGCATAGATACGTACTGGGACAAGCGGTCCATCATCTGTACCAATTCATAGTTCATCCACAGATTATCTTCAAACAGGCTTCTTCGCTCCGCACGGTTCCACAAGGCCATTTTCAAATCGACCCATTCCTTCTGCTGTCTGATCGTATTCTCGTCAATGAATGAAGCAAGTTCGCCTGGAATTTTGAATGTAAACGACGGATCATACCCGAACCGGTTGGTGTACAGACCGATCCAGTGCATGCCCACGAGCAGTCCGGCATACGGGTCTTCGTCCCTGACCTGCTCATATCCCTTGCCATAGAACTCGACATGCTGGAGCAGATTGACGCTGAGGAATGGGACGGGTTGTCCGGTTTCCGGGTTGAACAGCACCTTCGTGTCTGACTCCACCCAGCCGATATCATGCTTCTCGACGGCCAGACACATCGACTCAAAATGATCCGGACGCCGGAACTGCCCATTTCCCCAGCGGCGCGCAACCTGTCCGGCCTGAATGGAGTGATCGTATTGATTGACAATATGCAGATAGCCGTCATATTTTGTAATGAACATAAATGCCTCTCCCTCTCGGCGGTTAGTCGGTAAAAACGAACGAAGGATCAATGTCCAGCGGCTTCTCCCGCGTATAAAGGCGCTTGTACGTATCCGTGATGTCCGGGAGCTTGGTGCAAATGCTGAAAATATGAGGGGCCAGATCCTTCTTGACAGGCTCCCGGGTCAGGAATCTTTCCAGGGTTACCTGAAGATTCTGGATCATCTTCACCTCGTCCTTGCGTCTGGCCTGAACCTGCTTCAGCGTTTCAAGCGACAGATCGCCGGTGCGGAACCCTTTATAAATCACATCCGCCGCAATAATGGCGGTCCCCATCGCCAGCGTGCTGCCAACCGCGCCCCAGGGAGTGACGCAGTGGGCGGCATCGCCGATTAAGAGGCAGCCGTCCTTGGCCCAGTCCTTGACATACCGCATTTTGCATAACAAGAGAACAAAGGACTTGAAGTCTTCCATCGGCTCCACATAAGGTTTAAGAATGGGCAGGTCTTCGAGAATCCGGCTTTTGAAGGCTTCAATGCCTTCTTCCTTGATTTTCTGAAACTCGCCCCGGGTGAGCGAAATTCCGCATTGGATGAGTCCGCCCAGCTTGGGCAGGAAGAGATAATTGTAGTTTTTCTGGAAGTAGAAGTGGTAAATGTTGTAGTCCCATGACTCCGGCTTCTCAAAAGAGAACCACAGGAGGTCATTCACATAATAGTCGAGGTCCAGTTCGAAGCCGGCGAGCTTTTCCATCGTTGAATTCCGGCCGTCCACAGCTACCGTTACCGCCGCGCGGATATCGAAGTTCCCTTCCTCCGCCAGCTCCTCCGCGTTTGTAGAATCCCCTGCTGTTCTCACCGCATGAACGCCGATGATTTTGTCGCCGTCTTTAATCAGGTCTTTCACTTTCGTATTGAACAGGAGCTTGAAGTTCGGGTAGCTCCGGGCCTTCTCCAAAAGGGCCGCCAGCATCGTCGGCTGGGTCAGTCTGGCACAGTAGCTCTCCTCGTCAATCAAGGTATCAAAGGAAAGCTGCATGATTTCCTTATGATCGTGGAATACAACCACTTCATTGATCTTCACATGATCGTGGCTCTCGATATAGTCAAGCAGGTTGAGCTGCTTCATCATCTGGACAAAGCGCGGCTGGGTAATTTCCCCGCGGTATTCCCTGTGAAAGTCCGCATTCTTTTCCAGTACGATCACATTAATTCCCTGTTTGGCGAGCAGCAAGCCAAGCAGCATTCCGGCAGGACCGGCGCCAACAATGCATACATCTGTCTTCACTTCACTCTTAGGCGTCTCCATAGATGCGTCACCTCTCCCTTCCGTACCATCCGTTTAGCTTTTTCGAAGTTCTCCTGCCATTTGCAGCGTGCCTGGCGACTCTATGATGAGTTTAATGGAATCCCATACATGCTCCTGCATCCGGGAACGGGCCAGCTTCGGGTTCCGGGCCATCAATGCATCCAGAATGCCCTGGTGCTGATGGAAGGTACTGAAATGCCGGTCCTTGTTGCGGCTCCATGCCATGACCTGAATCCAGTTAATTCCCACTCTTAAATGTTGGAGTGTATTTATTAATGAGAGATTTCCGCTGGCTTCCACGATGAGATCATGAAACTGGTTGTTCAGCTCAATCGCTTCATCGGAGCGCTTCGTCTCAAAAGCCCGGTGCAGGTGCAGAATCTCCTCCATCCTGCCGAACATCAGCTTGCTGCCCCGCTCGGCCGCAAGCTCCGCAGCCAGCCCCTCAAGCTCGGCGCGAAGCTCGTAATAATCCTGAATTTCCTTAGTCGAATATTCCTTGATACGGACGCCGTGATGAGGAACCAGTTCAAGCACCTGCTCCTGCACAAGCATTCTCAGCGCTTCCCTTATCGGTGTGCTGCTGACACCAAGCATCTCCTTGAGCTGGCGCTCCCTGATCCAGATGCCCGGTTCAAACTGGCCGCTCATTACATAGTCAAATAATCTTTTATACACGGCCATGGTTGTTGTTTCTTTAACTAGCTTGTCGGGCGGCTGCGTCATTTGTATTCACTCCTTGCTTGTCCATCCGCTTTCTCTCTCTAAAAAAACTATATTATATATAATATATATTGTTAAATATCAATTGCTTATGTTCCGATAAAGTTGATGAATGTTAGATATACCGTGACTCCGGCTTCGGCGGTTCAGCCCTTTTCGCCGCCCGCAGTCAAACCGTCCACCAGAAAGCGCTGCATGATTATAAACAGGATCGTGACCGGTATCGCGATCAATACGCATCCCGCTGCGAACACCGTAAAGTCGTTCGAAAAATTGGTGGTGATCATATCGTACAGTCCGACAGCAAGCGTCTTCGTCTCGGTTGAGCTTAATACCAGTCTCGCGAAGATAAAATCCGTGAACGTGCCTGTAAAACTGAGCAGCGCCATATACACGATCATAGGCGTTGACAGCGGTGCGACGATCCGGAAAAAAACGCCCAGGTGATTCGCTCCATCAATACGGGCAGCTTCAACGAGCCCTTTGGGAATCGTATCGAAGTAGCTCTTGGCAAACAGGAAGAACACCGGCGAGCCTGCCACATAGACGATGATGACGGCCAGATGCGTGTCCAGCAGATTCATCATGTTCAGCAAAATGTAAACGGCGATCATGCTCATGAAAGAGGGAAACAGCCCGAGAACAAGCAAGGTGCTCATCAAGGTTTTGCGGCCGCTGAAACGGAAGGTGGAAAATATATATCCGGTCAGCAAAATCAGCATCGTCATAAAAATCGTGCTGATTACCGAAATTTTGAGAGAATTCAAATACCAGAGCCCGAAATCATATTTGGCAAACAGTTCCTTGTAGTGAACGAACGTTACCTGCCGGGGAATCAGCGACTCGCTGAATAACGAGCCTCCGACGCGCAATGAGGACATGATGACCCATATGGCGGGATAGATAGAGATGATGCCAACGATGATAAGAAAGGTATAAACAGATGTGATGCTGACGATTTTTTTCGATTTGACACCACCCATTTATTTAACCTCCTCTTCCTTGAACGCTTTCGTGTTGCGTATGCTCCAGACGGCAAAGAACGACAATATAATGAAGATAAAAATTCCGATAACCGAAGCAAAATTGTATTGGCCCTGGTCAATGGTCAGCTTATAGATCCAGGTAATCAAAATATCGGTATGGCCGGCGAATCTGAAATCCGAGTTGCCCGGCTTTCCTCCGGTGAGGAGAAAGATCAGGTTGAAATTGTTAATGTTGCCGACGAACTGCATGACAAGCAGCGGCGCCATCGAGAACATAACAGCCGGATACGTAATCATCCGAAGCTTTTGGAAGCCGCTTGCTCCATCCATATCGGCCGCTTCATACATATCGCTTGGAATGGTGGCCAGGATTCCGATAATCATCAGCATCATCACCGGGAAGCTCAGCCAGAAGTTCACGATCACCAGCGTTACCTTCGCCATTGTCGGGTCGGAAAGCCAGGGCACCACAGGAAGTCCCAGCATTTTCAAATATTGATTGATCGGACCGAACTGGCCGTTAAAAATATTCTTCAGAATCAAGGTCGAAACAAACGCCGGAATGGCGTAGGGCAGAATAAAAAGCGTCCGCCAGAATGATTTCAAACGCACCTCTTTGCGCTGCACTACAAGAGCAACGGCAAATCCGCCGATAAAGCTGGTCAGCGTGGTCAGCAGCGCCCATGCAAACGTCCACAGCGCCACCGAAGATAAGGTATGACTCCATGACTTGATTGCGAAAATATCTTTAAAGGTCTTGAAGCCCTGCCAGTCAATCAAATGCGCCGGCGGCTGATTGTTGATTGTGTAATTCGTGAAAGCCAGCAATATCATGAATATAATCGGCATAATGGTGAAGAACAGAATCCCGAGCATGGGGATCGAAATTGCGATTTGCGGGAACCGGTATTCGGCAACGTACTTCATACTTTGTACGAACGTGTTCGTTGCTCCGCCTTCTTCTCTGGCCTTTCCGGTACGATACGCATCTTTAATGTTCAAAAAATACATCCAGACAAATACAACCAACAGGAATATAGTAATCAGACCCTCAACCAGCAGAAAGATAGAGTGATCGCCCATAACTTGCTTGTAGATTTTCCCTACCTTTTCCAGATGCCTTTCTTTCTCGCCCAGCGTGACAATGCCCCAGACGGCATGCGGAAGCCGGGTAACCGCCGTATAGATCCCGAGAGATGAGAAGATCAGGAGCATAATCCCTTTCCCGTACTGGCGGTTGTACAATTGGCCAAGACCCATGAGAAGAACAGACAAGACTGCCGCAACCTTACGATGTTCGACAACCTTGTGAGGCTGATATACCCCTTCCAGCGTCTTGCGGTGCTCGTACATGTAGCCAACTCCTTTAAAAATTCATAGTGGTACCCCCGGCAAGGCAAGGCTCTGCCGGGGGGGGATTTACTACTGACTTCCGGCAATCGAATCTTTCAAGCTCTGTGCGGCTTTATCCAATGATGTCTTGACGTCGGCGCCGTCCCATATTTGTTCAATCGTCGGCGTGAATATGGTATCGTTGTACGCCAGAACCTTCATTTCAGGAATAATCGGGTAGAAATGGGATTGCTTCAATTGGCGAATGAAGCCCAGGGTAACCGGATCATCCTTGTACAGCTCTTCATTTTGCAGGTTTTTGGCCAAAGGAAGGAATCCGGTAACTTCATTGATCTTCATCTGCATTTCTTCCGACATCAGGAAGTTGGCGAACAACTTGGCGGCGTTCGGATATTGCGTATACGACCCGACGAAGAATCCCCCAACGCCGGTCATTACCGGAGCCATTTTTCCGTCAGGCAGGTTGGGCAGCGGCATGGACTCTACCTTGAACGGCAGCTGCTTGAATTTTCCGCTGTTCCACGTTCCATCCATAATCATGGCGATTTTACCTTGTTCCCAGAGGCTGGTCTTAACGTCACCGGACGCATCCGCTGCTTTTAACGGTAAAATCTCTTTCAGGCTTTTGAAATATTCCAACCCTTTAACCGCGCCCTCATTGTTGATGCCAATATCGCCAGGGTCCGTTCCGTCTTTGCCGAAATAATAACCGCCCTCAGCAGCCATAAACGGATAAGCGCTGTCCTTGGAGTTGGCCTCAAAGAAAAATCCGTATTTATTGTTCTTGACATCGTTAAACTGTTTCGCAAAAGCTTTAATGTCATCCCAGGTTTCGAATTTGGCGTCTTTCACCAGATCCTTGTTGATGAATATGGCGGGCAAATAGGCATAGCTTGGGTAACCGTAGAGAATACCGTCCCACGAGAAGGAGTTAATCGCCTGGTCGAGCATCATATTTTTGGTGTCTTCTTCAAAATAATCGTTGGGCAGCACACTGCCCGACTTCACGGCATCTCCCAAATCAAGGCTGCCAAGAACGAAGACGTCTGCGCCTTTTCCGGCCGGGCCGTCGGCTTTATATTTATTCAGAATGGCGTCGTAACCGACATCTTGAAGCGTTACGGGAATGTTGTACTTTTTCTCGAACTCTTGTACCGCATATTCAGAGAAAGGAGTCTTGGGATGCCAGAATATGAGCTTGGCGCCAGGCTCAGGAGTCAATTCGTCCGATGCCGCCCCCGCCGGAGCGCTGCTGGAATCCGGGGCTGCGGATTGCTGAGCGGAATTCGTGGAGCTGCCGCCGCATGCGGCCAAAGCAAACATCAGCATCAGGGACAATATTACCAATCCAACTTTCTTCGTCATTCCCGATCACTACTCCTTATGGTTCAATATAGTTCGAAGCATTTTCTGATTCCTTCGGCAATTTCATCGAGACAATCTTCCGCTTGCGGGTACAGTCCGAGCTTGTCCAGGAAACCGTGATTGGTTCCGTTATATTGGATCAGTCTGGTCTTGACCCCGCATCTTGACAGCTTTCTTGCATAGGCTTCAGCTTCCGGTCTCAAATAATCGTATTCGGCTGTCAGGATCAGAGTTTCCGGCAGACCTTCGAGCTGTTCAGCTAATAATGGAGAGATATAGGGGATAGATGCGTCTAAATTCCTCGCGTATACCTGCCGGATGACTTCAAGGTTGTCCTTGATCTCCTGAATACCCGGCATGATATACTCGTGATGCCTGTTAATGACATACTCCTCAATGCTCCAGCTGAAATCGTCGGTAATGGCTTCAGCATTATTGACAACGGGATAAATCAGCGCCTGGTACTTGACCACTCCTGTCCCTGACTCCTTGTCCTTTAACGCGCAAGCGGCTGCGAAGTTTGCTCCGGCGCTGTCGCCGGCTACCGCAATTTGATCGGCGTTTACGCCCAACTGTTCCGCATTGCGCCAGGTCCAATTCACCGCATCGAGACAATCGACGAATCCGGCCGGGAACGGATGCTCGGGAGCAAGCCTGTAATCCACGGAGACGACAACGGCCCCGGCTTTCTCCGATAGAGCTTTACATGCATTTTCCATACCGTCCACTGTGCCTCCGACAAATGCCCCTCCATGAAAAAACACGATGGCCGGCAATTCCCGCCTGTTCCCGGGCCTGTATATACGGATGGGGGTGCTGCCGTTCGTTCCGTTAATGGAAAGGTTCGACTGCACGATATCCGTCCGAGTAATATCCTTGCTGCCCGAGCCCAGCATGCCGGATCTCATCTTGAGGGCAATCTTTTCAAATGCCGTAAGATCCGCAGGCTCCGGTTGACGCTCATCGGCCGAATTTTTGCTCTGTCGCTGCTGTTGTACACTTAACACTCTCGGATCAAGTTCGCCTTCGTTATCCGAATCCGGAATTTTTTTAACAATAAAATCGTATCCGTCTTTAACCTGAACAACCGCTTTAGCACGAAGAAGAGCGAGCAATTCTGTATATTCGCCGGGTTGATTCAAAGCTTCTCACTCCCTTTCTCTACTTTTTCAGCTTGTTCCAGGAGGCCTGGAATTCGGCCAGCATTTGATCGGGAGTTGACTTTCCAGCCACGTACTTCTGCATCGACTGCGCAATTTCCGTATATAGACCTTCCGGCATTTTCGACGCTTGCATCGGAAGTGAATTTCCTTCCTCCGAAAACTTCGTCAGATCAGCGCCAATGCTTCCTACATCAGCCGGGTCGGCCTTAATACTCTTGAAAGCGGGAACCAGCTTGAATTCCTTGGCTACATATTGTTTTCCAATATCGGACGTAACGAGCCAGTTCAAAAATTCCTTCGCCTGCTCCTTAACCGGTGAATTTTTATTCACTACCCAAACGGTAGGCGAAGTAAATACCGCATTTTTGTTAAAATCCGCATCATCGCTGACCGGCATCGGCATCAGTCCGGCCTGGATATTCGGATTGATTTTATCAACAAGCGGCTGAATCCAGTTGCCCGCCGGGATCATGGCTCCCTGGCCGGTGGCGAACATGGTCATCGACGTGTTGTAGTCCGTGGTCAACGGATTAGGATTGCCGTTCTTCATAGCAATATCGAGATATTTCGGCAGCCCCTTGAACACATCGTTGCCTGCAAACGTTGCTGCCCCACTGTTCAGGTCCGCGATAAATTTATCCGTATCCGGCACCTTCGCCATAAAGGAATCAAATATCGTAATCCCGAGATCCCATACGCTGGCGTAGTCATTTACAAACGGCGTATAGCCTTGCGCTTTGAGTTTTTTGCTTGCTTCTTCCAGTTCGGACAGTGTCTTCGGCAGCTCGGTAATTCCGGCTTTGGCAAACATATCTTTATTGTAGACAAGCCCTGATCCTTCCAGCGACAACGGGAAGCCATACAGCTTGCCGTCTTTCATCATCGGCGCCTTGGCGGAATCTACAGCATCGCTCACCCAAGGCTGATCCGTCAGATCCTCGAGATGATCGGCCCACACATCCATATCGCTGTATCCGCCGTTATTGAAAATATCCGGCATTTCATTCGCCGCCAGCTTCGCCTTCAGCTTTGTGCCATATTGGCTGGACAGAACCGACTCAATTTCAATCTTGACACCCGGATGGGTCTTCTCATACTCGGCCTTCAATACTTTAAGCTGTTCGGCTATTTCCACCTTCTGCTGGTACAGCTTTATCGTAACTTCTTTCTGGGCGTTCGATCCTCCGGTTCCGGCAGCATCGTTGCCGGTATTGGCCCCGCTGTTTGAATTGGCCCCGCAAGCAGCCAACAGGCAACACATCAACACTAGGACGCATGAAATGATGAACGAACGCTTCATTATCTATTAAACCCTCCTGTAATTGTTTTTCTCGTTACAATGCATATATGAAGGTGTCGGATGACACTCACATTTTAAAACCGGTTATCCTTTCACCGCTCCGTCGGCAATGCCCTGGATGACATGGCGCTGCGCCATAAAGAATAAGAGCATGACGGGGACCATCCCCATAACGAGCACCGCAAGCGCCAAATCCCACTGGGTCATGTATTGCCCGAACAACGAACTGGTCGCTGTCTGTATCGTTTGAAGACCGGGTTTTTGCAAAACAAGCATCGGCAGCAGGAAATCATTCCAAATCCACAAGCTGTTCAGCACGAGAACGGTAACGGTCATTGGTTTTAGCAGTGGAACGATAATTCGAAAGAAGGTGCCGTAAGGCGTGCAGCCGTCAACAACAGCCGATTCTTCGATTTCTTTGGGTATCGCCAGGATAAAGCTGCTGTACAGAAATAGCGTAAAGGAAACCCCCATCCCCATGTAAGCAATCACAACTCCGGTAAAAGTGTTCATCAGGTTAACCCAGCCAAACATCTTTACCATCGGAATCATAATCGATTGAAACGGAATAACCATCGCCAGCATGAACATGGAGAACAAGAAGCGATTCATCCGGGTCTTATTGCGGACCAGGCGGTACGCAGCCATAGAAGAAATAATAATCAAGCCCAAATTACTGAAAATGGTAATAATCAGCGTATTTTTAAAAGCCACCGGGTAGTTCAACGCTTTCCAGGCATTCACATAGTTTTCAACATGCAGGACCCCCGGAAGACCCGAAGTGTCCGTGAGCAGCTCCGCGAAGCTTTTAAACGAGTTAACGATGACAAAATAGAACGGAGAGAGAAACACCAGCGCCAGCAGGAACGCCAGCAGCTCGATGCCAAACCATTTGAATGGATACGATCTTCCGAACATTACATTTCCACCTCCCGGCTTTTCGTAAGCTTGACCTGAATCAAAGTGATAAAGGTGACTGCCACGAAGAAGATCAGCGCCTTTGCCGTACCTAAGCCATAACGGTTATTCCCGAATGCTTCATTATAAATGTTCATTGCGACGGATTCGGTGGAACCGTAAGGCCCCCCGCTGGTCAGAGAGTAGTTCAAGTCAAACATTTTGAATGTCCACGAAATGGAGATAAACAAACATACCGTCACAGTCGGCATAATCAGCGGAATGATAATATTCTTCAGAATTTGCCACTTGCCCGCCCCGTCAATTACAGACGCTTCAATCAGATCCTTTGGCACATTCGCCAGGCCCGCAATATAGATAACCATCAGGTAACCCGCTCCCTGCCATACGCTGACGATGATAAGGGCCCAGTACGCCGTAGCTTCGGTTCCCAGCCAGGGGAGAGTGAAGAAAGACAAGTGCGTGAGTTTTCCAATGCCGGGAAAGCCTTGTACCAGAATAAATTGCCAGATAAATCCAAGAACAAGTCCACCCAGCACATTTGGCAGAAAAAAAATCGTTCGGATCGCACTCCGGCTTTTCAACGGCAACGACAGCAGATAAGCCAGAGCAAATCCAATTACATTGTTCAGAATTACTGCGGTTAAGGTAAACCGGGTCGTGAACCAAAATGACTGGCCAAATTCCGGGTCCTTTAAAAAAATCGTTGAAAAATTGTTTAATCCGACCCAAACCGCATTGCCGGATACACCATCCCAGCTTGTCATCGAGTAATAAATGCCGAAAAAGAACGGGATTGCAATGACGATGGAGTAGAATAATATTGCCGGACCGACAAAAAAGGCTTGCTGCATCCATTGCGAGGTTATCCATCTCTTCACGCTTGATCCCCTTTCCAGCTTGGAAGATCTTTCGAGAACAGGATGCATATTTATTGAAGCCCGATTATTTCCCATGTTCAATCTTCTCCTGTCTGTGTAAAATAGATTTAAATTTTATTATCTCTGTTAAGGGGATTATAAAATGCATTATATATAATGTTAAATATGAATCCCTTATTTCCAAATAAATAATAAGCATGTTAGGTAATGTTTTCTGACAAAAAGCTATGATTAATGTCACTTATTATGACGCAATAAGCATTTTATCCGACAAAAATATGAATAAATCGTGGACTAAATATTATATATGATATATATTGTTACATAGAAGAGTGTTTCGAGGCAGTCGTGAAGGATTTGTAGATTGTAACCCGTATGAATAATATTTCCATATTGTATTACCAGGGGGGAATTCTTGACCATGAACATCGTGCATCTTGAGACTTTCATCATCGTATGTAAATACGGTAATTTTACAGAGGCGGCCAGGCATCTTTACGTTCCTCAACCGACTGTAACCAACCGTATCAATCAGTTGGAGGATGAGCTCGGTCAAGAGCTTTTTGCCAGAGGAAAGTCAGGAAAACGAAATGTTCAGCTTACGCGTGCGGGAGAAAGGTTCCTCCCTCATGCCCAATCCGTTATTGATACGCTCAAGATGGCCAAGCAGGAAATTACTCATACCACCTCGTTGTCGATCGGAAGCTCGGTTCCCCTCAGCCACCCTTTCATCTATAATGTCATTCAGGATCTTTCCAATCTGAACGAGCATTTGAATATCCATTTGATCTTCCTGGAGTCTTCCAACATTTTGAAGGCATTGGTTGATAATGTAGTAGACATTGCCTTTACAACCGATTTAATGATGAGCACCTGCTATCAGACCTATCCGCTTGGCTCCGAGGAGTTCAACCTGATTCTCCCGGCCGAGCACCCGCTGTCGAGTCAGCCCTTGCTGGAGAACTTCGCATGCATGGAACAAGAGAATATCATATTCTATGAACCCTACAAGAACAGCATCGCGGATTTGTCGGACCTGAATTTTAAAAAGAAGCTTTACGCGAACCAGGTCGAAGTGATCAAAAGCCTGATCCATGAACAGCACGGAATCTGCTTTCTTCCCCCTATGATTCTTGAGAAGGAAATTAAAAATAACGAAATGGTCAGCATTCCGTTATCGGAGAATATTCAACTGAATAAAATCAACTACTATCTAACCTGCAATAAAGAGAATTTATCGAAAAAGGGGATTCGTTTAAATCAGGACAACTGGACCTTCGAAGAGGTTGTCTAGCTGTCAAGATATATGTAACGAGCTTCAATATAAAAGGCCATGACCTCTACAAACGTAGAAGCATGGCCTTTTGTATTGAAGCTTACAACGCATGATCCAGAGATGTCTCTCCTTCGTCCATGTTTAGTGCAGGACGAGTCTCTTTACCCAGAAGAAGTACACTAAGAGCACCGATGACAATAATGACGCAAAATATAGCAAAGATTATGCCGAAAGTAACCTTTGCCGCTATAAGATACCCAAGCAGCAACGGCCCTAAAATCCCTCCTATACGTCCAATAGCCGAAGCAATTCCAGTACCGGTTGAGCGAATGTTGGACTCATATTGCTCCGGGGTATAGGCCCAAATGGTGCCTATTGCTCCTACATTGAAGAAGGAAAGGAGAATGCCGCATATCATAAGCATAGACAACGAATCCGCAGTGCCGAAGAAATAGCCGCAAATGGCTGCCATGATTAAATAGGTGATAATAACGAACTTGCGTCCCACCTTATCAATCAACCAGGCAGCGCTTAGCAAGCCGGGTAATTGAGCCAGTGTCATCACAAGAACGTATCCGAAGCTTTTGACCAGAGCAAAGCCTTTCAGAACCATCACTGACGGCAGCCAGAGAAACATGCCATAGTAGGCGAAGAAGACACAGAACCATAAGAGCCAAAGCATGACCGTGGATTTGGCATATTTACCCGACCAGATGGCTTTCATATTTTCTTTAATGGAAGGCTTCTTCTTCCTTGGTTGTCGAAACGCTGGCGAATCCGGAATTTCCCGCCTTAAATATACAGTATAAAGGGCTGGCAGCGCGCAAATCAGCAAAGCTGACTGCCACCCGAATTTAGGTATTATAAAATAGGATATAACCGCCGCCAGAATCCAGCCGGCAACCCAAAAGGTATCCAACAAAACGATGGTTCGGCCAGAATGCTTCTCAGGAATGCTTTCGGATACTAACGTGCTTGATACGGGAAGCTCTCCGCCTAGTCCTAAACCGATTAAAAAACGGAGAATAAGAAATGCAGTAAAGGTTGTTGCTAACGCGGAGAGGCCACTGGCAAGAGAAAACAATAACACAGTAGCCAATAATATCGGCTTACGCCCAACACGATCGGCCAATATTCCTGCTAACAGAGCGCCGACCATCATTCCCAGAGAATTGACGCTCCCGATCCATCCTACCTGCTGCGGCAGCAAATTCCAATCTTTCATTAAAGCCGCACCAATGAATGCGATAATGCCCACATCCATCGCATCAAAGAGCCAGCCAAGTCCTGCAACGAATAACAGTTTCTTTTTAGCCATCGGTTTGATTATAGTTGTTCCCATGTCATTCCTCCTCGTTGGTTAGGGAGCATTCCCAAGTATGCTTACTTAAACTTTAAAATAGATTATATATAATGTTAAATATCAATTACGTATCTACAGATAAAGAATTTGAATGTCAACAACAAAAAAACATGTACACAAGGACCATAAGCTGAAACTCCTGGTCTTGGTACATGTCTAATTTTGTTCAATCTGCTGATTACGATTCTCCCGCTTGCTCATTTACGTCTTCTTGCCGCGATTTTAGCATTAGGCTGATCGTATCCCATATATGCTCGTGCATTCTGGCCTGGGCAAGCCGAGGGTCCCTGTTCGCAAGCGCCTCCCAAATTCCGCGATGCTGGTCGTCCGTAAGCGCATGGCGTTCTTTGTTCCGGTTCCATGCCATCACCTGTATCCAGCTAATTCCTGCACGTAAATGATGCAGGGTGCTCTTTAGCGCGAGATTCCCGCCAGCCTCCACAACCAGATCGTGAAACCGGTTATTTAATTCAATCGCATCCGTGGCGTGGCCGGTATTCCCGCTATGAGCCTGCTGCTCAAGGTTCAGGAGATTCTCCATCTGCTTGAAATGCGTGCTGCTCCCCCGCTCGGCGGCAAGCCGGGCCGCCATTCCCTCAAGTTCGGCGCGAAGCTCATATAAATCCTTCAGCTCTTTCATTGACAGTTCCTTGACCCGAACGCCGTGATGGGGAACCGATTCGAGAATGCGTTCCTGCACCAGCATGCGCATCGCTTCGCGAATCGGCGTGCTGCTTACACCCAGCATCTCCTTCAGCTCGCGTTCCCTGATCCATTCACCCGGCTGAAATCTCCCGCTCAGCACCAGATCATATAACCGTCTGTATACAGCCATAGTTGTCGTTTCTTTAACAAGCTTGTTAGCCAAGTCCATAGAGTCTTCCCTCCAGGCGATAAGAACAGCTTTACCCGCCCTTATTCATAAGAGCGGGATCGACTTCTGCGCGAATATTACCTCTATCATAGCAGATTATGGTTTTTTCGTAAAAGCCGGGGATTCTTCATCCAGGTCTAACCTCCGATATAGAACATTTCAATCTTCTGTTTGCCGCCCGCTTCATTCGTATCCCGCCCCCGCTTGGCGCTGTACTGATTGTCCCTGTTATTCCAGATCGATGTGATTCTGCCCGCAAGCACTTCATCCGTTACTCCTGACCGCAAAAGCCCCCGAAGATCGGTTCCCTCCGTGGCGAAGAGACATGTATACAGGGAGCCGTTCGCTGAAATTCTCGCTCTTGTGCATGTTCCGCAGAAGGCGTCCGAAACGGCAGAAATAATGCCGATCTCCTGCCCGGTTCCTTTATAGCGGTAACGGGAAGCAACCTCCCCGAAGTATTGTACGGGAACCGCCTCAAGGGGCATCACATGCCGGTCAATCCTGTCAATAATCTCCTGCTTGGTTACGACCTTGTCAAGATTCCAGCCGTTGCTGTTCCCTACGTCCATATATTCAATGAAGCGAATGGTATGTCCGGCGTCCTTGAAATATTTCGCCATCGGCACGATATCCTGGTCGTTGACACCTTTTTGAACAACCATATTGATCTTCACCTTCAACCCGGCTCTTGCGGCCGCTTCAATCCCTTGAAGCACCGGTTCGACTCCGATTCCTCTGCCGTTTATATAGCCGAACCGCTCGTCCGATAACGAGTCAAGGCTTACCGACACGCGCTTCAGTCCCGCAGCCTTCAGGTCAGCCGCATATTTAGGCAGCAGCACCCCGTTTGTTGTCAGCGCAACGTCCTGAATCCCCTGGATAGATGCAAGCTTGTCCAATAGCAGCGGAAGATCGGTTCGCAGCAGCGGTTCGCCTCCGGTGAGACGTATCTTGGTCACGCCGAGAGCCGCAAATATTTGCGCAAGCCTCGCTATTTCCTGAAAATTGAGCAATTCCTGTTTGGGAAGAAAAGGATAATCCGGGCCGAAAATTTCCTTTGGCATACAATATACGCAGCGAAAATTGCAACGATCCGTGACGGAAATTCTCAAATCTTTGAGCGGACGTTGAAGCAGGTCATTGATCATAAGCTCCTCCCGAATCTGCATATCCTATGATGAATATCATATTGTGATTCTATACTATACAGCAATATGCATCACTTTTAAAATACCAATTACTTATAGCCAAATAAATATACTGAATTGAGCGGATTCCTTCCTCCTCTCCCTTCCCCCGTCCAATTGCCGAAGCTCCCCCCGTCTCAGGTCGAGATTGCAAAACCGTCCCCAGCCCGTTTTGCGGCGCACCCGAAAATACTAGAATAAAGCCATAGATAACGGATATGACGAAAGGGAGAAATGACATATGAAAAAACTGTACCGTTCCGAGCGAGACAAGAAGATCAGCGGCCTGTGCGGAGGGTTGGCCGAGTGGCTGGGCATTGATTCCACCCTTGTCCGGCTGGTCGCCGTAATCATCGCATTGTGCAGCGTCGGCTCGTTTATTATTTTCTATCTGATCGCCAGCTTCATTGTTCCAAGCGACTCGACCGGCGGCTTCATGGACGGACATCATTATTACTAAATCAAGAAAAGGGAGAGATACCAATGAGCCTGTTACAGCGAATTGCTGCATTAACGAAAGCGGCCGTGCACGAGGGCCTCAACCGGCTGGAGGACCCGGTCATGATGACCGGACAATATTTGCGCGACCTGGATGACAAGATTGCCGAAGCGGAGCAGCGCAGACATGATCTGGAGGCGGCCGCCAGACTTCTGGAGCGGCGGTTGAAGGAGTACCGCATGCTGGCGGAGGTTAGCGAGGGCGATGCGCTGAAGGCGCTGGAGCTTGGCGATGAAGCCAAAGCGCAGCAGGCCGTCATAGCCAAGCTCTCTTATACGGACAGCGAGCGGGAATGCGCCGCCGGTCTGGAGGAGACCCGGCAGGTGCTGGCGGGCCTTGGATACGAGCTCGCCGCTGCCAAGGAAGAGCGGGA
>NZ_ASSC01000009.1 GCF_000520735.1 Paenibacillus forsythiae T98
ACCGCCATCACGATAAAGAGCGAATGCAGGCCGCCCTCAAGCGCGTCCCGCAGCCATGCGTCCGCCGCACCGGAGAGCTTGGCTCCGGCATGAGGGTTCAACAGTTTATTCATATCCGCTCCCGTAATTTCACCCGAAGCCGCGCCTTTCAGCATGCGGTCGATTCGCAGGTTCAGCCAGGAACCGAACACAGCTACACCGACGGTCTGTCCCAGCGAGCGGGTGAAGGTGTTCAGCGCCGTCGAAGCGCCGCGCATGCGATGCCCCACAGAAGACTGCGCGATAATCGTAAAGACGGTCGAGCAGTAGCCGAAGCCTACGCCGCAGAGCAGCATCAGGAGGAGCATAAGGAGAGGGGACGAGCCTCGGGACAGCAGCGCCAGCCCGAAGGCCCCGGCGAAGATCAGCGCAAGGCCCAGCATGGCCGTTCGGCGCGAGCCCGCGCGCAGGATGAGGCGCCCGCCCGCTACGGAGCCGAAGATCCAGCCAACCGACAGCGGAGCAATCAGCAGGCCGGACAATGCCGCGCTCCCTCCGTCCACCCCCTGGACCCAGAGCGGCACATACGTGGGCAGCCCGATAACCAGCGAGCTGATTAACAGGTTGGCGCCCGTCGAGAAGGCGATGTTGCGGACCCGGAATAAGCCCAGCGGCAGCATAGGCTCCGGGACGCGCCGCTCCACCGCCCAGAAAGCGGCCAGCAGCAGCGCGGATGCCGCAAGCAGCGCGATGAGCAGCGGCGAATTCCAGGGGATGCTCTGACCGCCGGTGGACAGG
>NZ_ASSC01000010.1 GCF_000520735.1 Paenibacillus forsythiae T98
CCATGACCAGCAGCGCTTCGTTCTTCTGCCCGGTGGTCAGTCTGCCGAGCGGACCTGCCGCATTTTTGGCCAGAGCCGCCTTGCCTGCAACTTCACTCATTATCTTTCCCCCTTATATAAATTGGATTGCAAAATTTCAACTCCCCGGCTTTCACGGCAGAAATTGATTATTTCAGCGTAATCCATTCATCCCTGTGAATGACCTCAAGCCGGTGCACCTCTTCTCCAAGCCGGCGCATAACCTCGCCGCTAGGCAGCCCCCGAATGATACGCAGCTGAGCGTCGTCGTAATTCACGATGCCGCGGCCGAGCAGCTTGGAATCAAGGCCGAGCACTTCAACGACGTCTCCGGCATGAAAGCTGCCCTGAACCTCCCTGACCCCTACGGGCAGCAGGCTATGGCCCCCGTGAACCAGCGCATCCTCCGCTCCGGCGTCGACAATCACTGAGCCGAGCGGGGTGGACATGAAGCCCAGCCATTGCTTCTTGACGGGCAGGGAAGACAGCGTTGTGGCAAAATAAGTGCCTTTGCCTTCCTCCTGAACGGCCAGACGCAGATCGCCAGGCTCGGTGACACGTCCCACGAAGGAGGGCACGCCTCCGCGCGTAGCTACCTTCGCGGCGTCGATCTTGGAGCGCATGCCGCCTGTACCGACAGAGGACCCGGCTCCTCCGGCGATCGCGTAGAGGTCCGGCGTGAACTCTTCGACAAGCTGGTATCGTACGGCGTCCGGGTTGCTGCGCGGATCGCTGCTGTACAAGCCGTCGATGTCCGTAAGCATCAGGAGGCTCGAGGCTTTGAGCAGATTGGCGACCAGAGCGGACAGCATATCGTTATCGCCGAATTTCAGTTCGTCGACGGATACTGTATCATTCTCGTTGAATACCGGAATCACGCCCTGTCTCAGCAGCTCTTCGACGGTCATTACGGCATTGTTCATTGCGCGGCGGCTGCGGAAATCCGTGCGGGTCAGCAGAATCTGAGCAGCGGTCAGACCGTGCGCCGAGAATGCTTCCTGATAGGCCTGCATCAAGAGCGCCTGGCCTACGGCCGCGGCGGCCTGCTTCTCATGCAGCAGCCTGGGGCGCGTGGGGTAGCCGATGCTGCGGAAGCCCGCAGCTACGGCCCCGGAGGTTACGAGCAGCACTTCGCAGCCGCTGCGCCTAAGTTCCGCAATTTCGGACGCGAAAAAGGCGACCGCTTCGCGGTTCAGCCCGCCTTCGGCCGAGGTCAGAGAGCTGCTGCCGATTTTGACCACTATTCGTGTTGACATTGCCTTTCACTTCCTATTATCCATATTGAACAACAAAAAAGCCCCCATCCTTAGACTGAGCAAAGGACGAAAGCTTGGGTTCACTTCCGCGGTACCACCTTCATTGATGAGGGATCATCCGACTTTAGCCTCGTAACGGGAGGAATCCGTCCTGCGAAGCAGGCCGTTCGGGGGTAGGATTCGGAACGTTAGCCGCGGTAAATTCTTTCAGCCGGTCGGAATTTACTCTCTGGCGCGGTAGGCTCGTTCGTACTGGTCCCGTCTGCACGTTTACCTATTCGACAATTAGAATACCATGACGAGCCAAGTTTGCCAAGAGAGTTCCACCTATTGCCTTCGAAAAAATACCGCCGGATGTAATATGTTTAGCCTTCCGGCAAACGGGCAAACTAGCCGTAAATCGTCAGCAGGAGGTGGAACCATGGCAAAGGATAACCGGCAGGAGCTTGAAGAAAGAGAGCATGCGCCCCGGGAGCAGCGGGAGACGATGCGCGATTTTATCGAAGAAGAGACCGGAAAGCCCCACTCAAGAGGACCGGTTGATGAAGCTACCTCGCATGTGCCTGATACGCAGAACCATTTTATTTCCGAGCGTAATTTCCGTAAATACCAGAACTGACGTCAAGTTTAAAAAATGCACAGCCGCTCATCGCTTTCGCAGGCGTGAACGGCTTTTTGGCGCAGGGGCGTCCGTTTTCCGCTTGCACCGTTCGGGCCTCATTCCTGCGCAAGCTCGGCTACCGTCGTTTGGAACGTATGGATAAAAGCCTCGGCTGCCTTGGACAGATAACGTCCCTTGCGGTAGGCGACGACCAATGTCCGGCTGGGCACAGGATCAGCCAATGGCAAATAGACGGGCACAAACTCACTGCGCGGAGCGCGGGAGATAAAGCGGGGAACCAGCGTTACCCCCATGCCTGCCGCTACGAGCGATTGTATCGTTTCCATATTGTTGCTCTCAAAAACAACGGACGGATCGAATCCGGCCCCCCGGCACAGGTCCACCGTCATTTTGCGGAAGCCTTGTCCTTCTTTAAGCACAATGAACGATTCCCCTCTTAATTCCTCCAGTGCCGTCTTCACACCGGTGGACGCGCGCGCAGCCAAAGGATGCTCCGGCGGAACCGCGAGATCAATGCGCTCCTCGCCAAGAATTTCATACGCCAGCGCGGGGATTTCCAGCGGCAGAGACAGCAGGCTGAGATCGGTCTGGCCGCTTGCGGTCAGCTTCTCCAGATTCATCGAGGAATCCTCCAGCAGCGTAATATCAATCTCGGGGTATTTCCGCTTAAATACGGGCAGCACATAGGGCAGCAGGTGGGCGCCCGTAATCGGCATGCTGCCGACAACGACACGTCCGGTGCGAAGCTCCGATATATCGTTCATTTCCTGGCGCAGCAGCTCTACCGCATCGATAATGATTTGCGCCTGATCCACAAATTTCGTTCCCGCATGGGTAAGCTCAACGGTGCTCGTGTTCCGCTGAAACAGCATCACGCCAAGTTCCTTCTCAAGCTTGGACAGCTGCTGGCTGAGCGAGGGCTGGGCGATATGGAGCTTCTCGGCTGCCCTTGAGAAATTTCGTTCATTTGCGATCTGCAGCACGTAAAGCAGTTGTCTGAGTTCCATACTCGCGGTCTCCTCCTAAGATTCATCCTCTTATAAGCATAATCTATAAAGGAGTCCGAATCTATATAAATAAAAAATTAACACCCAGCCAATATGGGTACGATGCTCTACAAAATGATTAACTTGAACCGGGACGCCCTAATTTTTTACATATTATATACTCCTCGCAAAAAAACACTTTACAATACTATACGTTCAGTATATTATATAATTCATAAACTAAACGTTCAGTATTTACTTCCGGGAAATTGTAGTGTAAAAATTATGTTTATAAAGGGAGGAATTTTAAATGAAAGTTGTAGCTTTTAATGGAAGCCCCGCTAAAGCGGGAAATACTTATCATGGAATAAAAATAGTTATTGATGAACTTGAAAAAGAAGGAATAGAAACAGAAATAGTTCACGTAGGGATTAAACCTGTCAGAGGATGTATTGCTTGTAAAAAATGTATAAAAAATAAAAATGAAAAGTGCATTATTGCTACTGATCCGGTTAATGAATGGGTTGAAAAGATGAAAGAAGCTGATGGAATCATTTTAGGCTCGCCAGTTCACTATTCAGCCATTGCCGGAACAATGAAATCATTTTTGGATCGAGCTTTTCGTGTGGCCGAAGCCAATGATAGTATGTTAAGACATAAAGTGGGTGTATCCGTTGTAGCAGTAAGACGTGCAGGTGGAATTCCGACTTTCGACCAGTTAAATAACTACATTAATCATTCTGAAATGCTTATGGCGACTTCAAATTATTGGAATGTTATTAACGGCACCGCACCAGGGGAGGCCATGCAGGATGAAGAAGGGATTCAAATAATGAGGGTGCTTGGCAAAAATATGGCATGGCTTATGAAGTTGATAGAAAACGGCGAAGGAAATGTAAAGAAGCCTGAAAGAGAAGAAAAAATATTTACTAATTTTATTCGTTAAAGGGACCTGCTTGATCAAAATAAACCAATTGCTGCTATCCTATCAACCTGCAATCAGCCCTCAGCAAACGCAGCCATTCTTATAATATTTACCTATAAGAATTATAGAAATCATATCTTGGCGTAATAAACAACCTCATGTTATATTTAGATCATTCCAACGGGGGAATTTCAGTTTCCTACAGACGAACGATTCTATAACGAGGTGAAATCATGGGCAAGAAAACAATGTTCGAGAAAATCTGGGACAATCACGTTATCTATCAAGAGGAAGGCAAACCTAGCATTCTATATATCGACCTGCAGTTGGTGCACGAGGTAACATCGCCGCAGGCTTTTGAAGGACTCCGTCTGAGCGGACGCAAGGTTCGCCGCCCGGAGCTGACTTTTGCGACGATGGACCACAACGTTCCTACCACGGACCGTTTCAACATTACAGACCCGATTTCCAAACAGCAGATTGATACACTTACGAAGAACTGCGCCGATTTCGGAGTAAAGCTGTTCGGTCTTGACGATCTGGACAACGGGGTTGTGCACGTTATGGGACCGGAACTGGGACTTACGCATCCCGGCAAAACAATCGTCTGCGGAGACAGCCATACTTCCACTCACGGCGCTTTCGGAGCCCTTGCTTTCGGCATCGGGACAAGCGAAGTAGAGCATGTTATGGCGACCCAGTGTTTGCAGCAGGCCAAAGCGAAGACGATGGAAGTCCGTTTTGTCGGCAAACGCAACGCGGGCGTAACGGCAAAAGACATGATTCTTGGACTGATCGCCAAATACGGCACGGATTTCGCTACGGGTTATGTCATTGAGTACACAGGCGAATCCATTACCGAGCTGTCGATGGAAGAGCGGATGACCGTCTGCAATATGTCGATCGAAGCCGGGGCCAGAGCGGGTATGATCGCTCCCGACGAGAAGACATTCGAATATCTGCGCGGCCGTCAATATGTTCCGCAAGGCGCGGCGTTTGACGAGGCTGTTGCCGCTTGGAAAGAGCTGGTTACCGACGAAGGCGCGGAATTCGACACGGTTGTCGAGTTTGAAGTGGATTCGTTGATTCCGCAAGTAACCTGGGGCACAAGCCCAAGTATGGGTACCGACATTACGTCTACGGTGCCGAATCCGGCCGATTTTGCCACCGAGAACGAACGCAAAGCGGCTGAAAAGGCGCTGGAATACATGGATCTGAAGCCAGGAACTCCGATTTCCGAAATCACCATCGATTATGTCTTCATCGGCTCCTGTACGAACGGCCGGATCGAGGATTTGCGCGCGGCGGCCGAGGTTGCCAAGGGCCATAAGGTATCGGAGAAAGTAAAGGCCATTGTCGTTCCGGGTTCGGGAAGAGTCAAAGCTCTGGCCGAGAAGGAAGGTCTGGACAAAATCTTCACGGAAGCCGGTTTTGAATGGCGCGAAGCGGGATGCAGCATGTGTCTGGCGATGAACCCTGACATTCTGCAGCCGGGTGAGCGCTGCGCGTCGACCTCCAACCGGAACTTTGAAGGCCGCCAGGGCCGCGGAGGACGCACGCATCTGGTCTCGCCTGAAATGGCTGCCGCTGCTGCGATCAAAGGCCACTTCACGGATGTGCGGGATTGGAACTTCAAGACGGAAGCCGTCAGCTCTTAAGAATTCGAGAATAATCGGGAGGGTAATATAGATGGAAGCTTTTAAGAAATTAACCGGAATTGTCGGACCCGTGGACCGGGTCAATGTGGATACGGACGCCATTATTCCGAAGCAATTCCTCAAACGGATCGAACGGACAGGTTTCGGACAGTTTCTGTTCTTTGAATGGCGTTTTGACGAAGCGGGCAATGACAACCCGGCATTTGCGCTGAATCAGGACCGCTACAAAGGCGCGTCCGTCCTGATCTCCAGAGCCAACTTCGGCTGCGGCTCTTCGAGAGAACATGCTCCGTGGGCGATTCTCGACTACGGCTTTAAGGTGATTATCGCCTCTTCGTATGCCGATATTTTTTATAACAACTGCTTCAAGAACGGCATTCTTCCAATCAAGCTCTCCGAAGAGCAGGTGGAAGATCTGTTCCAGCGGACCGCAGCCCATGATGGCTATGAGCTGACTGTCGATCTTGAGAACAAGAGCATCAGCGACGCCTATGGTCTGAGCATCAGCTTCGATCTTGACGAACACCGCCGTCAGTTCCTGCTGCAAGGTCTGGACGATATCGGTCTGACTCTTCAGCATGAGGACGCTATCGCTGCCTATGAACAGAAAAATGCGGCCAAGCTGTTTGCCTAATTTGGGCATAAGCATCAGACGGACGCGAATCTCGTAATTCTTTATACGAAACTTCCATTTCCTTTGCGGGATTTGGAAGTTTTTTTGTTATAATAGCAGAATGTATAAACATTAAGGCTGAATTCCGCGTCAGGAATTTAGCGCAGTTGTTCCAGAACTTAGGGAGTAAGGGGAGATGAGGATGAGGAAGGCCTGTCTGAGAATGCTCGCGTTGCTGCTGCCCCTGCTGGTGCTTGTGGCCTGGTCTGGACAGGGCGCGGCCGCGGCGGGCAGAGGGAAGATTGTGCTCGATAACCAGGAGCTGGCGCTGCCGAAAGGCGTTGTGCTTGAGAGCGTCAATGGCAGCGTCATGATCCCGATCCGTGTCGTCTCGGAGAATTTGGGATACGAAGTGTCATGGGATAAGACGTTGCGGAAAGTAACCATCCGCCAGGATTTTAAAGAGATTCAGCTCTATGTCGGGAGTAAGCAGGCTGACGCAGACGGTGTGCCGTTTACCCTGAACGCCGCGCCCAGACAGGCCACGGGGACGGTGCTCGTCCCGATCCGATTCGTTGGAGAACAATTCGGGCTTGGGGTAGGATGGGACAACAGGGATAAAATTGTCTATCTGTCCGGACTTTCTCCAGACGTGAGTCCCGTCCAGCCCGCACCCTCCCCGGTTGCCTCGCCATCTCCTTCGCCTTCGCCAAGCCCGGTCATTGGTTCGCCTGTATCCACACCTTCACCTATACCAGCGCCGTCGCCGACTACGGGCACGGTGGCGGGAACAGCTTCTTCAACGCCCCAAACAGCCGGGGGGCCTGCGGGAGCTGCTGCCGGACCGTC
>NZ_ASSC01000011.1 GCF_000520735.1 Paenibacillus forsythiae T98
TACGCCATGCTGATCAGCAGCACACAGACAAAGACAATGACGGACAGCGCCGAGCCTTTGCCGAAATCCAGTTCACTGAACATCGTTTTGTACGCGTAGATGGATACGGATTCCGTTGAATTGGCGGGACCGCCGCCGGTAAGGACATAGATCAGATCAAACACGCGGAAGGCATCCAGCGTACGGAACATCAGCGCGACGAAAAAAGCGGGCTTCAGCAGCGGCACGGTGACATGCACAAACTGCTTCCACCTGCTGCCTCCATCCACCCAGGCGGCTTCATACAGCGAAGCGGGAATGTTCTGGAGACCGGCAAGCAGCAGCAGCGCCACGAGAGGGGCCGTCTTCCACACATCCGCCATAATGACCGAGCCCATAACCCAGGAGCCGGAAGACAGTAGCGTGGCCATATCCGAAATCAACCCGGCTTCGTACAGCAGCTTCGCGACAATGCCGTTCTGTCCGTCGTACAGATAATGCCAGATCATGGCCGATACGGCAGTCGGTGTAGCCCACGGAATGAGCACCGCCGCACGCACCAGCCCACGTCCCCGAAAGGTCCGGTTCAGCAGTAACGCAATCAGCAGCCCAAACAGCATCTCCAGCGCCACAGCAAATACGGTAAACAAGAGGGTGTGGCCGAGCGACTCCCACAGCCGCCGTCCTGATAATAATTCCCGGTAATGCGATAACCCGGCAAAATTCGGAGCCTGGAACGTGTCCAGCAGGGCGCTGGTCAGTCCAATGACCTCATCCGGGCGTGTCAAAGCCCCGCCCTCCTTCAGTCCGGCAAGCTCCTTTCGAATCTCCTGAAGCTCGGTCTTCAACCGCTCAGCCTTCGCATTGTCCACCGGGATGAACCGCAGCTCCTGCGGAACCGGGGCGAAAGCATCCAGCAGCGCGTTCACCTTGGTGAGCCTTTCCTGAAACGCCGGGTCTTCCTTAAGCTCTCCGCCGACATCCTCTAATTTCTTCATGGCAGCAGCAAGGCCGGACGACGAGCTGCCTTCGGCACTTCCGGCTTCCCGCTTCACGGCCCTGAGCAGACTGGGAAACCGGTCGGCGTACTGCTCAACATTCATTGAATACGAATAGTGGATGGCATTGCGGGTCGGATCGTTCAGCCGGAGATCGAACAGGCTGATCCAGAAGGAACGGAGCAGCGGCCAGAGCGCGACTGCGGCAATAATCAGCACGGCGGGAAGGATCATGGCGTATGCCGCTCTTCCTTCTCTCCATTTGCTTTTGTTCTTAAGCGGCATGGTATGACACCCCTTTACTCTTGTGGCGCGTACACCCAAAAACGAGTGAGGAGCCGTAAATACGGCTCTTCACCCGCCTGTCTTGGCGTACCGCTTATGACTTACTTGGCTACAGTGGCTTTAATTTGCGTTTCCAGATTAGCCAGGGCCTGTTCAGGAGTTTGCTGACCGGCAATCGCCTTGGAGACCTCCACTTGAATCAGCCCGGAAATTTTGGCGTATTGCGGTGTAATGGTCCGCGGAACCGCACTGCCAAGGCCGTTCACGAAATCGCGATTGGCAAAGAGCGGGCTGGCCTTCTGCACTTCTGGATCATCGAACAGCTTCAGATAGGTCGGGGTCTGCGTATTGTTGATCGCTACAATTTTTTCCCCTTCTTCGCTGATCAGGAACTTCAGGAATTCCCACGCTTCCTTCGGATGCTGGGAGTATTTGCTGATAGCGCCCAGCCAGCCGCCCAGCGCCGCAGCGGAACGGGCATCACCGGCCGGAAGCGGCGCAATGCCTACTTTGCCGACAATTTTGGAGACCTTCGGATCGCCTGCCTGCGCGTACAGGGCCGGCCAGTGACGGGCGAACACAGCGTCGCCTTCGATGAACGCGGTCAGCGTTTCTTTTTCCGTGAAAGTGTTCAGGTTGGAAGGAACCGCCTTCGAGGTCTGGATCTCGATCAGCTTCTTGAGTCCTTTCAAGGCCTCAGCGCTGTTCACCACCACATTGCCTTGATCGTCAATAATTTTGCCGCCATAAGCGTTAACCAGCTCGGTAAAACCGACGGCCAATCCCTCATACTGCTTGCCTTGGGTCACGAAGCCGTACTTGGTTCCGCCCTGGCCTTTCAGCTCCGTCGCTTGTTTCAGCAGCTCGTCCCAGGTAGTTGGAACCTTCTTCACCAGATCGGTGCGATAGTAGAGCAGACCTGCATTGTTGTATCTCGGGAACGCCCACTGCTGGCCGTTGTAATAACCTGCTTCAATTCCGCCTTTCAAGTATTCACTCGTATCAATGCCATCCTGCTCGATATAGCGGTCCAGCGGCAGCAGGAATCCGGCTTGGGCGAATTCGGCCGGCCAGGTCACATCCAGATTCACTACATCAATCTCGGAGGATTGGCCGCTCAGAATCGTCAGCAGCTGGTCATGCATTTGCGAGGAATCATTCGGGAACTCCCGAACCTCAACATCGATTTCCGGATGCTTCGCTTCGAAGGCTGCCACCAGCTTCTTGGTGCCGTCGGTCTGGTCTGCGCCCTGGCTGAAGACGATTTTCACTTTTTCGCCCGCCGCAGGTGAGGCGGAAGCTGCCGTCGAAGGCGACGCGCTGGATTCTGTGCTTGCGCTGCCCGAGCCTGAAGTGTTGTTGCCGGAATTGCCGCAGCCCGCGAGCAGTACCCCGGTCAGAATCAGCGCCATACTTAACTTGCCTGCTTTTGTTCTCATTGTTTAACTCCTCCTTATGGAATAGCAGTAAAGATTACAATTATTACAAATTAGAAAAGCTTTTCAGATTGCCGGACAATCAACCACGGAATTGCGCTCAACGATCTGATGAGGCACGCAGGTGCGAAGCTCCTCAATCGGCTCTCCATTAATTACCTTGAGCAGCTTGCTGACCGCCAAATAACCGATGTTATAGAGCGGCTGGGCTACCGTCGTCAACCGGGGGAAGCTCATGCCCGCCATCCGGGTGCCGTCAAAGCCGATTACCGAGATGTCGTCCGGAACCCGGATTTGATTCTCGTGCAAATAGGAGATGGCGGCCAAAGCCCGTTCATCGCTGGAGGCAAATACAGCGGTCATTTTCGGATATTTGCTGTGCAGACGCCTCATCGCTTCATAGCTGTCCTCAAAATGGTACTTCCCGTATTCCACGCAGACCGACTCGTCATATTCAAGCTGATGATCCCTTAATGCCCGGAGAAAGCCCTGAATTCGCGGATAGCCGGAGATCGGATCGGTCGGCGGGCCGCTGATCATGCCGATGCGGGTATGTCCCCGCTCAATCAGATACGCCGCCGCGTCGTAGGCCGCCTGCTCATCGTCCACTTTTACGGAAGGAATGTCATAGTCCAGGCTATGGGTAGCCGCAAGCACCACCGGAAAATCGAGCGTGGCAAACATCTCATAGCTGTCACGGGCAAGCGGCTCGCTTGTCCAAATCACGCCGTCAATCTGCTTCTCGTACAGCACCTTCAGGATCGAGCTTCTGCGCCCAGGGCTTGTATCGGTATTGCAAATAATCAGATTGGAATCCGACTGATTCGCGGCATCCTCCATTCCTCTGAGCACTGCGGAATAGAAGAGATTGGAAATATCCGGGATCAACACGCCCAGAGTGCCGGTCCGCTTATGTATCAGCCCTCTCGCCAAGGCGTTCGGCGAATAGTTCAGCTCACGGATGGCCTCCAGAACCCTCTGACGCTTTCTTGGAACGACCAATTCCGGGTTGTTCAGCACCCGGGATACCGTACTGATGGATACGCTGGCAAGGCTCGCCACATCTTTGATTGTTGCTTTCATTTCTATCACCTTTCACTGGACCGCTATGCGCTGAAAAGCTTTTCAGTTTCCTGTTCGAGCCGCTCCAGCTATTTAATCAACTTGCAAGATATTCCGTTCCACTCCTTCCCTCACTCCAGTTCCCCCTTCATGTGTACAGAAAAAGGCCTACTTCGCTCTTTGATAGAGGTCGGCAGGCCGTTGGTTTGTCCAGTGGGCTCTAAGTGTATGCAGTTAAAATCTTTGTTGAAGAAAAGATATCACAATAAATCCAATGGGTCAAGTATGAATTATTAAGCTTAGCTGATGATGTCGCTTGGGAGTGCCGCCACTCTAATGTTATCGCAGCTCCAGACGATAACCGTGGCGCTGTCCCGGCCTTGTTCCTGATGCACGTTAATTAACGCGTCTCTGGTGCATTTTTCAATATCTGTTTCATTACAAAATGCGGTATATAGATTATGAGGATTTTGAAGGGGCTGTGTTCCGTATTCCAGCAGACCGTCAGTCGTCATTACGACGATTGCGTCCCTTTCTCAGCTCCCTCACTCCCGATGAAAAACAAGGAACTGGCTGGTCGAAGGTATTTACATATCCGATCCACTCGTAGAAATTGGATGGTCAAGATACATTTTATCACTGCCAACCCAGCTAAACTTGAATATGCCCGGTTCCATATTTCCCTGAATTCCCCTCCCAAACAGCTCATGAGCCATATCCTGCTCCATCAACATCGCTGTTTCATAGTCATTTCACTTCCAAACAGAAACCTTTGGACTCAAGCCATTGGATAACACGCTCCCGATTGCGAACTTCTACAAAATGATAATAGCGTTCCAGCTCTTGTTCATCCGAGGCCAAGGCATCCTTGAATTTCCGAAATATCTTCTTGCTTCCGTTCAAAGCATGAACCAGCTTATTTCTTAATTGCTCATTAACGACAGTTTCAGCAAAATCGGACATATCCCTATACCCTTCATGCGATTCCCTACACGGAATACGAAAATATACTTCGTTAAAACCCTCATCAATCATCTCACTCAATTCCTTATCCGCATCATCCGGGTCAAAAGAATTCAGGGTTACGATCTCACCTGTTTCAATATTCAGAAAAAAGTCAATCCCGTCCACATACAGATCACAAGTTTAAACAAGCTCTTTCATTTGTTCTTCGGTTAGCTCCAGCTTCTTCATTCGCTCCTCCTTATCCATCTCTGCTGAAAATTTAAGCTTTCAGCCTGCTACATCCTCAGCATTTCACGGATATCCTGTTCGGACAATCTGGTGACGGAGTCCTCTCCCGCTTCAATAACTTCCTCGATTAAATCTTTTTTGCGCTGCTGCAGCTCCAGAATTTTCTCCTCTATTGAGCCTTCCGTTACCATACGTATAACCTGAACTACACTTCGTTGTCCCATACGGTGCGCACGTCCAATCGCTTGTTCCTCCACCGCAGGGTTCCACCATAAATCATACAGGATAACGGTATCCGCGCCCGTCAGATTAAGACCGGTTCCGCCAGCCTTAAGCGAAATTAAAAAAACGTCCCCTTCGCCTTCATTAAAATGCCGGCACATTTCCACACGTTCCGCCGCAGGTGTCGCGCCATCAAGGTAAAATGGCAGGATACCGGCTGCCTCCAGGCTTTGCCGAATCAACTTCAGCATGCTTGAAAATTGAGAAAATACAAGCAGCCTTTTTCCGGAAGCATGGCATTCCTTCACGGTCTCCAGCAGCTGTTCAAGTTTACCGGAACCCCCTTCATAGTTTTCGATAAAAAGTGCCGGATGACAACAGATCTGCCGCAAACGCGTGATTCCCGCCAATATTTTCATACGGCTCTTCTGAAATCCCTCGGCCTGCAAGTTTTGTTCCGTCTCTTCCCGAAGCTTGGACAAGTAGGCAAGATAGAGTTTTTTCTGCTCATCCAGCAGTTCGGTTCGCTGCACCGTCTCAATACGGTCCGGCAATTCCTCCAGCACCTCCTTTTTCAGCCGCCGCAAAATAAAAGGAGACACGATAGCGGAAATGCGCTCTACTGGGAGTTCTTTAAAAGATTTTCTGCTGGAGAACAAGAGCGGGAAGACCACACTGAAAATAGCACCCAGTTCATCCAGCGAATTCTCAATAGGCGTTCCTGTTAAAGCAAATTTTCTTGCCGCTGTAATGGACTTTACGGTCTGAGCTGTTTGGGAAGCCACATTCTTGATCGCCTGTGCCTCATCCAGGATGAGCGCATGGAATGTTTTACCGGAGTAAAGTTCAATATCTCTTCGCAGAAGCGGATAAGACGTGATAACCACGTCGGCCTCTTCTATTCCTTCCAGCAATTCGCTTCGCTCCGCCTTTTGCCCGGCCGCTACAAGAACTCTGACCTCTGGAGCAAACCGCGCAAATTCATTGGCCCAATTATACGTCAGCGAGGCTGGACAGATGATCAATATTTGGGATTGGTCCGAGATTTCGCCAAGCTCGGAGCAGATGTAGGCGATAGTCTGAATCGTTTTTCCCAGTCCCATATCATCGGCCAGAATCCCTCCGAACCGAAACCTTGATAAGGTCTTCATCCATTGAAAACCTCTTACCTGATAATCGCGGAGAACGGACACCATGTGGACAGGGAGCTCGAAGTCCATATTTTCCGGCTCCTTTAGCTGTTCCAGAAAAAGCCGAAGCGACTTGCCCCATTTCAAATTTTTCGATGATTTCTCGCGTTCCGGGAGCTTCAGTGCATGTACGGATGGCAAACGTATCGTCGCTGCCCGCAGGTCCTTTTTGCCAATATTCAGATGGCCTGCCACCGTACGAAAATCATTGAAACGCTCCTCTTCAAGAGATAGAAAAGCGCCGCTGCGAAGCCGGATATATTTCTTTTTCTCAACGATTGCCTGCATCACACGAACGATTTCCTTCTCATCCAATCCCTCCAGCTCAAACGAGATATTGAGCCAGTCAAGCCCTTCGCTTAAATCGGCGCTGACTTTGGGATAGGGCTTACGCTCCTGAACAAGATTTTGCGCGGCTTGGGACAGAAATATGGCGGTACTGTCTTCCAATAAAGGAATCAGTTCATAAAGCGTTTCATAAATTTCAGACTCGCTTCCGGCAGTCCACAACTCTTCCTTCCTGCTCATAGATGACTGGTCCATTACAGCAATGATACGGTCTTCCAGCTGCAAATTTCTTACCAGAATCATATTGTTATTCTCTATGAAGGATTGGACTTTATTTAAAGGATTGATAAGAATGGAATCGTAGTGAAATTCAACCCGGGCGGTTAATTCGCTATCCTCATAATCCAGAAAAATTTTGGCTTGCAGTTCAGGCTCGACTATTTTTTCCTTGACCTCTTTTTTTACTTTTACGGTTCCCATTAACCTCAAGGCGGGCAAGACTCGTTGAACAAACGGCTCCATGTGCAGAGGTGATAGGTCCATCCGTTTGGAGGCGGAGAAATTCTGCTGTAATTGCGCCATTCGGTCAATGTTCGCTGCGTCCTGATTATAAATTCGCCCTTCCGAAATAAGGCATGAGTGATCCGGAAGCAGCAGCAGCTTGTCCAAACCGGAAACCGTCAGAGCATACCCTTCGGTTCCACCTTTGCCGATCGAAAAGCTGAGTGGAGGAGATTCGTTCAATAACTCTACCCGCGCTCCCGGATGTCCGGCTCCCTCCAGTATGGCATTTACTTTTGAAAAGAGCGGCTTTAGCTTGTCCCATGCCAGCGGAGAGATAACCATGGCTTTCCCGTCCGGTGTTCCGGGATAACTATAATAACCAACGCCCGTTCTTTTATAGATTTTCTCGGTATTTTTCATAAGAACCAGCACATTCAGAAACTCGATATCCGCATCGTTCATATGCTGCTTCTCCAGATCAAAGGTGAACTGACTCGTAAAATACATGGGAGTGCGATGCTCCATACACTCAAGGAACTGCTTAATTTTGGAAACAACGTAGAGCCGCTTGACCCCCACTCTCATTTCAAGGGACAAGCCTTTACTGCTTGGCGTGTTCTGGACCTTTATAATAAACTCAAACTGCAGCTGTTCACGGCCGGCGGATATCATGCTAATATCCTTACCCTTATCTCCAGTCGTCCCATTGAATAAGGAAATGAACTGATCAGCCTGTTGATAGGAAGGTTTGGGAACAGGTTTAACCTGAACAAGCTTCGAACCAGTCGCTGGAGCTTGGGCCGGGGCAGCTGAAAAGAGAGCGGATTGTGCTGAACCCGGGTGCTTGCCGCCAGTTGAACCCTTTTGCTCAAGCATGTTGATCGCAATAAGTGTCGCGGCCACATGTTTACAACAGCCATAGTCCTCGTAGGCGGGGCAGGTACAGTCCGCTTCTATATCTCCTTCATTATCAATATTGATTTGTACCTGATAGGATCTGCTTCCTCTTACCTGAGCCGTATAACTGTTCTCATTCTCATGAAATGTCAGTTTATTAACACATCTGGCTTTATAATAAGACATCCCCCGTTTATAAAAGGTTTCTCCGCAGAGGTCTCTAATATCTCTTAATGTAAAAAATATAACAATCATCCTCACATTCTGCTGCATGCAATGATTTAGTAATACAATCATACCATGAGCCTAGATACCGGCGCTGAGAAAAACAGAAAATTATAATTGCATTTTGCAATTATTTTCGCTATAACTAATCTATGAGGTGAACCCAATGGAAAATGCTCGAGAGTTGTTTCAAATCATGACCAGGCGCCTGGGTCTGCTGAATAAAGACTGCTGCAGCGTAAGCGGAATCAATCTGTCACTGGCCCAAAGCCATCTGCTCCACGAAGTGGTGCGCCGGGACAATCCTTCTATGCAGCAGGTTGCGGAGACGCTGGGAACGGATGTTACCACCTTTAGCCGGCAGGTGCAGTCCCTGATCAAAATGGATCTTGTTAAAAAAACGCCGGACCCTGGCGACCGCAGAGTATTCACCCTGTCTTTGACTGAGGAAGGAAAGAGAATTGCCGCAACCATCGACCAGCAAATGAACAGTTATCTGGAAGAAGTCTTCTCCTATATGACTGAATTTGAAAAAGAAACGGTCCTGCGTTCGGTACAGCTTTTTAATGAAGCCATGGGGAAATCAAGCCGATGCTGCGCACCTGTCACCGGGTGATTTTCCCAGCCTTTATAGTTGCACTTTGCAAATATAATCCCATATGCAAGGAGAGATTATGATGAACAAACTTACTCATGACCAGATTCGTCAGAAGGTTAGAAGCCGGTACCAGCAGGTCGCTGTTAAAACGGTAGAGCCTCCATCTTCCTGCAGTTCTGCCGAAAGTTCAAGCAGTTGCTGCGACGGTCCAACCGACTACAATGCGATTTCCGCCAAGCTTGGTTATTCCAATGATGAATTGTCCTCTGTTCCGGAAGGCGCTAATTTGGGACTCGGCTGCGGCAATCCACAAGCGATTGCTGAGCTAAAGCCTGGGGAAACGGTGCTTGATCTCGGCAGCGGCGGAGGCTTTGATTGCTTCCTCGCTTCCCGCCAGGTTGGAGACAGCGGCAAGGTCATCGGCGTTGATATGACTCCGGAGATGATCAGCCGCGCCCGGAATAATACCGACAAAGGCCGTTTCACCAATACCGAATTCCGGCTCGGTGAAATCGAGCATCTTCCGCTTGCCGATCAATCCGTGGACGTTATCATCTCGAACTGTGTGATTAACCTCTCTCCTGATAAGCAGCAGGTATTCCATGAAGCGTTCCGGGTTCTAAAGCCCGGCGGCCGGCTTGCGGTGTCCGACGTCGTGGCCGCAGTGGAACTTCCGCCTGAAATCACGAACACCATAGATGAACTATACACAGGGTGTATTTCCGGAGCCTCGCCGATCATGGATCTCGAGTCCATGCTGCGGCAAAGCGGTTTTACCGATATTTCCATCGAGCTGAAAGATGAATCCAGAGCCTTCATTAAAGATTGGGTTCCCGGGGCCAAGGTGCAGGATTATCTGGTCTCCGCCGTAATTAAAGCAACCAAAAAATAAGGATACCGTTAGGAGAATGGCATATGGAGTCGATCGTTATGGTTCGTGAAGCAGCCTCGGCTGATATCGCAAATATTCTCCGCATTTATAACCAGGGGATTGAAGACCGCATTGCGACACTGGAAACGGAAACCAAAGATACGGCCTACATGGAAGCCTGGTTCCGGGAACATCAAGGCCGTTATACTGTCCTGGTAGCTGAAAGGGACAGCGCAGTTATCGGTTGGGCCGCCCTCAATCTGTATTCCCACCGCTGCGCTTATAAAGGCGTTGCCGATCTCTCCATTTATATTGAACGCGAATCTCGCGGACAAGGCGTGGGGAGTTCCCTCCTTCAAACCTTGGAGCACACAGCGAAAGCTTCCTCTTTTTACAAAATCGTGCTGTTTACCTTCCCCTTTAATCAGATGGGCCAGAGGCTATACCGGAAAATGGGTTACCGCGAGGTAGGCGTCTTTGAAAAACAAGGGGTCATGGATAATAAGCCGATCGACGTAATGATTATGGAGAAAATACTTTAGAACAGAGAAAAGAGCCTAACCGCGTGTTAGGCCCTCTCTGCTTAAAATTACCGCTTCATCTGATATTATTGGCCAACGCTTCCTCCGTGATCCGCCGTATGTCGACGGGAGACATCGTTTCTTCGTTTACGAGATCCGGCAGGATGCGGTCGAGAAAATAGCCGACACAGTGCAGCGGAATATCCTTGATCTTCATCAGGGCGCTGCGGTACATCGTAACAAATTCCTGCTCCGTGTTGCCCTTTTGCAGCTCGGCGAACGCTTCGTATACCTGATCCAGCTTGTCAGCGACTTCAAGAATGCGCCCTTCCACCGATTGGTCCTTGCCCTCGCGCAGCTGGTTGTAGAAGATGCTTTGGAATTCGGGCGGGATATGTTCCTCGATAAAATGGTGCACCATCCCCTCTTCCACCTGCTGGATCAGCGCCCGAAGCTCCGGGGAGGAATGCTTGACCGGCGTTTTGATGTCGCCAATGAAGATTTCGCCGTAATCATGGCTGCTCGTAATCTCGTAAAGCTTCTTCCAGTCGATCTTCACGCCGTGCTGCTCCTCAATATCGGCCAGCGTCTTGGCGTACTGCACCACTTTCCAGGAGTGGGCCGCCACACTATGTTCCTCAAATTTGAACTTCCCCGGACAGCGGATAATCCGTTCAAGCCCGCCCAGGGACCGGAAATACGCATGAATTCCCATCGGTTCAGCCACCCTTTTATTGTCATGAAAGTCTCTTTTCTACTATAAGAAACTTATGTTAAGGGCGGATTAAAACAAATCTCTCAATCCCGGCCTTCAAGCCGTCCTCGTCATTGCTTGACGTAACCTGATCGGCAACCCGTTTCACTTCCTCCGGCGCGTTGCCCATCGCAATCCCGAGTCCCGCGTACAGGATCATGTCGATGTCATTGTAATTGTCGCCGATCGCCATCAGTTCCCGGTTGGAGAGATGAAGCGCCGCTTCCAGCTCGCGGATCGCATACGATTTGGACACCATTTCGTCCATAATCTCCAGGTAGGTATCCTTGGATTTATATATGCTGACGCCGGGAACCGCGCTTTTTAGCGTCTGCGCCAGCCGGTTAATCTCCTGCGGATTACCCATACATAATATTTTGTGAATCTCGTGATCCTCTTCAATATAGGAAGACAGCTCGCGCTCTATCGGGTCGACCTTAATAATCTCCTGCTCCTGAATAATCCAGGGGTTCGTGCGGTCGGCAACAATCCACTGGTCATGGCTGTACAGACTGAGGCTGATGCCCGGAAAGCCCGCGCTTATGACGCTGCGCAAAGCACCCACGCTGCTCTTGCCGATTCCGACGCTGTGAAGCGTTTCCCGATGGCCCCCGGCATCGCTCCCGCCCAGAACAAGAGCGCCGCTGTAGCATATGACGGGCGCATTGATTTCAAGCTCCTGCTGGAGAGGGAGAATCCCGCTCGGCATCCGGGCCGAAACGAGGACAAACGGAATATCCCGCTCCTTCACCTCCTGTATGGCGCTTTTGGTCTCCGGCGTAATCTGGTGCCGCGAATTTAGCAAGGTTCCGTCAATGTCGCTGAAAATCGCTTTGATCATGGCGCATCGCTCCCTATCAACGATTTTTTACTGCCCTTCCCCGCCCGTCAGGATAATCTCGATCCCGTTCTCCCGCAGAACCGACCGCAGATGCTCCGGCGGATCGCCGTCGGTAATCAGAACATCCATCCCCGAAAAATCAATGCCCTTGAAGGCAGCGGTAAGACTGAATTTCTTCGTATCTGCCAGCACATACACTTTCCCGGACCGCCCCGTTGCCAGCTTCTTGACCAGCGCATCCTCCCGGTTGGCAAAATAAATCCCGTCCTGCATAATAGCCGCCGCCCCCAGGAACGCCTTGTCGAAATAAATATCATTGAGCTGTAAAACCCCGGCCTCATCATAAAAAAACCGGTTGTCATGGTGAAACTTCCCGCCAAGCAAATGCAAGTCAATGCCGCTCTTGCCCGCCAGCACCGCTGCGTTATCGAGCGAGTGGGTGTACACCGTCAGTTGCTTCTCAACCTGACTGCACAGCTCCCGCACCGTCGTCGAGACATCCATGAAGCAGACATCCCCTTCTGAAATATAGGGCAAGGCCGTTTGGGCGATCCGAAGCTTCTGCCCGGAGGCCGCGTTCGCCCGATCCTTGTAAGCCTTGATTTCCTCCTTGAAAAAAGGTAAAGCGATTCCCCCATGTGTCCTTATCGCGGCGCCCTCCTCCACCAGCTTGATAATATCCCTTCTCGCCGTATCTCTCGAAATGTCCAGCAGCCCGCAAATATCCGCATTGGACAGTTGGGTGCGGGTCTTCAAATGGTCCAGAATTTTCAGCAGGCGTTCCTCCTGGTAAATTGGAAACTCCTCCCTTCTCACCCTCAGTATAAGCGTTTTTATGTATTTTGTTAAGTGTTTTTAAGCATTTATCTCAAAAAATAAAGCGACCTGCCCGGATGCACCGGAACAGATCGCCGTATCAGAAAATGGAGCGTGTGGAAAGTAACATTTTATTTCCCGGCCAGCTTGAAGCCGTATTTGACGAATACGTCGCCGGCTTCCTGAGTGAACAAATAATCGTAGAAGGCTCTCGCCTGCTCTTGATGCGCGCTTTCCGCCAGAACGGTGGCCGGATAGCTGATCGGATCATGGGTGGACGGATCGACCCGCATGGCGACCTTCACTTTCGGCTCACCGGCTGCGTCGCTGCCATATACAAAGCCCGCCT
>NZ_ASSC01000012.1 GCF_000520735.1 Paenibacillus forsythiae T98
AAAGCGAAGGGAAGGCGTCTTGGTTAAGGAGCGCTGCCCGGCTTCCTCGGGAGTCAGGCTGCGGCAGGTTCCGGGATACACCGGGCCTTCCGAGGAAAGGCCGTGGGGAGCGGCGGCGGCGGCCAGAATATCCTGGCGGCTGCAGTAGCAGGGATACAGCCTTCCCTGGATGCGCAACCGGTTCAGCGCCGCCTCATACAGCTCCAGCCGCTGACTTTGAACGTAGGGTCCGCAGGGACCTCCGATATCCGGGCCTTCGTCCCAGCTAAGGCCAAGCCAGCGAAGATCTTCAATAATATGCCGGGCGTATTCGGGGCGGCAGCGGGCCGTGTCAATATCCTCCATGCGGAGCACGAGCTTTCCGTCAAGGCTGCGGATCTGCAGCCAGGCCAGCAGCGCGGCGAGAGCGTTGCCGATATGGATGTCGCCGGATGGCGAAGGAGCGAAGCGGCCGCGAACGCTGCCGGCAGGATTACGATCATTGAACAAGGGAGAA
>NZ_ASSC01000013.1 GCF_000520735.1 Paenibacillus forsythiae T98
TACCGCCGCGAACCCGATGAACAGGATGACCAGCACCGAAAAATACCAGGGCGCTGAAATGCTTCCTTGGTTTCTTCGCAGTACGGACCTCGGAACCGTCATCGTCATGAAGCCTTCGCCGGCATCGGAACGGTCGCCGATAAAAGCGACGATCGTCAGTGGATCGCGGGCGATGCTGTCTTTCATGAAGGCGATTGCCGAAGCGGTTGTCCACATTTCCGGGATGCGCACTGTATTGTCGGCTGCGCTGCCGGCAGCCTTCTTTCGCGCAGGAAGCGACAGCCGGGTCACTCCGGTCCCGTCCACCCAGAACATGGAAGCGTACTCGTAGGTCCTGCCCAGTTCCGTTATGCGCTCGCCGATCTCCCGGGGAGACTTTCCTGCCAGCAGACGGGCCTCTTTATGCCAGCCGCTTTCCAGATTGGAAGTGCTGGAGTAGATGCCCAGTTCAAGTTTCGTCTGCTCGTCAAGGCGCATCTCCGTCCATTGGCTTGTGAGGGCGACAAGAATGACATTAAGCATAATGATCATGGGCAGGAACATCACGGCGGCCGCGATAATCAGCAAATATCTCGACAGCAGCGACCGGCGGAAGCCCGGAAGGCGGCCCCGGATTCTTGTCTTGCCGATCATGCTCTGATCCTGTATCCGATGCCCCGGACCGTCTCAATGATTTCCGGCGCTGCGGGGTCCTTCTCCAGCTTTTCGCGCAAATAACGGATATGTACCATCAGGGTTTTGTCCCCTTCCATATAGGGCTCGCCCCAGACCGCTTCATAGATTTGCTCCTTGGTCATAATCTGGCCGAGGTGGCGCAGCAGGTAAAAGAAAATCTGAAACTGCTTGCCCGTCAGCGGTATTTCTTCCCCGCTCTCCTCCAGGACAATCCGGTGCTCCTCTTCATAGACCGTCAGACGCCCCAATGAAAGCGCCACAGATGCAACGCTGCCCGAGCGCCGTAGAAGAACCCCGATCCTCGCCGCCAGCTCGTCCGGATGGAATGGCTTGGTCAAATAATCGTCGGCGAACCCCAGGCCCTGAAGCTTGTCGTCGATGGACGTTCTCGCCGAGAGCATCAGGATGGGAATGTCGGGAAACACCTTCTTTAACCGCTGGCCCACGGTGAATCCGTCGAGTCCCGGCAGCATGACATCCAGAATAACCAGCTGGCAGCCGTCCGCCTCCTCCACGGCCCGCTCCCCCGTCTGCAGCCAGCGGACGGCATAGCCGCGGTCCCGCAGGTCCCTGGCGACAGGACCGGCAATTTGCGAATCGTCCTCTATATACAACAAAGTGCCGCTCATGGCAGCACCTCCTCCTTGCCCTTCATGCCGCCCGGACTTGCCCGAAGGGCTGCCCGGCGCGGGAAGGCGTTATATTGTTCTATTAACCAATTCCGGCAATCCCGGCGGTATGCAGAAAATGGCTTGGCGGCTCCGAAGCGGGCTTGCCGAACAGATAGCCCTGCGCCAAATGAATGCCGAGCTCCTGGCAGAACCGGAATTCTTCCCACCGCTCGATTCCTTCGGCCAGCACCTTTCCGCCAAACTCTCCGGCCCTGTCTATAATTTCCTTAAGCGCTTGCTGCTTGCCCGCATCCTGATCGCAGAAGCTGACCAGCCCCCGGTCGATCTTCACATAATCCGGCTTCAGGCCGGACATTACCTCCACTGTGGAATAACCCGCGCCGACATCGTCGAGCGCAACCAGAATGCCATGTCTCCGGTACTCGGCAAAAATACGGGTGAGATGCGAAATATCGTCAATCTCCTCCGTTTCCACCACCTCAAACACAAAATCCTCGGGTCTCAGTCCCTGCTGCTCGATCGCCTCAAACGTGTGGGTCAGACAATACGCAGGATCATAAATGGAAGAGGGCAAAAAATTGATGAACCGTTTAATTCCGGGAGGCAGCAGCCTGGCGCTGGATTCAATAGCGGAAATGCGCGCGGCCCGGTCCAGAAAGGAATGAAATCCGCTTTGCCTTGCCACCTCAAACAGCGTATACGGCTGGAACGGCGCGCCTTGCGGCTTGGGCCGCAGCAGAAACTCAAAGCCGACAATTTGCTCGGAAGGATTGACAATCGGCTGCAAATAGCTGCAAAATTCCTTATTGGCGATAATATCGATAAGCGTATGATTGCTGAAGCGGACCTGAAGCTGAGAGAGCGACATCCAGCGTTCAAGCGGGCCTTCGGCTCCCGTTCCAATAATTGAAATGGTCAACTGCGCGGCTTCCTCCGCAGCTTCGATCAGCTTGATCAGCTGAAACAATTGTTCGCGGGTACTGTAAGCAATCCCGCATATTTCTTCCTGAAAGGATTCAAGTCTATAACCGGCGGCTTGAACGGCCGATGCCAGCGAGGGGGAAGCGTGCCGAAGTTTTACGATCCCCTTATCTTCAATCGGTTCAATAGGGGAACAATGAATACAGTTCATTAACACCCTCCTTTTGGCCTACAAAAAATGCTGGAGCCTGAGGTCATTATAGCATGTTTTTCTGGAAAAGACGGAAATTCGCCCCAAATAAACGCCATATTTCGCGTAATTATTTTACATATCCTGATTTTTTAATTTCCCAAGGTTATTTCCCGCAACGGAACTACAAAATGAAGGTCCCGGAATCGGCCGAAGCACTGGACAACCCCGGAGCCTTGTGTCTATAATTACAGCGTAAACAGCAAGAAATACCCGAAACTTCATAAAACGTTGGGGTGCTGGAATTATGGCCGGCTGAGAGTGTATCCCGCAAGATACTGACCCTTATACCTGATCTGGATAATGCCAGCGTAGGAAAGACTTCAGCGTGTGGTCTTGGTAAAGACCGCCGCCGTCATGCTTAAGCTGCGTCCCAAAGTCCGGGGCGCTTTTTTGGCTTTTCAGGTTTGCGCACAACTGCAGGTATGCTTTCAATGAAGACGGGAAGACAAAGGAGAGACGATATCAATGGGAGTCAAAAAAGGATTAACACTATGCCTCACCTGCCTGTTTATACTGACGGCTGCGGGATGCGGCGGCAATAATTCGGGAGGAAACGCGGGCGGCCAGGCCAGTCCTGCCGCCGCTTCGCCCGAGGCATCCGCTTCCGCTGAAAGCTCGCCCCAAGCGGCAACGAAGGTAAAGGTTGCGCTCGACTGGACGCCGAACACGAATCACACCGGACTGTATGTCGCCAAAGAGCTTGGCTACTACGCGGAAGAGGGCCTTGACGTCGATATTGTGCAGCCGGGAGCGGCGGGCGCGGATACGATGGTCACCTCGGGAGAAGCCGCCTTTGGCATCGGCGCGCAGGACAGTCTGACGCTGGCCCGCATTCAGGGCGTGCCGCTCGTATCCATCGCGGCGATTATCCAGCATAACACGTCGGGCTTCGCGGCTCCGGTTGACCGGAGCATCAAGTCGCCGAAGGATTTTGAAGGCAAAACCTACGGCGGCTGGGGCTCGCCGGTCGAAGAAGCTTCCATGAAGGCCATTATGGACCCGGTCGGCGGCGACGTGAAGAAGGTCAAGCAGGTTACGACCGGCGAGGCCGATTATTTTACGGCCGTCAAGCGGGACATTGACTTTGCCTGGATCTTCTACGCGTGGACCGGCATCGAAGCGAAGCTGCGCGGCGAGCCGCTGGATATGCTCTATTTGAAGGATTACGCGCCGCAGCTCGATTACTACACGCCGGTGCTGACGACGAGCGAGAAGGAAATCGCCGAGCATCCCGAGGTGGTCAAAGCCTTTTTGAAGGCGACCTCCAAAGGCTACCAGTACGCGATCGACCATCCGAAGGAAGCTGCCGACATCCTGATCCAAGCGGTTCCCGATCTGGACGCGAAGCTCGTTCAGGCCAGCCAGGAATGGCTCAGCCCGAAATACAAGGACGATGCCGCCCGTTGGGGCGAGCAGAAGACCGCCGTATGGAAGGATTACGCCGACTGGATGTACGGGCTGAAGCTGCTGGAGAAGCCGCTGGACGCCGACAAGGCGTTCACGAACGAATTTTTGCCGGAAGGGCAGTAAGTTTAACCGGATTAAGGTCATGATTCACTGGATTCACAATTAACAACATGAAAGGATGATAGCAAGTGGCAAGTACGCTGCTGAGCATTCAGGTGATTCCGAAAACGCCGGGAGGCGAAGATGTAATTCCTTATGTGGACAAGGCGATCGAGGTGATTCAGCGCTCGGGTGTGAAGCATCAGGTGAACGCGCTGGAAACGACAATGGAAGGCGAACTCGCCGACCTGCTCGAAATTGTCCGGGAGATGCAGGAGGCGCTGGTCGAGGCAGGCTGCCCGAGCGTTATCTCACAGGTGAAAATCGCCCATAACCCGGGCGGAATCAGCATGGACAAGCTGACGGAGAAGTATCGCCCGTGATCTCCCGGTGGAAACAAATCTGGCCGCCCCTTGTGGCGGTCATCTTCTTTTTGGCGCTGTGGCAGCTGTCAGTCTCCTGGTTCGGCATTGAACAATGGTTCTTGCCCGCTCCCACGGACATTTGGCGAGAAGGCGTCGCCAGCGCCTCATCCCTTAAAGGACATACGCTGGCGACGCTGCGGCTGACGCTGACCGGCTTCCCGCTCGGGGTGGCCGCCGGGCTGATTTGCGCCGTGCTGCTGCATATTGTGCCCTGGACGGCGCGCGCGCTGTACCCGCTGCTGATTCTGAGCCAGAATGTGCCGGTGATCGCGCTTGGCCCGCTGCTGGTGATCTGGTTCGGCTTCGGCCAGCTTCCCAAGATTATTCTCATTGTCCTGGTGTGCTTCTTTCCCGTGGCGGTCGCGGGCCTGGGCGGGCTGGCCCAGACCGACCGCCTGATGCTTCAATTCATGAAGATGGCTGGCGCCACAAGGCGGCAAATCTTCACCAAGCTGGAGTTGCCTCACGCGCTGCCCTCCCTGTTCTCCGGCATCAAAATATCCGCCGCCTACGCCGTGACCGGCGCCGTGGTGGCGGAGCTGATCGGCGGCGACAAAGGGCTTGGCTACTATATGCAACTCCAGAAATCGGCGTACCGCACAGACCGGATGTTCGTTGCCATTATTCTAATTGTGCTGCTGAGTCTGCTGCTGTTCGCCGCCGTCGCCCTGCTGGAGAAATGGCTGGTCCGCTGGAAGCCGCAGCGGGACGCATAGAACTGGAACGTAAGCAAATGATTCATAGAAAAGGAGGCTAATCCGTGACGCATACGACCGTTCCGCCGTCAGGCGGAGAGCTCTCTTCTTCCGGCATGCCATCGCCATCACCGGAGCCGGGCCGCGAGGCTCCCGCGCTGGAGGTAGCCGGCATCTTCAAATCCTTCTCCCAGCGCGGACGGAGCCTTCCGGTGCTGGAACAGGTGTCGCTGACGGTGAAGCGGCA
>NZ_ASSC01000014.1 GCF_000520735.1 Paenibacillus forsythiae T98
ACCGCCGACAATGCCGGGGGTCAAATGCTCCGGTTGAATCGCGCCGGGTGCAACATGACGACCTGCCACCGAGCCATCCGCCAGATGCTCCGCTTGAATAGACGATGACGTCAAGTGCTCGCTGCCAATAATGCCGGAGGCCAAATGCTCCGGCTGAATCGCGCCGGGTGCCAGGGCTTCCTGCCCTACCGAGCCGCTCGCCAGATGCTCCGCTTGAACGGACGATGACGTCAAGTGCTCGCTGCCAATGGAAGAAGGAGCAAGGTGATAGCTCTGCACACTCGCCTCCTCCAGATGGCGGGACTGGATGGAGAAGGAAGCGAGCTTCGAGCCGTCCACCGCCTCGTCCTGTAGATCTGCGGAGCCAACCGCGCCTTCCGCCAGCCGGTCG
>NZ_ASSC01000015.1 GCF_000520735.1 Paenibacillus forsythiae T98
GCCGAATGACATAGGATTGACCGCTTTGCTTAAATCTATCGATTCGTTCCAGCTTTCCATAAGCGCGATCCATCACCATGATGTAGCCTGGGTCAGTCAGTTGTTCGCAGACGGGCCCGTCATGCCGAGAACCTACGGATTCGACCACGCGTAGCGGTTGCCCCGTCTCAGCCCTCAAGGCTACATGCGGTTTAACACCGGCTCGTTCCCCGTGGTATGTGGCCCAGGGCAGGCGGGATTGTCCTACGGTTATGGTTGTGGAATCCACCAGCAGCAGTTCTTGGGGAATACGAAGGTTTCGGCGGGTTTCCCGATTACATTTTCGGACGATGAGGTGAAAAAGGGCCTTGAATACGGCAAAAGGAACCTCCGCTGCTTTCCCCGAAAAACTGGAATAGTGAACAGCAGGCAAGCCACTGGCTGATGCACAGTCTGCTCCGGCACGGTATCCCGACCATTCTTGGATTGCTGCAACACACCAGTAT
>NZ_ASSC01000016.1 GCF_000520735.1 Paenibacillus forsythiae T98
GCGGCTATCAGGAGAGACGACAGGGAAAGAACGGCAAAATGGCGGATTCGAAATTTCATAGCTGGATCTAACTCCCCTTTCCTTTTTTTAAAATTCAAATTTGTCTTCATGCGATGCTTGAACAAGAATTCTGCGTTTTCTGCGGACAGCCAGCTTCTGCGCCTGAATGGTGACAAGCAACAGGACGAGCAGAAGCAGGGCGATGGTTCCGCCCGGCGGAGTGTTGATGTAGTAGGAGGCGGTCAGACCGCCGAATACGCCGGTCAGACCAGCGCCGACCGACACCGCAATGGCGGAGACAAAGCCCGAGGCGACCCGCAAAGCCAGCGAAGCGGGCAGCACGATCAGCGCGGACACCAGCAGTAC
>NZ_ASSC01000017.1 GCF_000520735.1 Paenibacillus forsythiae T98
ACGGCTACGACACGAGGCTCGGGCAGCGGGGGGTCAATCTTTCGGGCGGGCAGAAGCAGCGGCTCGGCATCGCCAGAGCGCTTGTCCGGAAGCCCTCCATCCTGATTCTTGACGACAGCACAAGCGCCCTTGACGCGGTGACCGAAGAAGCGCTGCTGGAAGCCCTGCGAAGCCTGTCCTGCACGACATTCATGATTACGCAGAAGATCAGCTCGACGCTGGATGCTGACCTGATTCTGCTGCTTGATGAAGGACGGCTGATCGCAAAGGGCAGTCACAGCGAGCTGCTGGCGGACTCGGGCTTGTACCGGAGCATATGCGAGTCGCAGAGCGGAAAGGAGACGACACATGTTCAGAACCTTACTTGAGCCGTTCCGCCATCCGCGGCCCGTCGTCGAGCTGGGAGAAAGCAGGGGATTATCGTCGGGACGGAAGCCTAAAGCGCCCGGCGCGAAGGATTGGTCCAGCACGCTGCGGCGGCTGTGGAGCTACCTGGCCGAGCGCCGTGTCAAGCTGATCCTGGTGCTGCTCATGGTCGTCTGCAGCTCAGGCCTCTCGCTGCTCGGACCGTTCATGATCGGCCGGGCGGTGGACCGCTACCTCGAAGGCGGGGGCAGCCATTGGGGGCTCTTTTTGACGGGGCTGGGCGCGGTTTATGTCCTGTATTCCCTTACGAGCTGGCTGCAAAATATATGGATGATCGAAATTTCCCAGGAAACGGTGTACCGGATGCGGACCGAATTGTTTGCCCATCTGCACCGGCTGCCGATTTCCTTCTTCAACCGGCGGCAGCAGGGCGAAATTATGAGCCGCCTGACCAACGATATTGAGAATGTCAGCTCCAACCTGAACAGCTCGGCCATCGACATCTTCTCCGGCGTGCTGACCTTGGTCGGTACGGTATCCGTCATGCTGTGGCTCAGTCCCCTGCTGACCCTGCTTACCTTCATTGTGGTGCCGCTAATGGCTCTTGGGATGCGCTGGATTACGCGGCGGACGGGGCCGCTGTTCAAGCAGCGGCAGCGGAATATGGGGGAGCTGAACGGCTATATCGAGGAGACGCTGTCGGGCCAGCGCGTGATCAAGGCGTTCGGGCAGGAGCAGCGGGTCATCTCGGGCTTCCGGGACCGGAACAGCCGGATTATGCTCTCCGGGTTCTGGGCGCAGTCGATCTCCGGGTTCATTCCGAAACTGATGAACGGGCTTAACAATCTGAGCTTCGCCATCGTCGCCGGATTCGGCGGGATGCTGGCGGTGCGCGGCTCCATTACGGTCGGGGTCATTCTGGTCTTTGCGGAATACACACGCCAGTTTACCCGGCCCCTGAACGATCTGGCCAATCAATGGAACAGCGTGCTGTCCGCGGTTGCTGGAGCCGAGCGGGTATTCGAAGTCCTGGATGAGAGAGCGGAGGCCGACGATGAGAGCGGCGCGGCTTCGGCCCGGCAGATCCGGGGCGGGGTGAAGTTTCAGGGCGTTTCTTTTTCCTATAATGGAGAGACCGACACCTTAAGCGACATCAGCTTCGAGGCGAAGCCCGGCGAGACGATCGCGCTGGTTGGTCCGACCGGAGCGGGCAAGACGACGCTGATCGGGCTGCTGTCCCGGTTCTACAATCCGTCCGGGGGAACCATTGCGATTGACGGCCGGGATTTGGCGTCCATCCGCAGAGAAAGCCTGCGCAGCCAAATGGCGTTCGTGCTGCAGGATATCTTCCTGTTCAAGGGAAGCATACGGGACAATATCCGCTACGGAAGGCTGGACGCCTCCGATGAAGAAGTGGAACGGGCGGCCAGATTGGCCAATGCCCATTCCTTCATTATGCGTCTGCCGGGAGGGTATGACCGGATGCTGTCGGTTGAAGGCGGAGGAATCAGCCAGGGGCAGAAGCAGCTGCTTGCCATCGCCAGGGCGATTCTGGCCAATCCGGCCATGCTGGTGCTGGATGAAGCGACCAGCAGCATCGATACCGTAACCGAGCTGAAAATACAGGAAGGTCTGCAATCCTTGATGAAAGGCCGCACCAGCTTTGTCATCGCCCACAGGCTGAGTACGATTCGCCAGGCGGACCGTATTCTTGTGCTCCGCGGCGGCAGGCTGGTTCAGCAGGGCAGCCATGAGGAGCTGATGGACCAGGGAGGGTTGTACAGCGAGCTGGTCAGGGGCGGAGTGAAGGCATAAATCATGGCCGTAATTTCCGGGCCGCGTACTTTTTTAGCCGGAATTCACTCGCCGGGATAAGTCTTGTTCAGAAAGGCTACCGATTGCTCGATCAGCGCTTTTAACACCTGAGCGTTGACATCGGCCAATTTATTGATATACACGCAGCCTTTTCCCGCTGTATATTTTCCGAAATCCGCGAGCAGAGCCTCGCGTTCGGGGTTATAGGCAGCCAGATAAAGGCTGATCTTGGCCTTTCGCGGGGAGAAGCCGACGAGCGGCGCATCGCCTTCGTGGCCCGTGGCATATTTATAATGATAGGACCCGAAGCCGATAATGCTCGTTCCCCACATTTTTGCCGGGAATCCGGTCGTTTCCGTGAAAATATCGAGCAGCCTGTACGCGTCTTCGCGCTTTTGGGGATGCTCCACATTCTCGATAAATTCGATGACACTGTTGTCGTTTTCTTTCGTCTTCAGCTCGTACATAGGGAAGCTCCTTTCACGTTCCGAACCGGAACCGGCAGTAATATTAAACGGCTTCTTTCGCTTCCTTCAGCTTGCGGAGGGGGCGGCTTGTCCATTTTCGGCCCAGCGCCATGGAAGGCTTCTCGATACAATAATACGACAGGCTGGAAGCCAGAAGCGACAGGCATAGAGCGATAGAGAGCGTCGCCCACATGGGCAGCAGATTGTGGAAAGCGTAGATGCAGGAGAACAGCGCCACTGAATGGTACAGATAGAGGCTGTAAGAGATCGCCCCCAGGAACCGGATCGGCTTGTGCTCAAGCAGGCCGGAAATTCGGGGTGAGGACAAGGTGGAAGTAATCAGGATACATACGCCAAGCGCGATGCCCCAATCGGCGGCCAGAGACAGCCAGACTCCGCCCCCGGAGAACAGCCGTTTAACTACAGCATCGCCGATTCCGGCGTAGGTATATACCATCAAACCGGACAACAGCAAGACATATTTCATTGCAACGCTTAACCGCATGACGCTTGAAATGAGATTTACCCGGTATTTGGCAAGCAGGGCGCCCAGAATAAAGAACGAGATATAGTGGAGGGGGAAGTAGAGATTGGAGGAAATGGGATGCGGATTGGCCGGATGCGCCCAATTGTTGAGCAGGAGCGCCGCGCCTGACAAGAGGATGCCCAGAGCCACGTTTGACTTCCAGCCGAATCTCTTGATGAACAGCATGATGAACGGGAAGACGAGGGAGACTCTGAGTTCGACGGACAATGACCACAGAACGGGGTCCAGCGCGTAATCCTTGAAGCTGCCGAGCAGGATGAGATGATCCACAATGAGCCAAAAGGATAAGGGCGTGCTCCACACATCATGAAAAAAACTGCTGAACCCGGAGTCCAGCCCCGGATGATAGAAAGCCAGATACGCGGCAATCGAGAATCCGACCGCTGCAATATAAGGAATATAGATTCTGCACAGCCGCTTGATGAAAAAATGCGGGATATTCACTTTTTGTCCATCGGAGTAAAAGGGCAGCGACAGGACAAAACCGCTCAGGACAAAGAAAAAGATGACCGCCTCGTGTCCAGCCTTGAAGATTCGCAGCGGTGTGTAGTTTAACGCATCCAGCCACAGCAAGCCTGCAAAGATAAAGGCAAAATGATGGACGACGACAGTCAGCGCGGCCAGCCCTCTTAACGAGTCCAACTGATGATATCTTTTCAACAACAGCACCTCCGCGATCTTAATTATTGAAATGAATATCAAGAATATGCGTCTGTGATGGACCGAATAGCAGGATCAGGAAGCGGGCTTGGAGGGCTGCCGAGGTCCGGCCTTGCGCTTCTCTTTAAACCGGGGGCCGATGTAATTCCGCTTGCGGTCCCGGGTCAGAATCCAGCCGCCCAGAAAGCTCATGCCCGCCGCGAACATGACCAGACCTTCGGCAAACAGCAGCCAGGCGAACGCGGGCGCGGCCGTCTTGTCGCCGTGCATCGCCAGATAGTCGAACAGAGCGTCCTTCATCATAAGGAAGCCCTTCATGGCCAAGAGACCGGGCAGCACCAGAATAAGGATGGCAATAAAGCGGGAGAACAGCAGTTTCATAACCGTTTCCTTCCTCTCTATAACCTGTTTAGCACCCTTTCCTCTGACAGCGGGTCGCATTTGTACATTTATGATAACGCTTCGAATTTTAAAAGTCCATGGCGCGAAGGCATTTTGTGATATGGGTAAAAGGGAGTACAATAGAGTGGATATGCGAATGATGCGTAAAAGAACTGGGGGATACATATATGACCATTTCATGTGATGTTGCGGTGCTCGGGGGAGGAACCGGGGGCTATGTGGCGGCGATTCGGGCCGCTCAGCTCGGCAAGTCGGTTGTCGTCATCGAACAGGACAAACTGGGCGGGACCTGCCTGCATCGCGGCTGCATTCCTAGCAAGTCGCTGCTGCGCAGCGCAGAGGTCTACGCGGAGATTGCGGCGAGCGAGGAATACGGGATTGAAATCTCCGGCGTCAAGCTGGCCTTCGGGAAGGTGCAGCGCCGCAAGGAGGCGGTTGTGGAGCAGCTTCATCAGGGCGTCCAGTATTTGATGCGTAAAAATAAAATACAGGTGCTTAAAGGGAAGGGACGGGTAATCGGTCCTTCGATTTTTTCTCCGCGTAGCGGGGCAGTCGCGGTCGAGCTTGAAGATGGCGAGATGGAGACGGTTGTGCCGGTCAACCTCATCATCGCCACCGGATCGAGTCCCCGGGTGATCCCGGGGCTTGAGCCGGACGGGCAGCATATTCTGAGCAGCGAGGAAGCGCTCCGGATGGAGGAACTGCCGGCGTCGATGCTGATCGTCGGCGGCGGGGTGATCGGCGTGGAATGGGCGTCGATGCTGGCCGATTTCGGCGTGCAGGTCACCGTTGTGGAGGCGGCGGAGCAGCTTCTTCCCCGAGAAGACGCCGAGGTGGCCCGGGAGCTGCAGCGTCTGCTGAAAAAACGCGGAGTGACCGTTATGACGGGCGTAACGGTGAATGCGGGCACATGCCGCGTAAGCGGAGAAGGCGTCAGCGTGGAAGTAACCAAGGGCGGCAAGGCCGAGGTGCTGACCGCCGGCAAGCTGCTCGTATCCGTGGGAAGAAAGGCCAATATCCATAACATCGGCCTGGAGAATACGGATGTCCGCTTTGACAAGGGCGTGATCGAGGTGAACGCCAGCATGCAGACCAGCGAGCCGCATATTTATGCGATCGGAGACTGCATCGGGGGACTGCAACTGGCCCACGCCGCGAGCCATGAAGGCATCATGGCGGTCAATCATCTGGCCGGAGAGCGGCTGCATCCTTACCACCAGCACCTTGTCCCCCGCTGCGTATATTCACGGCCGGAGGTGGCGAGCGTAGGGTATACGGAGAAGGAGGCCAAGGAGCTTGGCCATGATGTCGCAACCGGGAAGTTCCCGTTCTCGGCGATTGGCAAAGCGCTTGTGTACGGTTCGAAGGACGGATTCGTGAAGGTCGTTGCCGACAAGGCAAGCGGAGACATTCTCGGCGTGCAGATGATCGGTCCGCATGTGACGGATCTGATCGGGGAAGCCGCGTTGGCCCAGCTTCTGGATGCGACGCCGTGGGAGATTGGCGAGGCGATCCATGCGCATCCCACGCTCTCCGAAATTGTCGGGGAAGCGATGCTTGCCGTGGATGGCAAGGCCATCGGCATTTAAAGCGGCGGCCTGCCGGGGATATCCAGCGCTTCGGCCCGGCCGCTTGGGCACAGGCACACAGCGGCCGCCGGACATTGGCTTGAATAGGCAAACGATCATCAGCGCCCGCATATGGGCCGAAGCGAAAGGGATGCCGAAGCTATTCCCCGACTTTCGGTGTATACGGGCGCTGATCGGCTTTTCTTTTTGAAGTCAAACGCTATATAATAGACTCACACCCGATTAGTACCAGGTTTTAAGATCAGATCAATATACGGTCTGCCTGCCGGTGGCGGGATCGGGCCCAGAACTAAGGAGGTACCTCTACTATGGATACTCAAGGTACTGTAAACAAAGTGAACAGGCATGAACCGCTTGGACTGACCGACGGCCAGGTGATCGACATGTACCGATATATGCTGCTTGCGCGCAAATACGACGAGCGCAGCCTGCTGCTCCAGCGGGCGGGGAAGATCAACTTTCACGTCTCGGGCATCGGCCAGGAAGCGGCGCAGGTGGCGGCCGCCTTCGCGCTCGACCGGGAGAATGATTATTTTCTGCCCTACTACCGCGATTATGCTTTCGTGCTGTCCGTCGGCATGACGACACGCGAGCTGCTGCTGTCGGTGTTCGCCAAGGCGGAGGACCCGAACAGCGGCGGACGGCAGATGCCGGGCCATTTCGGCAGCAAGCGGCTGCGCATCGTTACCGGCTCAAGCCCCGTTACGACGCAGGTTCCCCATGCGGTCGGCTTCGCGCTGGCCGCCAAGATGCAGAAGAAGAAGTTTGTTTCTTTCGTCACGTTCGGCGAAGGCTCCAGCAATCAGGGGGATTTTCATGAAGCGTGCAACTTTGCCGGAGTGAACAAGCTTCCGGTCATTATTATGTGCGAGAACAACCAGTATGCGATTTCGATTCCGGCGCACCGCCAGCTTGGCGGCAAGGTTAGCGACCGCGCGCTCGGCTACGGCTTTCCGGGCGTCCGCGTGGACGGCAATGATCCGCTGGAAGTATACCGCGTCGTCAAGGAGGCCCGTGAGCGGGCGGTGGCGGGTGAAGGCCCGACGCTGATTGAAGCGATGATGTACCGCCTGTCCCCGCATTCCACCTCCGATAACGACCTTGCCTACCGTACCAAGGAAGAGGTCGAGGAGAACTGGAAAAAAGACGGCGTCGCCCATTTCCGGGAATATTTGATGGAGCTTGGCCTGTGGAGCGAGGAGCAGGAACGCGATCTCGCTGCCCAGTATAATCTGGAGCTTAAGGAAGCAATCGAATACGCCGACAATGCGCCGTTCCCGAAACCGGAGGATACGCTGCGGCATGTATACAGCGAATCCGAAGGAGGAGTATAACCTATGGCGATGATGGAATATATCGATGCCATCCGGCTGGCAATGAAGGAAGAAATGGAGCGCGACGACTCCGTCTTCGTTCTGGGCGAGGATGTGGGGGTCAAGGGCGGTGTGTTCACCACGACGAAAGGGCTTCAGGAGCAGTTCGGCGCGGAGCGTGTGCTCGATACCCCGCTTGCGGAATCGGCGATTGCCGGCGTGGCGATCGGCGCGGCGATGTACGGCATGAAGCCGATTGCGGAAATGCAGTATTCCGATTTCATGCTTCCGGCGACCAACCAGATTATCAGCGAAGCGGCCAAAATCCGCTACCGCTCCAACAATGACTGGAGCTGTCCGGTGGTTATCCGCGCGCCGATCGGCGGCGGGATCTTCGGCGGGCTGTACCATTCCCAATGCCCGGAATCGATATTCTTTGGCACGCCGGGCCTGAAGATTGTCGCGCCTTACTCGGCGTACGACGCGAAGGGGCTGCTGAAAGCCGCCGTCCGCGACCCGGACCCGGTGCTGTTCTTCGAGAACAAGAAGTGCTATAAGCTGATCAAAGAGGACGTTCCGGAGAGCGACTATACCGTTCCCATCGGCGAGGCGAACCTGCTGCGCGAGGGAGACGATATTACGGTGATCGGCTACAGCCTGCCGCTGCATTTTGCGATGCAGGCGGCGGAGGAGCTGGAGCGTGAGCAGGGCATAACCGCGCATATTCTCGATCTGCGCACCTTGCAGCCGCTCGACCGCGAAGCGATTACGGCCGCCGTGCGGCGGG
>NZ_ASSC01000018.1 GCF_000520735.1 Paenibacillus forsythiae T98
GGCTGGAGCCGAAGTCGATCCGCTTTGTGCATCCGCGTGCGCATCTGGAAGCCAATATGGTCTTGATCGAGGCCGCGCGGGACGGTAAGCCGGAAGTGCGTGTACAGCCGCCGCTGATTGTATACACGGAAGACAATGAATATTGTCCGGAGATTCTGGACATCTATTACGGTTCAAAAGAGGTAAAGCCATGACCATTCAATGCCAAAGCAGCTTTCAGACTAAGCATACGGACATTCAGCAGCAGACAGGCACCTTGTTCCTGGTGGCGACGCCGATCGGCAACCTGGAGGACATGACGTTCCGGGCTGTCCGTACACTCAAGGAATGCGATATTATCGCCGCCGAGGACACAAGGCAGACGCGCAAGCTGCTCAATCATTTCGACATTTCTCCCGGCCAGCTGTTCAGCTACCATGAGCATAACAAGGCGGCCAGCGGACCCGAATTAATCCGTTATATAATAGAAGGTAAAAATCTGGCGCTGGTCAGCGACGCCGGTCTGCCCGCCATTTCGGACCCCGGAGCCGATCTGGTGGCGCTCGCGGTAAGCGAAGGAATTCCCGTTGTGCCCATTCCCGGAGCCAATGCCGCGTTGTCCGCGCTAATCGCTTCGGGGTTGCCGACCAACATCTTTACCTTCGTTGGCTTCCTGCCCCGTGAGCGAAAGGACATCCGTGCCGTGCTTGCTCCGCTGCGCGCCGCCCAGGGGACGCTGCTCTTCTACGAGTCTCCGCACCGGATAGTGAAAACGTTGGCACATTTGGAGGAAGCCTTCGGCAACCGGCGAATTGTGCTGGCCCGCGAGCTGACGAAACGTTACGAAGAGTTTCTGCGCGGCACCATCCTGGAATGCACCGAGTGGCTGGCGGAGCATCCTCCGCTGGGTGAATACGTTATCGTTGTCGAGGGAGAGAGTAAAGAAGAGGCGGAGGAGGCTGATTCCGCATGGTGGCGGGCGCTCAGCATTGAGGCGCATGTTGCCCATTACGAGGCCGCCGGCTCCACCCGCAAGGACGCCATGAAAAAGGCCGCCTCCGACCGCGGCGTCGCCAAGCGCGATATTTATAACGCGCTGCTGGAAGAATAGTCGCACCGCGCACGAAGGAAGCGAATCCCGGAGG
>NZ_ASSC01000019.1 GCF_000520735.1 Paenibacillus forsythiae T98
TCCAAAGCTACCAGCTCGCTTACGACATGGTCAAACGGGCGGAGAAGTGCTATCAGTTTGAGACCGGCAATCCGGCGTCCGCGTTCGTGCAGTTCGGTTACTGGGACAGTCTGAAGAAAGGCTTGCTTGCCGGTGAGCGCCTGACGAACGACCTCCGCCGGATGGAAGCCGCTTATCTTGAATCCAACACGCGGGATCTGGAAATCACGAAGCATATTTCGCTGGCCGGGTTCCTGCCTCTCAGCTTGCTGGCCTTGAAGGAGGCCGGCGCTTGCGCCGTGATTTTGCCGGAATGGCTGTTTGATATGGATTATCCCGGCCATTATTCCCGCCGCATCAAGACGGTGTCCATCAGCATTCCCTGCGTAACGGGGCCGTACACCGGGGTGAACTGCACGCTGTCGCTGACCAATCACGGCATTCGAATGAACGACAGTACGGCGGGGGGATATGGAAATCCGCTGGCCGCCGGGGATGCCCGGTTTTACAAGAGTCCGGTTCCGGTTGCCGCAATCGCCACCAGCCATGGGCAGAATGATGCCGGAATGTTCGAGCTGAACTTTGAAGACGACCGGTACTTGCCGTTTGAGGGCGCTGGAGCAGTGAGCGAATGGCAAATCCGGCTGCCTCAGGAGAATAACCAGTTCGACCTGTCGACCATTTCCGATGTAATTATCCATCTCCGCTATACAGCCAAAGCCAGCGGAAATCTGGATCTGGTCAATGCTGCCAGAAGCAATGTGGCCGCCATCCTGCCGCCGTCGGGTAAGCGCCTTCTGGTGCTGAATCACGAGTTCGGAACGGCCTGGCAGCGTTTTCTGAATCCGGCCGGGGATGCGGAGCAAGTGCTGGCTTTTACATTGGAGCGGGATCATTTGCCATTCTACGCGCGCGGCAAGAGCAGCATCAATCTAACCAGGGTCGACCTGTTTCTGGAAACCGGGGACAGCGGCAGCTTCAGCGCCAGGCTGAAGGTTCCCGGAGCGGCCGCGGCTTCCGACGAGACAATGAACCCCGATCCGGCATTTGGCGGCTCCCGGCACCTTGCCAAGAGCGGCTTTGCCTCCAGCGTACCGCTGCTGGGCGAATGGCAGCTCCAAATCAGGAAATCGGCGGACACCGGCTTCAAATCGCTGCTGCCCGGCAGCATCAGGAACGCTTATCTGGTCGTGGAGTTCAGAACATCATGAAGCTGGAGCGTACGCTGCGCCGCATAACGGAAATGATCGTCCGCTGCAGCGGTCCGGATGAGGTTCTGCTGTTTGGTTCCTATGCCAAAGGCCAGGATAACGGCGACAGCGATCTGGATATTCTGGTCATCGGCCATTTTCGTGGTCCTCCGTCTCTGCGAGGAAACGAGATCAGGCAATGGCTTCGGCGCTACCCTATTGGCGTTGACCTTCATTTAATGACGCGCGAAGAGATTGAAGCCGGGCTGCGGCAGCCGTATGGTTTCGTCCGGTCCATCCTCTCAAGCAGCGTAGTTCTGTATACAAAATATGAATCATAGAAATATATTATATTGAAAAAATATTAAATATAGGATATAATGTGATTATTCGGAAGCACTTAAAGTCGAAGTATTGCTGCGGAATGGTCCCAGGAGGAAAAGCTACGGCATAAAAAGACTTCTGATCTATTTGAGAGTCCCTCGGCCACAAATGTGCCTGAGGGCTTCTCTTCGTTTGGATGCTTGAAATTAGGTCGATAGTTCTAAATATCCGATAATCTGACATAGACTTAACCTGAGGTCTAGTGCCGTTTGGACTCGTAGGAGGTGGTAATTACTGACCATTGATTTTATATTCGATTATTGTCACAATAGAAATACTATAATAGATTACGAAATTGTTACTTTTTTGGCGGAGTAGGGCCGGAGAAGGGTCAAGTGCCGCTGAATCTATAAATCGCGTGTCGATGCATGATTTGAAAATAGGTCTTTTTTTGCATCAATAAAAGAATGTCACCTGCCGATATAGAACATGGACAACTTCATAGTTGTTGTACATAACGAACAGGGAGGAGCTGACAATGCCGCAAGGGAATATTCATCCGGATCAGGACGCGGGGATCATGAAGAATAGCCACAGCCCGGCGAAGCAACTGGCTATGCGCTTGATTGAATTGTCCGGCGGGCCGGACAATGTGCTCGAAGCATCACACTGCACAACCCGGATTCGCCTGAGGCTGCGAAACAGCGACCGCGTGGATGAAGCTGCTCTGTCCAGGCTCGGGGAGGTTCAGAACGTGTTCGTTCATGCCGGACAACTGCAAATTATTGTGGGACCGGCATTGGTCTTTAAGGTACAGCGTCAAATCATGCGCTTGCTTGAGGACCCCGGAACGGAACGGGCGCAGGAAGCCGAGCACCCAAGCGGGCCGGAGGAGCTGACAAGCTCTGCCCGCGCCACAGAGCCCGGCGGTATGATCCTTCCATACTTGCGGAGAGCGTGGAACCGGAGAACTGCGCTCCATCAGGCCGAGGCAGGTCCATTCCCGGAGGCGCAAGGCTCGGCAAGAAAGGGAGCATTAGGCAAAGCTCTAGGTATGGTCTCGCTCTTCTCCGACATCATTGTGCCCATCATTCCGCTCTTCATCGTTGTCGGCTTGCTGCTCGGCCTGGTCAGCATGCTCAAAGCCTTTGGCGCAGCGCCCCCGGACAGCATGTGGTTTCAGACGTTGTCATTGCTGACCAGCTCCGCCTTTCAAGTGCTGGCCGTGATGTTCGGCTATCAAGCGGCCAAGCGGTTTGGGGGAACCCCGGTGCTTGGCGCCGCAGTCGGAATTGTTATGACCCGTCTCCATCTGCTGCATCTTGCCGAACCCGGCGGAGCGGCGGCTGCCGCAGCGGATTTGACGAGCGCCCCGCAATTTGGCTATCAAGGCACTATGATTCCGATTATTCTGGCGGTGCTGCTGATGACGCTTATCGAGAAGGGGCTGCGGCGGATCATCCCGGCAACGGCGGTTCTTCTGACGGTTCCCTTCCTCAGCTTTGTCATGGGCTGCGGCTTCGCCATTCTCGTGATAGGGCCGCTTGGCGCGGAGCTTGGCGGCTTTCTGAGCGGCCTGCTGGAGCAGATGTTCCAGCTTGGGAGAACGCTGTTCGGCCTGCTTCTTGGCGGAGCCTACGGCTTTATCGTCATGACCGGACTGCATCACGGAATCCAGGCGATTGAAATCGGGCTGATCTCCAATCCGGACATCGGGGTCAACTTTCTGCTTCCCATCTGGTCGATGGCCAATATCGCGCAGGGCGGGGCGGGACTTGCGGTATATGCCCGAACCCGTGACAGCGATTTGAAAAAGATAGCGCTGCCAGCCTCGCTCAGCGCCTTTTTCGGCATTACCGAGCCGATCGCCTTCGGCGTCAATTTGAAGCTTGGCCGTCCCTTCCTCGGCGCGGCGGCGGGGGGGGCGG
>NZ_ASSC01000020.1 GCF_000520735.1 Paenibacillus forsythiae T98
CGTACGCGAATGGACCTGCCCGTCGTGTGGAACCATCCATGACCGGGACCTCAACGCCAGCTATAACATCCTGGCCGAAGGTAAAAGGCTCCTTGAGATATAAGCCTTACACGAACTGCCGGGACGGCAGGGTTCGCTTGGTCAATTTCTCTTCGGTAGAAGGGACTACCCAAGAATCTCCTCCTCTAAGCCTAAGCCTAAGCGTAGGGAGGGGAGTGTTCAATTTGTTAATTTATGGTAACCTATGATTGTGCCGAATGATATACAATTTATCGGACAGACTTAAGAGATAAGGATAGTGAGTTTTATACATGAAGCCCATTTATTTGGACCATGCCGCCTCGACGCCGGTTCACCCGGAGGTAGCGGAGGTCATAATGAAGGTAATGACAGAGCAATTCGGCAACGCCTCAAGCGTGCACATGGTCGGCCGCTCCGCCAAGAAGATCATGAGCGGCGCGCGCGATGCCATCACCTCGCGGCTGGGCTGCTCTCCCGATGAATGGATTTTTACCGGAGGAGGCACGGAAAGCGACAACCTGGCGCTGTTCGGCGCGGCCTATTCCCGCAAGGGCGGTCATATCATCACGACGGCTATCGAGCATCACGCCGTTCTGCATGCCTGCGAGGAGCTGGAGAGGGAAGGGTACTCCCTGACTTATCTTCCAGTGGACCGGACGGGCCGGGTTGCTCTTAAGGACCTTGAGGCTGAGCTTCGGGACGACACGTTCCTGATCAGCGTCATGCTTGCCAACAATGAAGTGGGCACGGTGCAGCCGATTGAAGAGATTGGCAGACTGGCGCGGGAGAAGGGCATATTATTCCATGTCGACGCCGTGCAGGCGCTCGGTTCCATCCCGATTTCGCTGCATAGCCTGCCTGTGGACTATATGAGCTTCACCGCGCACAAGATCAACGGGCCCCAGGGCATCGGCGGCCTCTATGTCCGGCGCGGCTTACCGCTGCATCCCCGGCTGCACGGAGGCTTGCAGGAGCGGGGACGCCGGGCGGGAACAGAGAATCTGGCCGGCGCGGCCGGGTTCGCCAAGGCTGTCGAACTCGCCATTGAGGGGCAGGCGGGCAGGCATGAGGAAGCGCTGGCGCTGCGCCGCCGTCTCTTGGAGACATTGAATCAGGGCATTGGACCGGACGCATACAGAATTAACGGGAATGCCATGCACGGATTGCCGCATATTACGAATATCAGCTTCCCCGGCGTCCGCACGGACGTCATGCTGATGAATCTCGATATGGAGGGCATCGCCGCTTCAAGCGGGTCGGCCTGCACCTCGGGGTCCCTTGAAATTTCCCATGTGCTGAGGGCGATGAATCTTCCGGACGATCAGTTAAGCTCGGCGATTCGATTCAGCACCGGTTTGGGTAATACTACTGAAGAAATGGAACATGTTGCCCGGAAAATTGAAACTATTTTGAATCGGCTGCGTACTAAAGAGTAGGGGATTTGCAACCATGAGACTTCAGGATTTTATCGGTCTGAATGTGTTTGGAGTCGAGGAAGGCAAGGAAGCAGGCAAAATTGTCGATTGTATTTTAGATTCAAACTGGAACATTACGGGTATTGAACTGGAAAGCAAATCTTTTTTCGGCAGTCATGTGAAAGTTGTGGCATGGGAAGACATTGTCGCCTACGGCGAGGATGCCGTGATGATACAGAATGAGGGGTCCATCCAGAAGATGGACGCAGGCAGCATACCCCATACCTTTCTGGAGGGCAAGAGCAAATTGAAAGACATGCAGGTCGTAACTGAGACCGGAACGATTCTCGGAAAAGTGTCTGATGTTTATTTTGACCAAAAGTTGGGAAACACAATAGTAGCCCTTGAAATTAGCGACGGGCTTGTGACTGATTTGATGGAAGGTCGTAAATGGCTGCGTTGCCTGCCGGAAATGTCCATTGGAGAGAATGCGGTGGTGGTTCCGGCACTCAGTGAAGAACGATTGGAGAAAGATATTAATATTGTTAACGGATAGGTGGAATGAGGTATGAAGTGTCCAAACTGCGGGTCCAAGGATATTGGCAAGATTGGTTCCCATCAATTTTATTGCTGGGGATGTTTCATCGAATTGACCGTCAACGGCGAGAAAATGTCGGTCTATCAGGTTGAAGAGGACGGAACGCTCAGCTCGCTGGACGATTTGTTCTGCGGAGAAGAAATCGCGCAGGAGTTTCCGCACATTCACGCCACTTCCTGAGGCAGGCTTAAGCGCTTGTCTCAAGAGGCGGTTACATAAGAACACTCGGCGTCCAGGTCTCCTTGCTGCTGTTAATGCGGCAGGGATGCTTGGGCGTTTTTTGCTGTTTTCGTTATTGAAAAATAGGGCCGGGCAACCGGCCGGGATACGGCTTTCGGAAACGGCGGTTATTTTGCGGCGGACAGACATATACTTATTTTACAAGCCAGTCCAGTTTTGCCGCAGGAGGGTAACGCCATGGAGCAATGGTCCGGGAACAAATGGTTTCGCTGGATGGTCGGAGTGCTTCTGGCTCTGATCATTTTATATTTCGTCTGGCTGCTTCATCCCATGCTGCAGCATATATTCGACTTTTTGAAAGCGGTGCTGGCCCCTTTTCTGGCCGCCATGATTATATCGTATGTGCTTAATCCCGTTGTCAGCATGCTGGCGGGTCGAAAAATGCCGCGGGGAGTCGCGGTTCTGCTGATCTATGCCGTATTCCTGACTACGATTGCCGTCATTGCCGTCAACCTCGTTCCGATGCTGATCAAGCAGCTTGAGGAGCTTAACGAGCATTTGCCGGAAATGACGCTTAGAGCGCAGGGGCTTATGCACAGCATGAATACCCGTCTGATTCCGCCCGGAGTGGAAATGGGGATGAACAACTGGTTTTTTCAGCTGGAGAACCGGCTCGCCGGGGGAATTTCGTATTTTCTGGACCATATCGGAACGACCATCGGCGTGCTGTTCGACGCTTTCATCGTGCCTTTTCTGGTGTTCTATATTCTGAAGGATTTCGATGTGTTTGAACGCGCCCTTGTCTCCTGTCTCCCGCGCTCCCGGCGCAAATCCATCGTGACGATGTTAAAAGATATCGACGAGGCGCTCGGCAATTACATCCGTGGCCAGTTCCTGGTCAGTCTGATCATCGGCATACTTGCCTATATCGGCTACGCGTTCATCGGAATGCCCTATGCGCTGCTGTTCGCGAGTCTTGTGGCCATATTTGAGCTTGTCCCGTATTTGGGCCCTTTTCTCGGCGCGGCTCCCGCGATTGTCATGGCGTCGACCATATCGCTTCGGCTCGTGCTGCTTGTCGTCGTAGTGAATACGCTGTGCCAGATGCTGGAGAGCAACGTAATTTCGCCGCAGGTGGTCGGCCGGACGCTTCATTTGCATCCGCTGCTCATTATTTTTGCGCTTCTGGTGGGCGGCGAGCTGGCCGGAATAGTCGGGCTGATTCTGGCGGTGCCCTGCTTCGCGGCGGGGAAGGTTGTTCTTCAGCATGTCATCGGCTATTATATCAAGCGGAAGCCGGTATAACGGAATGCGCATTGACTGAGGCGGCGGGTATTGTATATAATGTTGTGGAAAATGAACTTCAAATGATTCATGGATGAGGAGCATTAATTTCGGATGCGTCATTCAGAGAGCCGGTGTACTTGGTGAAAGCCGGTTGACGACAGCGAAATGAACTCGCCTCGGAGAAACGGCGCAAGCCGCTGGGCTATCTTCCGGACCGAAAGAGCAGTAATCAATGGAAAGAAGCGTCCAAGCGTTAACCGCCGTCGGCCCGCCCCCGTTACAGGGCGTTAGAGTGAGCAGGGCGGCTAGGAATGTCCGTCTGCTAATTAGGGTGGTACCACGGGAATTCAGCCTCTCGTCCCTAGCGTTTTTACGCTATGGATGGGAGGTTTTTTGATAATATCAGAAAGTTTCAGGCTTTCGGGATTGGACTTCCTGATATTGCAAGCAAAAAAGACCGCCAAAGAGGGGTTCGGCCAATTTGAAGTTTAAAGGTTCGCAGCAATTCAAGGAGGAATAGCAAATGAGCGACAGCAAGGGAAATGCAGCCGCGCAGGGTTACCGGGCGCAGGTACTGGAACCGAAATGGCAGCAGTATTGGGAAGAACATCATACCTTCAAGACCGGCGAGGAAGCGGGCAAGCCGAAATTCTATGCGCTCGACATGTTTCCGTACCCGTCGGGAGCCGGCCTGCATGTAGGACATCCGGAAGGCTATACGGCGACGGACATCGTCTCCCGTTACAAGCGGATGCGCGGATACAATGTGCTTCACCCGATGGGCTGGGACGCCTTCGGTCTGCCCGCCGAGCAGCATGCGCTCGACACGGGGCAGCATCCGCGCGATATTACGATCAAGAACGTCAATAACTTCCGCCGCCAGATCAAATCGCTGGGCTTCTCCTACGATTGGGACCGCGAGATCAGCACGACGGACCCTGCCTACTATAAATGGACGCAGTGGATCTTCATTCAGCTGTACAAACGCGGCCTGGCTTACGTGGCGGAAGTGCCGGTGAACTGGTGTCCGGCGCTTGGCACCGTACTGGCCAATGAAGAAGTGATCGACGGCAAAAGCGAGCGCGGCGGGCATCCCGTCATCCGCAGACCGATGCGCCAGTGGATTCTGAAGATTACCGAATACGCCGAGCGTCTGCTGGAGGACCTGGAGGAGCTGGACTGGTCGGAGAGCATCAAGGACATGCAGCGCAACTGGATCGGCAAATCGAAGGGCGCCGAAGTGACCTTCGGCATCGACGGTCATGATGCGGCGTTGGTTGTGTTCACCACTCGTCCCGACACCTTGTTCGGAGCAAGCTACTGTGTGCTCGCGCCCGAGCATGAGCTGGTGGCGTCGATTACGACGGAGGCTCAGCGTTCGGCCGTGGAGGAGTACCAGACGCTGGCCTCACGCAAGAGCGATTTGGAACGGACCGATCTTGCGAAGGAGAAGACCGGCGTGTTCACCGGGGCCTATGCGGTCAATCCGGTCAACGGCGCCAAGCTGCCGATCTGGATCGCGGACTATGTCCTGGCCGGATACGGCACCGGAGCGATTATGGCCGTTCCCGGGCATGATACCCGGGACTGGGAGTTCGCCAAGCAGTTCGGACTTGACATCATCGAGGTTGTTGAGGGGGGCAATGTGCAAGAGGAGGCCTATACCGGCGACGGCCCGCATGTCAATTCCGACTTCCTGAACGGGCTGGACAACACGGCGGCCATCGCCGCCATGATCTCCCGGCTTGAGGAA
>NZ_ASSC01000021.1 GCF_000520735.1 Paenibacillus forsythiae T98
ATCGGCCTGTTCATTTGTGCGGGTGAATCGGAGGAAAAAGCCGGGCAGGAGCTGCTGCGCGCCTTTCCGGAGAGCTTGCATTTACAGGCCAGCTTTGCGGATGTGCTGGGCAACGGGGTCAAATTCAGCAAGCTGTCGCTGGCGGAAAGGCTGATCTACCGGGCGGTGACCGGCAAGAGCGGGGACAGGGGCGGACTATATACGAACCGGATCGAGAATTTTGTCTCCAGGCTCCTGAGATGAATGAGATTGTGATCGAGCAGTTAGAAGTGCTATACTGTGCACATTATCTTTGGGAGTAGAGGATCGGAAAAATGCAGAAACCATTATGCCATAATGCCAACGTTAGCTTTGCCGTTACCCTGCTAAGCGGTGTCATCGGGGGAGTCTTGTTCATGCTGCTGCGCCTGCCCGTTCCATGGCTGCTCGGACCGATGCTGGCGGTGTTGATCGGTTCCAATGTGACAAAAGTCCGCTTCAACTGGCCGGCGGCGGTGAGGAATACGGGGATGATGACCGTCGGCTATACCATCGGGCTCGCGATGACCGCGACGGCGCTCAAGGAGATTTACAGCGAGCTGCCGAGCATGCTGATGATGACCTCGGCGCTGATCGCGTTATGCGCCGGGATTGCCGCCGTCGTAGCCAGGCTGACCGGTATTGACTACAAAACGGTGCTGCTCGGCAGCATTCCCGGCGGACTGACGCAGATGATTATTCTGGCGGAAGAGACCAAGGGAATCGATATCACGGTTGTGACGGTCATCCAGGTCATTCGTCTGATGATGATCATCATTTCCGTGCCTTTGCTTGTATTTGGACCGTTAAGCGGCATTCCCGGCGGCGCCCCGGACGCAGCTCCGGCTTTGGCCTCGGCTCATGCGGACTGGAGCGGTCTGTTCCCCGGCATTATTCTTTTTGCCGCTATGTGTGTGGTGTGCGCTTTTGCAGGCAGCAAGGTAAACTTTCCGACTCCGTATCTGCTTGGCCCCGCTATTGGAACAGCTGCCCTGCAAATTGCCGGATTATCCGGTCCGGCGCTCCCCTCCACGCTGCTGGCCGCCGCGCAGCTCATGATCGGGGTTTATGTCGGACTTCTGCTCAAGCCCGCAAATCTGCAACATAAACTGAGGACGCTTCTGCTGGCTGTCCTAAGCAGTGTGCTGCTGATTACGGGAGCCTGGCTCTTAAGCTTGCTTCTTGAACTCAGCAGCGGAGCTTCTCCGGCTACCGCGCTGCTGAGCACGGCCCCCGGCGGCATGGATCAAATGGGCCTGATCGCCCATGAAGTAAATGCGGATCTGCCAATGGTGGCGGGCTACCAGCTGTTCCGGACGTTCTTTATCTTCTTCGCCATTCCGCCCTTGTTGAAGCTGTTCTTCCGGGTTGGCTCCCGGGTGCAGGTACAGGCGGAAGGACAGCGGCAGGCTGAGAGGCAGGCCAAATAACCAATAGTTTAACATAATATATATTATGTAAACCAAATACACATTTCATGCCTCTGACCGGTGTCCTGATCGGATTATGTTATCTAAATTCATCATATGAAAAATTCATAACAGAAAATCAGACTTTACATAAAAAAAGGAACCCCCGTCTTTTCGCATGCATAAGACGGGGGTTTTGGCAAAATATTAGAAATCGAAGTTATCCGGGTCGGGTCCGACGCGGCGGTCCTGGTTCAGAGCGTCGATCCGGTCCATTTCCTCGGAGGTCAGCTCAAAATCGAAGACCGAAGCATTTTCAATAATCCGGTGCTCCTTGGTTGATTTCGGGATCGTAATGACGCCGTGCTGCAAATCCCAGCGCAAAATGACCTGAGGGACGGATTTGCCGTATTTGGCCGCCAATTCCTCAAGCAGCGGCTGACCAAGCAGACCGCCCTGCATGAGCGGCGCCCAGGCTTCCAGTTGAATGCCATGTTCCCGGGTGAAGCTCAGAAGCTCTTTTTGCGTCAGATAGGGATGGAATTCCACCTGGTTCACCATCGGCTTGATTTCCGCATCCGCGAACAGGTCCTCCAGATGATGGATTTGGAAATTGCTCACGCCGATCGCCTTGACGCGTCCAGCTTTGTACAACGTCTCCAGCGCTCTCCAGGCCTCTTTATATTTGCCCGCCACCGGCCAGTGAATGAGATACAGATCGAGATATTCAAGACCCAGCTTGCTCAGGCTTGCTTCATAAGCTGCGAGCGTTTCGTCATAGCCGAGATCGGAATTCCAGACCTTTGAGGTGATAAACAGATCTTCTCTTTGCAGATTATTCTCGGAAAGAGCCTCGCGGATCGCTTGGCCAACGCCGCTCTCATTGCCGTAAATGGCCGCGGTGTCAATGCTGCGGTATCCGTGCTTGATTGCCGATTTAACGGCTGCGATCAGCTCCGAGCCTTCCTCTACTTGAAATACGCCCAGACCGAACCAGGGCATTTGAACGCCGCCTTGAAGTGTTGCTTTGCTTTGCAGATTGGTAGTCAATTTGAATTCCTCCTAGTATTAATTTGGCAATTATAGAGCTGCTTCCGTTTCGGGAGACGCGTTCTTGTTTCTTTCCAGCACCAGACTCCAGGCCGTGAGCACGACTGCGGCGGTCACCATCAGCGCGCCGATCCATGCCGTATGAATCAGTCCGAGCGTATCCGCAATTATCCCGCCCAGATAAGCCCCGAGGGCAATACCCGCATTAAATGCGGCAATATTGACGGCGGAAGCCACATCCACGGCTTTGGGCGCATAGCGTTCAGCCAGTGTAACGACATAGATCTGAAGACCGGGCACATTCATGAATGCCAATAGTCCCATGCCGAATATCGTTATCAGCCCCAAAATTTTGAACGGAGCGGTAAAGGTAAGAACGAGCAGGACGAGAGCTTGCAGAATGAACATGCGCAGCAGGGCCGAGAGCGGGTTACGGTTGGCCGCTTTGCCTCCGATAACGTTGCCGATGGCGATCGCGATGCCGTAGAGCAGAAGGACCAGAGCGACAGTCGATTGCGCAAGGCCCATAATGTCATGCAGCAGCGGCGACAGATAGGTGAAGACGACAAAGGTGCCGCCATAACCGAGCGCGGTGATCAGGAACGCCAGCAGCAGCCGTCCGTTCGTCACTAGCTTGACCTGCTCCCGCAGCGGAGTCTTACTGCCTTTCCGCAAGTTGGGCGGGACAAGAATCATATTGGCGATGAATGCAACCGCCCCGATGATGACAATCGTGATGAAAGCGGCTCGCCAGCCGAGCTGCTGTCCGATAAAGGTGCCGATCGGCACGCCGGTAACCGTCGCCACGGTCAGTCCGGAGAACATGATGGCAATCGCGCTGGCCCGCTGGTCTTCAGGCACGAGATCCGCCGCGATCGTCGAACCGATGGACATGAAGACGCCGTGAGACAGAGAGGAGACGACGCGGGCGATGAGAAGCAGTGTAATGCCTCCCGAGAATGCGGCGAGTGTATTGCCAGCAATAAAGACCAGCATAATTCCGGCCAGCAGAGTCTTTTTTGGTACTCCGGAAGTCAGCGATGTTAAGATGGGCGCTCCAAAAGTGACGCCCAGCGCGTAGAGTGTAACGGTTAATCCGGTTAAAGTAACCGAAATATTAAAATCTTCAGCAATCAGAGGCAGCAGCCCCACACTGATAAACTCGGTGGTCCCGATGGCAAAGGCGCTAATGGCCAGAGCAAGCAGTGCCAGATTGCTTCGATTGGACTCTTTTGACATTGTTTCACTCCTATGTGGTAATTACCGGCCGGTAGTGCTATTATGTATCCAATGATCATTATTGAACAGTACGTACTTTGAAGTGCTATAGGTACTTTTTAGTACCTATAAATTAATTATGGAGGTAGATATCCCATGACTCAAAAGAAATATAATATTCCGGTGGAAGCGACCCTTGAAATCATTGGAGGGAAGTGGAAATGTGTCATCCTGTGCCATCTTACGCACGGCAAGAAGCGGACGAGTGACCTGAAGCGTCTAATGCCCGCGATTACCCAAAAAATGCTGACCCAACAGCTTAGAGAACTGGAGGAGCACGGCATCGTCAACCGGATCTGCTACAATCAAGTGCCGCCCAAGGTGGAATACGAGCTGAGCGAATACGGCTGGAGCCTGAAATCGATTCTGGATTCGCTGTGCGCGTGGGGAGAGACACATATCATCAAAGAATACGGCGATAAATTTGCGGTGCTGGAAGAGAATATTCTGAACAAGCGCGAGGAAAAAGTCTACAGCGAGCCCGTCCACTGATACGTATCCGCTGCAACATTAGCCAGCCGTCCGAAGGGACGGCTTTATTTTTTGCGATAAGCCAGGCATAACCCAATAAGGTTACGAAATATATATTATGTTAACTAAAAACGATCTATATAAGCCCAACATAGGTTTAAATGTCTAAACTGGTCACGCAACGAGCAAAACGAGCATAAATTCCCTTATTTCATTATATGAAAAATTCATAATAATAAACCCATCACCACCTCCCTTGCTACTCCATCAAACTCCAAACATACACCGCACCTACAAACCACCATACAAAACCGGAAAAAGGACGCCGAAAGGCGTCCGCAGGGAGTCACACAATACGTTTGGTGTATTCCACCCCATCTATTTCGGAGGCTCGTTCTCTTCTCGCCAGACGGCGGTGAGCGGTCAGAAGGAAGGGCAGACCGAGCGCGGTCATCAGAGCCAGCGGGGTAAACAGGGCAGATCCGTGCTCAGGGCCTAAGCGGCCCAGCAGCAGGCCGCCGAGAATCGGGGCCATGACGCTGCCTATGCCGTTGAACCCGATAGTTCCGAAGTAGGTGCCTTTCCATTCCGGCTTGGCGACCCGGTCAATCAGCATGTCCATCATCGTGAACAGCAGCACTTCGCCGATGGTGAACAGCACGACGCCGAACATGAGGAGAGGCAGGCCGCCGGCGAGACCGAACAGAATCAAAGCCGCCGAAACGCAGATATTGCCAAGGATCAGTGGGACGAGCGGCGGAAAATGGCGGGCTGTCCGGACAACGGGATACTGGACGGCAAGTACAGTGACCGCATTTAGCGACAGCATGTAGGAGAAGGCTTTGCCGCCATCCGCAAACTGCGGGTTAAGCGCCAGATACTGCGCCAGTGTCGAGCCGAAATGACCGTAGCCGAGCACGCAAAAAATGGTGCCGAGCAGGATCGGCAGGAACACGCGGTCCCGGCTTGTTACGGCGAGCGCTTCGCCTAGCCGGGGGGCGCCGGATGCGGAGCGTGAGGGCAGCTTCTTGCCATGCAGGGCGAACTGGAGGACGAGCACCAGTCCGTATGCGATATAGACGGCGGCGGCGATCAGAAACGGAAAGGTCGAACGGGCTGAACCAAGCTGCAGGCCGATGATCGGCCCGAAGACGACACCCAGATTCACGGCGGCGTACCGCAGATTGAAGACGAGCAGCTTATGTTCTCCCGGCGTAATATCCGACAGCAGCGCCCGCGAGGTCGGCTCGAAGACAGCGCGGCACAGCCCGTTAAGCATATTCACAATCAGAAACATCCACAGGCGGTCAGCGGCGGCGAAGCCGACGAACACTGCGGCCCAGCTGAAAATGGAGACGAGCATTACCTTTTTTCGCCCGATAATATCCGAAATGTACCCGCCGTAGAAAGATATCGAGACTCCGGCGAGCGAGCTGACCGCTATGGTGAGTCCGGTCTGCGCCGGCGATGCGCCCAGCACTTTGGTCAAATAGATGGACAGAAAGGGGATGCTCATCGAGGTTACGAGCCTGCCGAACATGGTGCCGACGATGATGGTCCAGGCGAGAGGATGAACATGGCGTAATGTTTGTTTCATGGGGTTCTCCTTCGAAGCTTTGGTATTGTCATCCTGTAGGGAATCTAGATATAATTGTAATATTAAAAAGGGGAAGGAAAAGTGAAATCTTACACCGAATGATTTCACCTTTAAAGGAGCGAGGAGATGGAACTGAGCGACGCCCATTTTATGCGGTTGGCAGCCGCCTTGGAATCCCCCGGAAGACCTGAAGAGCCAATTCGCGTAACGATTGAGCAATTGTCCGGCCTGCTCTGCTGCACGCCGCGCAACGTGAAGTTCATTCTCCGGCGGCTTGAGGAGAAGGGGCTGATATCCTGGAAGCCGGGCAGGGGAAGAGGACATGCCTCATCGCTGAGCTTTTTGCGGAGTTCGGAGGAAATACTGGAAGAGCATTTCCGGGAGCTTCTCGCCCAAGGCAACATGAAGGAAGCGATAGAGCTGATCGGAACGCTTGAGGCGAGCAGCCATCATTTGAGGGAAAGGCTGTGGACCGAGCTTAACCGGCAGATGGGCTTCCACAGCGAACCGGAAACACCGTCGGGTCAGGACGTGCTGCGCATGATGCGCAACCGTCAAATAGGGAGGCTGGACCCGGCCTTTGTGTTTACAGCTTTTGAAGCATACATAATTGGACAAGTCTGCGATACGCTGGTTAGCTATAATGACGCAGACGGCAAATTCCTTCCGGGGCTTGCCCATACATGGGAGCATAGTGAAGATTTTACCCGTTGGACGTTTTATCTTCGCAAAGGTGTCCGATTTCACCACGGCAGAACGTTGACGGCCAGTGATGTGAAATATACGCTGGAGCGGCTGTTTGAGGTGAACAGTCCCTCGCTCTGGCAGTACCGGGACGTCGCGGAGGTGAAGACGGAGGGCGAATATACGATTTGTTTTTGCCTCAGCCGTCCGAATCTGTTCTTCCTGCATCTGGCCGGGAGCCTGTATCTGTCTATCCTGCCCGGCGACGTGGGAGTTTCGGATATCCCGGTGGGCACCGGTCCTTTTCGTGTCGCTAACCTTAATGAAGATGTGCTCACGCTCACGGCCTTCGATACCTATTACGGCATCCGGCCGCTGCTTGACAGGGTGGAGGTCTGGTTTCTTCCGGACCAAAAGGGGAGCGAACGCCAGTACGAGCTTCCCGGGACGGATACCGATGAGCTGCCGCCCTTGAACCAATATGACAACAGCATTGATTATGCGGCGCTTGGCTGCCGGTACATCGCGTTCAATTTGCAGCGGCAAGGGGCTCATCACCGGAAAGAGGTCCGCGAGGCTCTGCGCATCCTGTATGACCGGACCGCCCTGATTCGCGAGCTCGGGGGAACCCGATATACGCCTGCGGACAGCTTCCTGCCCTGGGTCAGCAAGGAGCGGCGGATCGAGGAGAGGAGCCTGGAGGAAGCCGCGAAGCTGCTGCGCCTAGCGGGATATGCCGGTGAACCGCTGCGGCTATCCTACACGCCCAAGAAGGAAGAAGGCGAGGAGGCCGAATGGCTGCAGAGGCGGAGCCGCTTGGTCGGCCTGAACCTTGTGCTGCATCCGCTGCAATTCGGCAGGTCAGCGGAGGAAATTATGCGGGAAGCCGATTTGCTTATTTCGGAGGAGCTGCTGGAGGATGACTGGGAGTGGGGAATGATGAATTTCTACAAAAATGAGCGGAATTATCCGCACCTGCTGCTTGGCCGCGCGAATAGCGATATGCTGGACAGAGAACTGGAGAATGTATTTCAGCTCTCCCCGTGTGACCGCGCCGCAAGCCTCCTTCGGGCGGAACAGCTTGCCCGGGACAACTTCTGGCTGCTCCACGGCTGCCATCTCAACAAACGGGCGACGCTCAGCCAGAGCCTGCTCGGGCTGCATACCGGCCTGTTCGGCTTCCTGGACATTTCCAAGCTGTGGGTCAAGAGCGCGGACAAGAACAGGCAGGCTTGACCCTCCGGCGCCGCAGAGGTCATGATCGGGCCATGTGGCTGAACAAAGAAGGCCCCTCCCGCCAGTAGCGGAAGGGGCCCCATAACTTTCCGGGCGAGGCGAACTAGAGGTACAAACCGTGCTTCGCCTCTGCGAACTGCTCGGATTTCTCTTTCATTCCCCGCTCAATCGCTTCGCTGTCCTCCAGATTATGCTGCTTGGCATATTCCCGGATGTCCTGCGTAATTCGCATGCTGCAAAATTTCGGCCCGCACATGGAGCAGAAATGCGCCGTCTTGGCGCCCTCCGCGGGCAAGGTCTCGTCATGATATTCAATCGCCCGCTCGGGATCGAGCGACAGCTGGAACTGATCCTTCCAGCGGAATTCGAACCGGGCCTTGGACAACGCGTCATCCCGCTGCTGGGCGCCGGGATGGCCTTTGGCCAGGTCGGCCGCGTGCGCCGCGATTTTATAAGCGATAACGCCTTCGCGGACATCCTCCTTGTTCGGAAGTCCCAGATGCTCTTTGGGGGTCACATAGCAGAGCATGGCGGTGCCGAACCAGCCGATCATCGCCGCGCCGATGGCGGAGGTAATATGGTCATAGCCCGGCGCAATGTCCGTCGTGAGCGGCCCCAATGTGTAAAAAGGAGCCTCCTTGCACACTTCCATTTGACGGTCCACATTTTCCTTGATCTTGTGCATCGGGACATGGCCCGGCCCTTCAATCATGACCTGGACATCATGCTTCCAGGCGATCTCGGTCAGCTCGCCCAGGGTGTCCAGCTCGGCGAACTGCGCTTCGTCATTGGCGTCGGCGATGGAGCCTGGACGCAGGCCGTCTCCAAGAGAGAATGCGATATCGTAAGCCTTCATGATTTCACAGATTTCCTCGAAATGCGTGTAGAGGAAGTTCTCCTCATGATGGGCGAGGCACCAGGCGGCCATGATCGAGCCGCCCCGGGACACAATGCCCGTAACCCTTTTGGCGGTCAAAGGGACATAGCGCAGCAGCACGCCCGCATGGATCGTGAAATAGTCGACACCCTGCTCCGCCTGTTCAATCAGCGTATCGCGGAAAATTTCCCAACTCAGCTCATGCGCCTGACCGCCGACCTTTTCCAGCGCCTGATAGAGCGGCACCGTGCCGACCGGAACCGGGGAGTTGCGGATGATCCATTCCCGGGTCGTATGAATATGGCGGCCTGTCGAAAGATCCATAATGTTATCGGCTCCCCACCGGGTAGCCCAGTGCATCTTCTCTACCTCTTCGTCGATGGAAGACGATACGGCGGAATTGCCGATATTGGCGTTAATCTTGACCAGGAAGTTCCGGCCGATAATCATCGGCTCGCTCTCCGGATGATTGACGTTGCAGGGAATAATCGCTCTGCCGCTGGCGACTTCGTCCCGGACAAATTCGGGATCGACATTTTCGCGAATGGCTATAAACTCCATTTCCGGCGTGATGATGCCTTTGCGGGCATAGTGCATTTGCGTTACATTGGCGCCGCTCTTTGCGCGCAGAGGCCGCCGCTTCAATCCCGGATATATCTCTATGGAAGAGTCCTGTTCCTCGCGTCTTAATCCATTGTCTTCGGGCTTGATGTTCCGGCCCTCGTACTCCTCGGCATCGCCGCGTTCCAATATCCAGCTCCGGCGGAGCGGGAACAGTCCTTCCCGGATATCCGTACTTATGTGCGCATCGGTATAAGGTCCGCTTGCGTCATATACCCTTACAGGAGGGTCTGCCGCTTCACCGTTAGCTCCGGCGCTTAACGAAATCTCTCGCATAGGCACCCGGATATCCTCCCGCGAGCCCTTCACATACACTTTTTGACTTTGACTTGTCATTTCATTTCCTCCTCCAATTAGTATGAACCGCCAGAGGAGGCCAGGTACGCCAAAAAAGACCGCATCCGAAAGAAGCGGTCTTTGAACATACAAAGCCTGTGACGATTCCTCCGCTGGCATTATCCAGATCAGGTATTACGGTCGATGGCATAAGGCCATCCTCTCAGCCCGGCTGTTTCCGAGCTCCCGTGTCTATAAAGTTGTCTATACCAGAATATCCTAATCGCTGGAAAAGAACAAGCTATTTTTGCCGGATTCGCCGCCGGATTTCAAATGCCGCTGACAATGCTCCGGCTGCGCGTTCCAAAGAAAGGAATGATTCGGCGCCCTGCCGGAAGCTTCGCAGCGCGTGCTCCAGGCTTGCGGCATAGGGATTGGCATCTTCCAGAGCAAGGCGCCGCTCGCCGGAAGCCGTATATTCCGTCAAAGCCGGATCGGACCGGGTGCCGCAGTCGCTTTCATGAAAGACCAGCTTGGCCGACTCGAAATACGCTTCATAACCGACGGTAAACGGATACCCGTCAGGCATGCCCGAACTGGCGGCGATCTCCGCAAAAGCGTCACCCTCCCGGAAGAACGCCCGAACGTTAGACTGCCGTTTGTCCTCATATTCCGCTCCCCAGGCGGATATAAGCTCCGGTGAACTCATGATCCCGCTGATAGAGTCCAGCTCGTGAATCATGAGCTGGACAGGGAGGGCTTCCAGGCCAAGGTCGCCCCAGAGCGGCGGCGTTTCCCTTTTTAAAGTGAGAGACAGCAGCTTGCCGTATATACCCTCCAGGCAGGATTTCCGCAAATAAGCGTAGGCCGGGTCAAAATGGATAAACCGGTTAACGAGCACTCTTTTGCCGGAGCGCCTTTCCGCTTCCAGCATGACCGCCATTTCTTCCATGGAGCAGCAAACGGGCGTTTCGCAGAACACATGCTTTCTATGCTCAAGCGCCTTGACCGCAGCCTCGCAGTGAAGCGAGGAGGGAAGGCACAGATCGACGACATCAATGCCAGGATCGCGCAAAATTTCGTCGATATCCCCGGTAATCTCTACGCTTAGCTCCTTCTTCAAATGCTCCAGCCTGTCTATATTCCTCCCGAATACAACCACCCGTCCGCACAGCTCTATTGTCTTCAGCAGACGGGCGTGATACGCGCCGAATCCCGTGCCGAGTACCCCTACATTCATCCATTCCCACTCCTTCAACCGTTCTGCCTCTATGATATACTTGTATTGTTGACAACAGAGTGGCAATGATTTGGAGATCACTCTGTAAAATATTCTGTCCACTGTGAAAGGGGCTTTACAGTCATGAGGCTGCATCGGCTGGTCGCGATATTATTGCTGCTGGAGTCGAGGGGGAAGCTGAAAGCAAAGGAGCTGGCGGAAGCGCTGGAAACCTCCGTCCGTTCGATTTACCGCGATGTGGACGCGCTGGCTGAAGCTGGTGTTCCGATTGTCAGCGCTCCGGGTCCGGCGGGAGGACTTTCGCTGATGGAAGGGTATACCGTCGATTTGAAAAGTCTGCATCATGAAGACGTCGTTCACCTGTATCTGACGGGACTTGGCATCTATTCCGGCGCGGGAACCGAATCCGGCCATAAGCTCCAAAGCGCGCTGCTGAAGCTGGAAACGACGCTGCCGGACGAGTACAAGCCGGATCTGCTTAAGGCCAGGTCCCGGTTTTATTTTGACGATACGCCCTGGTGGAGCGAGCGCCCCGTCATTCCTTACCTGGAGCAAATCAGATCCGCAGTCTGGAAATCGCATAAGCTTATCATCCATTACTGCAAGCCGGGAGGCGGCAGCTCCATTCGGAGTGTGCAGCCCTACGGACTGGTGGTGAAGCAGGGGGAGTGGTATCTGGCTGCGTACTGCGAAGAAGTCGGGGAAGTCCGCACGTTCAAATGCGAGCGAATTGCTGCGGTTGAACCAATGAAGGAAGCGTTTGAAATTCCGGCGGATTTCTCTCTGGAGCCGTATTGGAAAGGGAAGAGTGATTCCTTTAAGCGGTCGCGGAAAGAGCGGGAGCACTATCCGGTGGTTCTCAGGGTGAAAGAGCCGAGCGCGAATTTGCGGAGCAAGCTGGAGATTCTGCACGCTGCCCGGGAGCAGGACACTGTTCTGCTGACGGTGAATATGTATGGCTATGAAGCGGCCTGCCAAGACGTCCTGGAGCTGATCGGCTGCGCCGAAGTTGTTGCGCCCGAGGAGCTAAGGGCATTTGTTAGAGACAAGCTGCATGAGCTTCGCAGTTGGTATGCGGATTGAAAAAAGAACGGGCTGGACTGCACATTGCCGCTTTCAAGTACAGTACGCGGATCACCCGTCTTTAGCCAAACTTGGATAACCCGCGAGCTGCGGCTCAATGAGAACAGTTACCCTGCCTGCTTGCCTTGACACTTTTTGCATACCGACAGCTTTTCACCTTGAGATCCTTTAGCAAAGTATAACAGTTTGATCCTTGTGCTGCCGCACAGGGGGCACGTTCCCCTGCCGCGGGAAGGCATGCGCCAGAGCGCTTTGCCGCGTTTGTTCTTGGACATATCGATTCCACCTTTGCCCATATTCCTTCATTCCGCCTTATTCTATGCGGGCGCAAGGCAACAGGTGTGAACAGAAAGCACCTCAAAAACGCCCGAAAAAAACAGCGTATAACATAAATTATACGCTGTTTTGGATTTAAACGATTTTTATCTATGCAGATGATGATGTGGACAGGCAGATTTATTCCATTTTTTGCTATTTCAATGATTTCGGAAGTGCGGCGGCGAATAATCCCTTGTTCGTCTGAATGAGCAGGGTGCCCTTGACCGTATAGACGCTGCCGATCTCGGTGACATTTGTCAGGATACATCCGAGTCTTTTGCCTGTCGCCGCTTCGATCAGATATAAGTCTCCGTTATCCAAACTGGCGAATATACCCTTGCCCGCGGTTTGAACACGGGAAACAGGACTTGGGAAGCTGCCGTAGGATATCGCGTCAAGGCTGCTTGTTTTGACACCGATCAGTTCGGTTCCCTTCGCAAAAAAAGCTACGCCATTGTTCGGACCGGCCAGCCAATTTCCATACGGTTCATAGCTGACCGGCTGAGCATTGCTGTCTTGACCCAAAGTATAGCGGCGAAGGATGGCCTCATTTCTGTCAAGATTGCCGTCGGCGGTATAGAGATAGGGGCCTGTAGTGGCGGTAAAGCTGTTGCCTAGTCGGCTTACATTATCAAGAGGCGTGTAATTCTCCGTCCGGGTCACTTTTCCTGTTCGGGAGCTCAGTTGAACCAATGTGACCAAATAACCGGGAGCTGCCGTACTGCTGGCAACCTTCGAAAGATCCGGCTGCTGGCGCATGATGAGCTGGCCGTTCCGGTAGCCGAGGAAGGAGTATGCGCCCTCGGTTCTCCAGCGCTGTCTACCGGTAGCGGGATCAAGGCCGAAAAATTGCTTCCTGTAATTGTCGACCGTACTGGATACGATGAGCACACCGTCGTATTGACCGACCAGGGAGCTTGCATACATGGGTAATGACTTGTTCTCCCATTTTTTCTTGCCGTTTGCCGGATTGTAGGCGGCGAGTCCGCCGTGTTCGTTAAAATAAATCAAGGTCCCGTTTACAAGTTCGGCATGCGCTCCAAGCTCTGAAAAGGGATTGACGCCTTTCACTTTCCAAGTGATCTTCCCGCTTTGGGCATCCGCCCGGACCAGATTGCCGCTGCTTGTAATGTAAAAGACCGAATTGTTGGTTATCACTTCGGGGTACTGTCCTCCTGGGATGGACCATTTCACCTTGCCTGTCGACAGATCCGCAGCGATGAGTTTGCCGCTTGCCGCATAATACACAAGATTGCCGGACACGGGAGCCTTTGTATCATAAAGTCCGATTCCGTTTGTCTGCGCCCGCCAGAGCGGCTTTAGAACAAGAACGGTGGAGTTGGCGGCGGCGGAAACGACGGGGGGTGTTCTGTCTGCGGTATCCGCGGCGGCGATGTGTCCGTGAAGACCATCACTTGCAGCAATCAGGGCTGTAGCGAGCAGAGTATTCAGAATAAAAGTCTGTTTTTTCAACTTAATCATCTCCTTGTTGTTCTGCTATGTATTTGACTCTTGAAGCGGCTAATAAGTTTCTATATATGGAAAATAAATCCGCAAGGCGATATTAGTTAACATAATAAATGTTATGTAAACTAATGCGAAAAATGATTCTCGGGCTAACCCGCTTAATTGCAATATCGCGAATCATACGACCCGAAACCGGGTAAGAATGAAGAGAACGATAATCCAAATTTTAAGCAATTGAGAAGGAGGATATCCCTATGGGACTCAACTTGGGCGGATTTGGCGACTTGAAGGGACTGATCGAGAAAGCTAAGGCTCCCGGCGGGCTGATGGAAATCGCAAAAAGTCTCCCGTTGGATCAACTGCTCGAAAAGCTGCCTCTCGATCGTCTGCTGACCCCGGAATTTATGCAAAAATATACGCCGTTCCAGTCCATTGGAGAACTGCTGCAAAAGGCCGGACTCGGGTCCGCCGCAGATTCCGCGCAAAGGATAGCCGAGGTGCCTCGGGATCAGTTGGATGCGCAGGTGAAGGAAAATACCTCTTTCGGCTCCATGCAGCAGCTGCTGCAAAAAGCGGTGGAGTTCTATCAAGCCCGCCAGTCGGACGGGAAGTAAAAGGACGCCTCTTCTTTATCGTAATATGCGATGAGGAAGGGGCTTTATTATATTTTTGTGTAAATGTTTGACATATAATAGAATACTATATATACTTTCATATAATACTATAAAATTACAATTGGAGGATGAAAATGAAAAAAGGATTGTTCTCATTTCTATTGGTAGTTGTCCTAACGCTTTCTTTTGCAACCGCGGTTTTTGCTGAAAATGAAAAACAAACGAAAAGCGTACATAATAGTGAAGAAACATCACTTTCTATTAATGGTCAATATCAATACGGCAGATTAAGCGTATATTGGATCAGCGGTTACTCGAATGTATGGGCTAGCATAGAAGCGTATGAACAAGGCAGTTGGAAGACAGTTCTTACATTAGTAGCGAACGGTGATAAACCGAAAGTAACAACCAATTACTACATGGAGGGAGGAAAGTCATATAGATTACATGTTTACAGTCCAGACAATGGAGTTGCGGCCATACAAAATTATCCCGAAGACGACGGACCATGGTAATCAATGGAGTGCGTTTGTATCGCTAACATAAACAAGAGCAGCCAGGGCATCCCTGCGCTGCTCTTCATTTTTATACCGCTTCTTGATCCGGACGCAGCGAAGCTGCTTTGGACTTTGGCGGGTTGTTCCGCTTCTTATAAAAGATAAACATCAAATAAAAGGCTCCGATTACGCAAGGATAGGCAATGGCCATGCCCGTAAAAGGAAACACGGCCGCAGTCGCGGTAAAGGAAATCCAGCTGATGGCCACCCCGAACCGGCTGCCCCTAAGTAGCCGGATTCCTGCCGCGCACCCGCCGATGTAAGTCAGGATGAAGGTGGCGTTCGGGAAAGTGATGAGGGTCGTCAGAGACACAAGTCCGCTCGCGTACAGCGTGAGCACCGAGGCGAAGCACAGCAGCAGGAAGGCAAGCGCTCCGACCGGCGTATGGAAGCGGCCCGACATCTTGCCCATCCATTTGGGGGCATGGCCCTGGCGCGCCATTGCGAAGGCTACCCTTGAAGCGGCGCCGACATAAGCGATAATCGTAGCGGTGCAGATGAACAGCCCGGTTAACCCGGCGACCCGTCCGCCCGAGTGCCCGAGAGGTCTGCTGATCATCCAGACCAGCGAGGAGGAGCTTCCTTTTAGATAGCTGTGGGTGCCAACGACGGCCAGCGCCGTCAAGAAATTAAGAACCCCCGATCCGAGCACCGCACCGATATATAGAGCGATCGCCTGCGGCATTCCGCTACAGAGTATCAGATAATGGTTCTATTGGAAAAACGGAATGTTTAGATACCATCCATTCAAAATTCCGATGGAAGGAGGCTCACCGATGGAATCCCGTCATCTTTTTACTTTTCTGGTTGTTGTGGAAGCAGGAAGTTTCACGCGGGCCGCCCAGAAACTGGATTACGCCCAGTCCAGCATTACGGCGCAAATCCAGGCTTTGGAGAGCGAGCTGGGTCAACCGCTGTTTGACCGGATCGGCAAGAAGATCACCCTGACCGACGCCGGACGCCGCTTGCTGCCATATGCCCAGGAGATATCCAAAATGCATGCGATGGCCGAAGATGCGCTGCGCTCGCCAAGCGGCATCGGCGGATCGCTCAAGATCGGCGCCCCCGAATCGCTGGCGGCATTTCGCCTGCCCGGCATTATCCGTGAATACCGGGAAAGGTTTCCCCAGGTGGAGATGATCCTGAAGCCCGGCTTCTGCTGGGATTTGCGAGGAATGATCCGATCGGGCGAGGTGGATTTGGCTTTTCTGCTGCAGCCCGAATCGGAGGACAGGGAGCTGCATGCGGAAACGCTCGTTCAGGAGGAAATGGCGCTGGTCGCTCCGGTGAATCACCGCCTGGCCCACCGCGCCCTGGTCGAGCCGCTTGATCTTAAAGAAGAGACGATTCTGCATACCGAGACGGGCTGCTCGTACCGGCTGCTGTTCGAGCAGCATTTGAATAGGCACGGCGTATATACCCGGACCCGAAGCTGGAATTCTGGAGCATCGAGGCGATCAAGCAGTGCGTAATGTCCGGACTGGGCATTTCTTTTTTGCCGCTGGTTACGGTGCTGAAGGAGCTTGCAGATGGAACGATGGCGCGGCTGAACTGGGATGACGAATCCCAGCGGGTGGCGACCCAGGTTGCCTATCACAAGAAGAAATGGAAGTCCCCGGCGCTTGATGCGTTCATGGAAACGGTGCGGCAGAAGATGGGGAAGAACCCGGCGAAGACAGGGCAATTCTTGTTTAAGCCGAGCGCTATAGTATTTGACTTGATGCAGGAGAACAAATAATGCCCTTTCGCTTCCTAAACGGAAGTGAAAGGGCTGCTTTTTCATTATATATCTCGTTATTGGTTGTTATAAGATGTTTCGTATGATGTAGATGTGAGAAAATATGATGATATCCTTAATATACCAGTGCCATTCCTCCAAGCGAAAGACCGGCGGAGGTACCCAACAGCAGCAATTTATCACCTCTTTGAATCTTGTTTTGTTTAATGGATTCATGTAAAGCCATAGGTATAGAAGCCGCTATCACGTTTCCATGTGTGGAGATGATATTCATAAACTTCTCATCTGTGTAGCCTAACTTCTGACGCATTATACGCAAAGCCAATCCACTCGCTTGATGGGGGATTACCATATGTATATCTTGTCTGCTAAAAGGCGTACTTTCAAAAAGCCGATCCATAAAACGATTGATAACTTTTGAGGATAGCTTGAATATGGCCCGTCCGTTCATGTTAAATAAATATTCTTCCAGATTTGTGCCATTGAACATAGTGGCAGGTAGTCGAGTACCGCCTCCTCGTATTTCTGTATACGAAGCTCCTTCTACATATGTCTCCGTTAATGAGCTTGTAATTTCTGATTGTTCATGATCCTCGCTTCTGCCAACTACAACGGCAGCCGCTCCATCACCAAAAAGGATACAACTCTCCTTTTGTTTCCAGTTTAGACCTGGAGAAGCTATTTCACTGGATATGATAAGAACTTTGTTATATTTCCTTTGGTGCACCAGAAAAGAAATTAGATCCAAGGCGGTGACAAAACTGAGACATGTTGAATTGATGTCGAAGCAGGGAATGTTGGAATTTCCCATTTCGAGTTTGATTTTGATGAGAGCTGCGGTACAAGGTATGGGTTGTTCAGAAGTTCCACTGGCAGATACTATGCAATCAATATCTTCCAACTTTAGACCTGCATCCCTAACCGCCTCCCTAGCGGCATTGGCTCCCATTTCCGATGTGGATTCTGTTTCAACATAGTGGCGATGGGAAACACCTGATTTTTTCTGTGTCCATCCCTCAGGTAATCCGAGCTTGTGATCAATTTCGGAGGAATACACTACCTTTTTAGGCAAGTACTTGCCAGTTCCCAATATTTTTATTTTCCTAGTATTCAAACCTCTACCCCCTGAATGTTTGAGTGATGTTATATTATGTATTTTATGGTGTTTGTTAATGGTAGATTAACATACGCATATATTTATGTAAATAATTTAAATTTACACCAAAACAAAAAAATAAAATTTTGTTTGACATATTCAATAATTGTAATAAAATAGCATTATGCAACCGACCGTCCGGACGGTCGGTTGATGATTGCATAGGAGTGGATTATTATTGACAATTCGTTTCATAAAATACTGGAGATTGCAAGTAAACTTTTTCGCCAACAAGGCTATAAAGGAACTTCGGTCAGGGAAATAGCCGAACATTCCGGCTTGGCAAAAGCGACTATCTATCATTATTTTCCTGATAAAGAAGCGATTGTTCAGCAGCTGCTGGAGCAGGCTGTGTCCCAATTTCATACCGTAGTCCAAACCATCGCTGAAGTAAGCGAGCCGAAGGTTAGACTGAGGGTAGCCGTAGAAATCACCATTACTTTTTTGCATGAATTCTCTTCCGTAATCCAGTTGGTTCGTCAGGAACTCCCGGTTCGGTGGAGTCAAATCAAACTTGACTTAATGCCAATCTACGAACGATATCTTTTTCTTTTATCCCAGGCTATCGAACAAGGGATACAAGCAGGGGAATTCCGCTTGGTAAACTCTCGCGAAGCGGCAGTGGTTCTAATGAACCTTATACATGGAACATACGCTGCTTCTTATATAGGCGGACTTACGGATGATCTGCTGCGAAGTAATACGGATTCGATGTTGGATATTTTTTTAAATGGGATTATTACGCAGGAACAACATGACGGAGTTCGGGATAGAAAGTGGTGACATTTTGGAATATATTAAGTTCTTGGATGAAATAGACTCGGATTCCATCATCCTGGCTGGAGGCAAAGCGGCTAACCTGGGTGCTTTGCTCAAAGGCGGCTTCATCGTTCCGCAGGGCTTTTGTGTTACGACGAAAGCTTATTGGCATTTTGTAAAAAGCAACAATTTAGAAGCGGGAATAAACAGGGTTCTGTCTAGCGTTAATAGCTCCACAGGATATCTAAATACTGTCGAAGCAGAGATCAGGGCAATGTTTGATAAAGGGGATATGCCAGTTGAGATTGCAGAGGAGATACGCCAGGCCTATCATCATCTAAATTCACAAGTCGGTGAAACTTGTCCTGTCGCCGTCAGATCTTCAGCAACAGCCGAGGATCTTCCGGGGATGTCCTTTGCCGGTCAACAGGATACATTTTTACAAGTTCAGGGCATTCAATCGGTACTTCATTACATTATTCAATGCTGGAGCAGTTTATGGACTGCAAGAGCGATTGGTTATCGTAACAGGAACGATATTCCGCATGAGAGTCAAGCCTTAGCCGTAGTGGTCCAGCATATGGCAGCCAGCAAAGCATCCGGTGTTCTATTCACAGCTAATCCTTTAACGGGAAAAAGAAACGAAATTGTAATTGATGCCTCCTTTGGGCTGGGGGAAGCATTAGTCTCCGGTAAAGTGGAACCGGATCACTATGTTGTAGATACTTCCATTCCTTCAATTGTGTCCATACGTTTGGGTATTAAGGGCTTGACCATTCGAGGCAAATCCGTTGGAGGAACGGAAGTTGTTATGGAATCAGACGCTTCCGGTGTACAGGTGCTTAATGAACATCAAATTATGGAATTGGCAAAAATATCCGAAAAAATACAAAACTATTTTAAAAATCCACAGGATGTGGAGTGGACGATGGATGAGCAAGGCGCTTTTTATATTGTTCAGTCACGCCCAATAACTTCTTTATTTCCTATACCGCAAATTCATCTCAAAAATCAGATCAATGATGAGAAACCAGCCTCCCGCATTTGGTTCTCCTTTGCCTCCTGGCAGGGAGTTATGGACCCTATTACACCTATGGGACAAAGTGTTTTATCAAAATTTATCGGTGACATCGCAGGATTTTTAGGATTTAAGGAGTTCACATCCCATCAACATGCTTTCTATACAGCGGCTGAACGGTTTTATGTGAATATTACGCCATTTATGAAAGATAAAATAGGCCGCAAGATCATTCTTGCAATTATGTCTTCGCTGGACCCCACTATCCATCATATTTTGAAGAGGATTATGGCAGAGAATCATTTCCGGGCCAATCCGGTTAATTCATTGAAACTATTGTTAAAACCGGTACTTTTGTATCGTTTAGGGCAAACATTTGCTGGAGCCGCAAGAAATTTATTGTTCCCTAAGAATGTACATACAAAATTGCAGCAAACGATAGACTCGTCTTTATCCCTGCATGAAGAAGAGAACAACGGGACTCCCGTGACGAACTATCTTCTGCTTAAACGGCTTAGCGCAGCTTTACCGAAGCTCCTTTTCAGCCAATTGTTGCCGGGCACCTTGTCCGGTCATATTCCAATGCAGATATTATTTAAACTTACAGCACCCTTGCCCCATGGGTTACAACTTTCTTTGGAGCTTACAAGAAGCCTTCCCAACAATATCACTTCAGAAATGGATTCTCAATTATGGAAGATATCTTCCCTATTGAAAAAGGATCAGGCAAGTTATGAGCGGATAAACCAATTAACTGCAGCAGAACTATCCTCCTGCTATTTGAAGAAAACACTCCCGCATGCCGTTCAAAACCTGATTTCCGAGTTCTTGAAAAATTACGGCATGAGAGGAGTGGCAGAGATTGACATCGGCCGGAACAGGTGGGTTGACGATCCGACTCCTATATTTCTGGTACTGAAAAGTTATTTGGAAGTAAAAGGACAGAGCGATTCTTCTTTTGAACTCTACCGTGATGGTGAGGCGAGGGCAACAGACGCACAGCAAAGGTTGAAGTCCGTTTTTGGCAAAGGCTTTGTAAACAATCTAAAAAGCAGGATGGCTGCAATAGCCGCTCAACGACTTCGGCTTCTGGGCGGGCTGCGAGAAACCCCGAAATTTGCAATTGTCTGTTTGCTTAATAAGATGCGAAGAGCGCTATTGAGTATAGGAGAAGTATGGAAAATGGAGGGAGTTCTTACTGCCGCAGAAGATATTTTTTACTTGCGACTTGAGGAAGTAGGAGAAATAATTGAGGATTCCGAGTTGAAGAAGTCGAATATTTGGAAGCGGACCATCTCCGAACGTAAAGAAAAATATGCTTCAGAAACGAGGCGCAAACGGATTCCCCGTGTGCTGCTAAGTGATGGAACCGCCTTTTATGACGAGCATCCCGCCATGGATGAGCAACATCATTCTTTCATATCGGGGAATCCTGTATCTCCAGGAATCGCCGAAGGCAGAATTTGCGTGATGCATCATCCGTATGATAACCAGCTGACTCCCGGAGATATCCTGGTATGTCCCGCTACGGACCCGGCATGGACACCGCTCTTTCTTATTGCGGGAGGACTTATCATGGAAGTGGGAGGAATGATGACTCACGGTTCGGTCGTTGCCAGGGAGTATGGAGTACCTGCAATTGTCGGAGTTCATAATGCCACTGTTCGATTGCAGACAGGTCAGAGAGTTAGAATAAACGGAATGAATGGAACCATAGAGATTTTGTCAGCCGTCAATGACGGGCAGAAAACCTAATGAGGAGGATTACGGAATGAAAGATGCAGTTATCTTGAACATGAAAAAAAGAAATAATTGGGTACTGACTGTTGTGCTTGTCTTCTGCTCATTACTTGAAGCAAGCTGTTCATCTTCACCTGATAGGGTTACGTTAAGCGGCATAGTAGAGGGCGAAGATTATACGGTCAGGAGCGAAGTTGCGGGTAGAGTTACCGAACAGCTAAAAAATGAAGGCGATTATGTAAAAAAGGGCGATATTCTATTTGTCACTGATTCAGCTCTGCAGCAACTGGTGGTTAAGGAACAGGAAGCGGTCGTTCGTGGAACAGTTGCGAAATTGAATGAGGCTAAGGATAACGAAAATACTTCCGATAGTGTTATCACTCAATTGACAGCGGAAGCAGATGCGGCTAAAGCCCAGTTGGAACAAGCTAAGCTTGTCCTTAATAAACATAAAATCACTTCGCCGGTTAACGGGATTTACACCAATCGGCTGGTACAGGTTGGAGACTTAATTAACAGTGGAACAGCTGTTGCCGCAGTGACTGATCCGGAAAACATGAATGTAACCTTTTATATTCCGCAAAAATATGTAAACCGCATCCAATTAAATCAAAAGTTGAGCCTCAATCCCAAAGTCATATCCGCCAAGGAGCTGTCCGGAACCATTACTTTTATTGCCGGGAAAGCCGATTTTTCATCCGAATTTATTCAAGCCTCGGACGAGGATGACAACTCGGCCTTTAAGTTCGAGGTGCAGGTTGATGGGAAACAGAAGGACTTAAAATCCGGAATGACTGTGGACACAGTCATTGAATTGAAGTAGGAGGCAGCTATGGAATATGCGATCCAGGTAGAAGGATTGAGTAAGCATTTTGATAACTATATCGCGGTCGATAATATCAGCTTCAGTGTTCCCAGAAATCAGATTTTTGGTTTCCTGGGCCCGAACGGGTCCGGTAAATCAACGACGATCCGTATGCTGTGCGGGGTACTGGCTCCGACGAAAGGAAGTGTGCGGGTGCTGGATAAAGAAGTGCATACCAATATGGATTATATCCGTCAAAATATTGGCTACATGTCGCAAAAATTCAGTCTGTACGAGGATTTGAGCGTGGAGAAAAATTTAGACTTTTATGCCGGTATTTATGGCTTGAACAAGTCAGCCCGTGACGCAAGAAAGCAGGAGCTATTGCAGATGGCCAAACTTGAGGGTAAGGAGAAAAGGCTGGCGGGGCAATTATCGGGTGGATGGAAGCAGCGGCTGGCGCTTGGATGCGCGATGATTCATCGGCCGCAGCTCATGATACTGGACGAACCGACAGCCGGTGTGGACCCTTTATCACGCAGAGAGTTTTGGGCAATCATCCGGGAGCTTGCAGGTCAGGGAACCTCGTTTCTGATTACGACACATTACATGGATGAAGCGGAAAGCTGTGACTTGGTAGGGTTTATCTATAATGGGAGAATGATTGGTGAAGTGGTATCGCCGCAGCAGCTTTTAGTGCAGGAACAGGTCAAGGGAATTGAAGATGTCTTCGTTCGTTATGTCAACCGCATGAATGGGGACGGTGAGGGCACGGGAGAGGAGGAGAATAATGAACAATCGCTTTAGCTTTCAAAGGTTCTGGTCTATAGTAAAAAAAGAATTCTTTCAGATTATTAGAGATCCCGTGAGCATAAAGGTTCCTATTGTCATTCCGATTGTTTGGATTGTGCTGTTCGGATATTCCGTGCAAAGTAATGTGGATCATATCAAGATGGCTGTTTTTGATCAGAGCAAGTCTCATGAAAGCAGGGAATTGGTAAGCAGGTTTGCGAATTCCGGCTTCTTTGTGAATGCTTATGGGGTTTCCGGGCTGCCGGATATGTCTCATTTATTTGACTCGAACAAGATACGCGCAGGGATTATTATTCCTCCCGACTATGTACAGGCCATTCAATCAGGAGATGCATCAAGCGTAAAATTTCTGGTTGACGGCACCGATCCGACAGTAGCGAATGCTGCATTAAACAGCGCCGCGCAAATCTGGAAGGATTATATCAGCGTTCAGGCGCAGGAACATGCTAATGGGAATGGACAAATTGCAGACCGCAGCGAGCCGTCTATGACAACATCCATCAGGTACAATCCGGGAATGGAGAGCTCGGTATTCAGCATTCCGGGACTGATCGCCTTAATTGTACAGAATATTACGATTATGCTGTCGGCATTCACACTGGTCCGGGAACGTGAAAAGGGAACAATCGAGCAATTGATGGTTACGCCAATTAAAGCGCCAGAGCTGATTTTTGGCAAATTGATTCCTTATATTATCATCGGTTATATTGGATTTTTGTTTTCGTTGACAATATGTATCCTGCTGTTCGGAGTCCATATTGCCGGCAGTTTGCCGCTGCTGCTGCTGCTCGGTCTTCTTTTTGTGCTATGTACGCTGTCCATAGGTATCCTTATTTCAACAATCGCTAAAACCCAGGTCCAGGCAATGAACTATACCTCGCTAATTTTGCTTCCGAGCGTTCTATTGTCCGGATTCATATTTCCAAGGGAAGCGATGCCTTTCGGGATAGAGATCGTAAGCTATGTAATTCCCTTGACCTATTTTATAGAAATAACCCGCGGTGTGATGGTGAAAGGGGTGGGACTTGATTTTTTGTCAACGCAAGTCGCTATACTGTGCGCATTTACCCTGGCCATGCTCCTGATTGCCTCAATGAGATTTAAGAAAACTCTGGATTAACTTTCGATCCCGGTTTCTATTTTATGCTATAATGAAGGACCGATACTTGGGGAAGGAGCCATGGTTATGAACGAAATGCTGCCGGACTATGAAGAAGAACTCGAAGCTTTTACCGTCTGGATGAAGGATGCGGGCTACACGCCCTATACCCGGAAATCGTATCTGTCCGATGTTCGGCAGTTCTTAAGCAGTCTGAACGGCAAAGAGCTGCATACGGTCAAAAAACTGCATGTGATCTCCTTCCTCACCTCCATGCGCGAACGCGGAGTCAGCGACACGACAAGGAACCGCAAGCATGCGTCCGTCAACTGCTTCTTCAAATCGCTGATCGAGCTTGAGTTCTTAAGCGGCAATCCCGCTGCGGGGATCAAAAAGTCCAGGACCGAGAAGAACCGGGAGCCGGTCTATTTGGACGAGGACGACATTCGGCTCTTTCTGGCCCAGGTGGACGGGAAATACAAGCAGCGCAATCTGGCGGTCTTCCTGCTGATGGCCTATATGGGCCTGCGCGTCGGAGAAGTACATACACTGAATTTGGGAGATTATCATCCGGAGCGGCGCACGCTTCGGGTCTTCGGCAAAGGCCGGAAATGGCGGAATGTTCCCGTACCCGGGGATGTCGCCCCCTACCTGGACCATGCGCTGGAGGAGAGGCTGACGCCTTGGCGCGGAAGCAGGGAAGAGGCGATGTTCATCTCGCAAAAGGGCCGCAGGCTCTCGATCCGCGCTATTCAGGGCATTGCGTCCGAGACCTTTCAGCGCTTTCAGAGCGGGATTCTGGCTGCTCGCCGGGGTTCCTTGTCGAGCCACAAGCTGCGGCATTCCTTTGCCACGATGCTGCTGAGGAAGGGCGCCGATTTGCGGACGGTGCAGGAGCTGCTCGGACATTCCTCCATCCAGACGACCACGGTATACACCCATATTACGGACAGGGAAAAAGAAGAAGCCATGTCGCGCCTTCAGCTCCAGCTCTAACCTTATAACATGAATAACCGGTCAACAGGAAATGAGGTTGCATAGATGAAATTCAATGTCCAGTTTCTGTCCTTTTATGTGATTCAGGTCGAAGGCAATGAAGGGCAGGGGGCGAAATCGTACAAGCATTACCAGACCCTGGATGAAGAAGAGTATGAGCACAGCGACATCAAGAAGTTTCTGGACGGCGAGTTCACACGGATAGCGAAACGCAGGGTGGAGAAGAATCCGAACTCCGAGCAGGCGCCGACCAAGATCGGGCGTTTTCTTGTGGAGCCGGGATATGACCTGGACAGCAACCCTAACTTCAATAGCCTTACGCGGCTGCGCGCGGCGGATGACGCGGAATCCTTCCACAACTTCGGGGACGATCTGGTGCGAAGCTATCTGGATACGAGCGCCGTTCGCGGAGGAGCGCTTATTCTGTCCCAGGCTGTGCTGCGCACCCATGGCGATGATCCGTTCGTGTTCATCATGAAATGCGATTTCGAGTCGAAGATCGCCCGTGTTTCCGATGAGCGCAGCCTGATCAGCGAGGTGGAGATGGCGATCAGCGCCCGGAACATGAAGTCGATCCAGTATCCTTATATGCCGGAGGAAGGCATGCTAGAGGAATGGGAGCTAAAGATCCATCAGTCCTCGCATGCCCGCTATTTCGAGGATTTTCTGAAGTTCGTGACCTATGAGCAGTCCATCCCCGAAATCGTGAACGATCAGGTGATGGAGTATGTGCAGAGCTACGTGGAGACCAAATGGCCGGACGAGACCCATGAGGAGCGCCAGCAGACCGAGCGTGACCTGGAGCTGTGGGCGGCCAGCGAGAAGCGCGACATTCAGCACAAGTGGGAGCCTGGGGAAGTGATTGAGGCGGCGTCGCGGATCATCGACATCAAGCCGGAAATCGAATTGAAGTTCAAGATCGGCGATACCTATGTCAAAGGGTTTCTGGCGGATTACGGAGACAAAATTCATATCGCAACGTTCGGCGACCGCTACGCGCTTGTCATCGAGGGGTCTTCTTTTACCTTTGACAAGGGCTTCTCGCCTGTGGAGCTGCTTCAGCCGGAGCCGTTCGGCCAGTTGGCGGACCGCCTGCTGGAGAAGAAATGGACGGCGGATGAGGAAGGACCCGGCGAAGACTGAGGGGATTCCTGGCCTTTAGCCGAACGTAAAAAAAGAAGCCCCTGGCCATCAGCGCTTGGCGGCTTCTTCCCTTTTTCACAGGTCTTGCTTTCACTTTAGGCAGGCTTAAAACTCTAGCTTCTCGATTTCGGCCTTGAGCTTCTCCGCGGACTGCTGGAACAATGTCCGTTCTTCGTCGCTCAGCGGCATCTTCAGCACCTCGCGGACACCGGAACGGTCTACAACGCATGGAGCGCCAAGGAACACATCCGATACGCCGTTATAGTTGTTAAGCAGCGTAGACACGTTCAGCACGGCGCCTTCATTGCTGAGGATGGCTTCCACGATCCGGTCGAGCGCGAGCGCGATGGCGTAGGAGGTCGCTCCTTTGGCGTTGATGATTTCATAGGCGGCGTTCTTCGTATTTTGGTAAATCTCTTCGCGGGTCTCATCGTCAAAGCCAAGCTCGATGCCGCCGCTGACGTTAGCCAGGCTCCATACGGGAACCTCGGAGTCTCCGTGCTCGCCGATGATGGAGCCGTGGATGCTGCGCGGGTCGATCTCTTTATGCTTCCCGATCAGGTAACGGAAACGGGCGCTGTCCAGCACCGTGCCGGAACCGATAACGCGCCTGCGGTCAAAGCCGCTGATTTCGAGGGTAGCGTAGGAAAGAATATCGACCGGATTGGTGGCGATCAGCAAAATGGCGTGCGAATTATGCTTCGTAATTTTTTGAATAATGTCCCGGAAGATTGAAATGTTCTTGCGCAGCAGATCGATCCGTGTCTCGCCCGGCTTCTGTGAAGCGCCTGCGGTCACGATGATTATATCGGCATCCCGGCAGTCTTCGTAGGTTCCGGCCCATAATTTTACGCCGCCCGCAAAAGGCATGCCGTGGTTCATATCGAGCGCTTCTCCAAGCGCCTTTTGATGATTAACGTCAATAAGTACAAGTTCAGGCATGCGGCGGCGCAGCAGCAGGGTATAAGCAGTCGTTGTACCTACGGCTCCAGTACCGATAACAACGACTCGATTAGGCTTGAAAGGGGGCATAGTTCCATCTCCTTCGTGTAGTGTGAATTTTTTGTGTCCAATCTTATCCATCATAGCTTCATTCGTTAGTCTTTTCAAGAACCTTCTTTTTAATCCATTACCCAATAATAACCGACAGCAACAACGGAAATTCGGGAAGGAGTGTCATATTTTTTGTTTACAATCTCTATGCTTGCCATGTATATAGGGGCAGCGGTATTACTTATTCTCATTCCCGGCCCCGATCTCATCTTTGCCGTAACCCAGGGCGTCACGAACGGCAGAAAAGCGGGCGTTTACACAGCCGCAGGACTGGCTATGGGCAACATCATCCATACTTTAGCGGCGGCGCTCGGATTGTCGATTATCATCAAGACGTCGCCGCTTCTGTTCATCCTGTTTAAAGTCATCGGCGCTATCTACCTGTTCAACCTGGCCCGTAAATCGCTGAAATTCCGCAAGGCCGCGATCTTGCTTGAGTCCGGGGAGAAAAAGAATGAGCGCGCCCTGCTTGTCCGCGGGCTGGCCATGAACGTGCTCAATCCCAAAGTCGCCATTTTCTTCCTGACGTTCCTGCCCCAGTTCGTAAATTATGATTATGGCTATGCATCCTTGCAGATGATTATCCTGGGGCTTATTTTTATCGTGCTGACCGCTGTCATTTTTGGACTTCTGGCCTATTTCGCGGGCGTATTCAGCAGACGGCTGCTGGAGAAGCCGAAGGTGCAGGAATATGCAAATATAGCAGCAGGCGGCATTTTTGCCCTGCTTGGCATCAAGCTGCTGACCACCTCTCCTTAGTGCTTTAGGTCGACTAACGAGAGCCGCGCCCGCTGGGGCACATTTGCCGTTCGTGTTGCCTGCGGCGTATAATCAGGGCAAGAACACCGAAAGGAGAGAGAGCATTGCCTTTTCCGGTTGTACGCCCGAAGCATAATAAAAAGCTTCTCATCACGCTGCTGGCTGCGCTGGCTGTGGCATCCTGTTCGCCTCCCCCGCCGGAAACGACGCCGCAGCCGCAGCCAACGGAGACGCCTGAAGAGGGGCAGACGATTACCCTGATTACGCCGGATGCGGGCAACATCAGCTCTGCGCAAAAGTCGAAATACCAGATCCAGACCCGTCTGACCGATTTTCAACTGCTCAGCGACACGGAAGGATTGGCCTGGGGCGTTACCAAAAATGCGCTGCGGCTGTACTTGACCCGGGATAGCGGAAAGACATGGACCAATATTTCTCCCGCCTCCACTGTCCAGTTCACATCCAATCCTGTCTATGGGCAGGATATCTTTTTTACGGACTCCGGCAACGGCTGGATTATACGGCAGGCCTTCGGCATGATGGAGACCATTGTGCTGCGGACCAGGGACGGGGGGAAGAGCTGGAAGATTTCTCCTCTCAGTCAAGGCGGCAGTATTTCATCCATCTATTTTTCTTCTCCGCTGCGGGGCTGGCTGATGGCTGCCTGGGACTCCAAGGAAAGCCGGGAGAGCAAGGCGCTGTACCTGACGGAAGACGGAGGGGCAACCTTCAAGACCGTAATGCAAAATGACCAGTATTCTCCAAAATCCCTCCATCCGGCGATCCCTGTGGTTGGCGTTACCGGAGGTATGGTGTTCCGGGACGGCGAGCATGGTCTGGTTACACTGAATACCTCCAAAACCCCCGAGCTGTATCATTCCCACGACGGCGGAGCCAGCTGGTATGAGGACGACGCCTTGGCCTCAGCCGCTGTATTTGACCAATACGATTCCGTCAAGCTGGGAAAGCCCGAGTTTTTCAGCAGCGATAGCGGCTGGATACCGGCAGCCGGCAAGAAGAAGGACGTCGAAGGGACGTTCTACGACGGCTTGTTCACGACGGATGGAGGGAAGACGTGGGTCTATCATCCGCTTCATCTTGGCGTCCGAACCGGAACGAATGAGGATGTGCCTCCGACCTTTCTGGATGCGGACCATGGCTGGATGCTGAACGGAAATCTCCTGTACCGCACGTCCAATCAGGGAAAGACCTGGGAGGAGCTTCCGCTGAGCGAGGTGCTTGGGTCGAAGCTTGCCGAGTATCCGGAGATCGTCAAGCTCCAGTTCATATCCAAAGAAGTCGGGTGGCTCTTGATTGAAAAAAGCGAAGACAGGCGGTCGATACTGCTGCAAACGACGAATGGCGGCGTCAATTGGCGCGTCAAATAAGGCAAGCGCGCGTTCCTGATCTGCAAAGCGATGGAGCCGGCGCGCTTTTTCTGAACATAAATATTGAACAATGAAAAAATTATTTAAAATTTTCTATTGAATGTGAAAAAAATCACATTATCATGAAATCCTCTGTGATATATTTAACACATGGAAAGCAAGTTCATTTTTTCACAAACTAATCATCGACAGGAGAGATTATAATGAAAACATTTGAAACGGATTTTGTAACCCGAAACCTTCTGCAATTGTGCTATACCTGCGAAGATGCTCACCAATGCCAAACCGAAGAACAATGCAGAGCCTGCTGGGCAGAGAGCGGCATGATTCCGGAGCAAGAAGATGAAACGCAGCGCTTCTTGAATCTGGTACATGCATAGAATCATCATAGGTTCCAAGGTTTAAGACCGCAAGTTTACCGGGCATTCCGGAGAACCTGCGGTCTTTTTGGCTTGTATTGGCGTCATGGCTGCATATGCATATGCCCCAGGCAGTAAGTATGCCGCCAAAGGATGGGCATATACTGTAGGGTAGCCCGGGTTACCGGTTGTCTTGCGGGCGGAATACGGGAGGCGAGGGGGAATCGCTATGAATTTGGGGCCGGACCCATCATGGATGTTTGATTTTGCCGGAACGGTATTGCCGATCTTTGTTGCCGTGATGGCAGGCATAATCGCCCTGTCAGCCGGGAGAGGACTGCTTGGATGGTTCAGGAACAACCGGCTGCCCGTCCTTACCGTCCCTGCCCGCATTGTCGCGAGGCGCAGCGAGATCAGGCAGAAGCCTCCGGATGAGGGAAGCGTCGCCCGAACGACGATGATCTACTACCTGACCTTTGAACTTGAAGATGGGGAACGGGTGGAGTTCAAAGTGAACGGGAGCGAATACGGCGTCAGCGTGGAACGGGACCGGGGACGTCTAACCTTTCAAGGCACCCGGTATCATGGCTTCAAGCGGGAACCGCATTATTCTTTTATGGAAGACCGCTAGATCAAACGGTTTTACAAAAGAAGCGCGGCTGTTATCCATATCCTCTGTTTCCGCTATGCGGACTCAGGGGATATATTACATTTGAAGGCTGCCCGCAGCTCTCCAAAAAAATGGCCGCTACAAGTCACCACTTGGGCGTTCGCACATACAATACATCGTGCAATAAAGAACGACTGCCTCTTATCGGCGATTGAAGGAGGAAAGCGTGTGGCCGTCATTAAGACGAATTCGGAAGGCGAGAAGGTTTTGGCCCGGCTGATGCGGGCGGAAGCGGAGGAGGACGGGGATCTCGGCATGCTCATGGTGGGCAATGTCGGAGTCAACCGGATACTGGGCAATTGTCTGGACTTTAGAAATATCCGTTCTGTCAACGACATGGTATTTCAGAGTCCGGGCGGATTTGAAGCAACGACCAAAGGCTATTTCTATCAGCGCGCAAGGGAAAGGGACATCCGCCTGGCCAGACGCGTCATCGGCGGCGAGAGAACTCACCCCGCTTCGAACGCCCTCTGGTTCTTCCGTCCCGCCGGCAATTGTCCGGCTAACTGGTATAACCAGCAGAATACCGGACGCTTCAAGGCGCATTGCTTCTTTAGGCCCACCCAAGGGGACTGTCCAGCCGTTTACTGAAGAATCAAATTTGATTAGGAGGTTTTGATCCATGATTATGCAGCCTTACCGTCCCGTTACGTATTCGTACGGAAGTATTTCTTCGGGAACGCCGATGGCCGGAAGCACTCCCCCCCAGGTAACGAGCGGAAGCCCAATGACGCCGACAGGCGCTGTGGTCTCGACTGCGCAGCCCGCATACGAGCAATCTTATATCGAGAATATTCTGCGGCTTAACCTGGGCAAGATCGGCACATTTTATATGACCTACGAGAATAACAGCGAATGGAACGCCAAAGTCTTCAAAGGCGTGCTGGAGGCCGCAGGACGCGATCATATCATCATCAGCGATCCTTCGACCGGCCAGCGTATTGTCCTTCTGATGGTCAATCTGGATTATGCAACCTTTGACCAGCCGCTTGTTTACCAGTACCCGGGCGTCATCGGCGCTCCTCCGGTTACCCGGAATCAACGCTAAATCGAAAAATCGGTCCCGGCCAGGCGGCGCGGGGCCTTTTTAATGCCTTGCGACCGGTTCTGACACGCATCTTCAAAGACGCCTATTTTTGTAACGAACAGGCATGCTTGCGGGAATGGCGGATATATTTATATAATAATGAATATCTTTATACCCGGAATAAGTTAAGGAGCTGAGTCTATTGGGAAATATGTAGCGAAAGGAACGGTTGCCATGCTGGACGTCAATATTTGCATAAAACGAAGGAGGTGGGCCTACCCGCCGGCCTGATGCAACGACGGGTAGGAGTAAAATTTGAGCGACCCTTTACCCGGTTTATTGAGAGTTGGTCTGATTATTCTTTTGGTGCTGTTAAACGGGTTTTTCGTCTCTGTGGAGTATGCGATGGTCAAGGCGCGCGGAGGCCGGGTCGATGCCCTGGCTGAAGAAGGCAGCCGAAGAGCGCTGTCGGCTCAGGGCGTCATCCGCAACATGGACGCTTATCTCTCGGCCTGCCAGCTCGGCGTCACGCTCGCTTCGCTGGCTCTGGGCTGGCTGGGAGAGCCTGTCATCGCGGCGCTGCTGTCGCCGCTTCTGTCCGGAATTGGACTGGGCGGTGCGGCGGTGCATGTATGTTCGGTTATCCTTGCCTTTTGCTTCATAACCGTTCTTCATATCGTGCTTGGCGAAATGGCTCCCAAGACCATCGCGGTGAACAAGGCCGAAACGGTGCTGCTGATGACAGCGCGCATGATCGGCGTCTTTTACAAGGCCATGTATCCCTTTATTTGGGTGGTGAACGGACTTGCGCAGGGAATGCTGCGAATGTTCAAGCTGGCGCCCGTTTCCGAGATGGGGACCGCGCATACAGAAGAAGAAATCCGGATTATTATGCAGGAGAGCAACAAGAGCGGACTGATCGATAATACCGAAATGACCCTGGTGGACAATATTTTCGGCTTTGCGGACACCACGGCCAGGGAAATCATGATTCCAAGGACGGAAATGATTTGTCTTAACCTTCATTCCTCCGTCCACGAGAATTTACAAATCGCTGTTGAAGGCATGCGGACGCGTTATCCGGTATGCGAGAGCGATAAGGACCATATCATCGGATTTATTCATATGAAGGACCTGATCAGGGAAAATGCGCTTAACCTGAGCGAGTTGATTCGGCCGGTTCTGACAGTGCCCGAGTCAATTCAGATCAGCGCCCTGCTGAAAACGATGCAAAAGGCAAAGACGCAAATCGCGATTCTGATCGATGAGTACGGAGGAACCTCGGGACTGGTCACCCTTGAGGATATTATGGAAGAAATTGTAGGAGAAATCCAGGATGAATTCGATCAGGAACGTCCGGAAGTCGAGAAGCTTGGCGAGGAGGAGTATTCCCTCGACGGCTTGCTGCTTATTGAAGAGGTGAACAGCCGATTCGATATGCATCTGGAAACGGAGGATTATGACACGATTGGCGGCTGGCTGTATTCCAGACTGGAAGCGAATCCCCCGCACAAAGGGCAATTTGTCGAGTACGGCAGTCATTTGTTCATCGTCGAGGAGACCGATAACAAGCGCATCTCCCGAATCAAGCTTCTGAAAATGGAGCCGCTCGCTGAAGAAGCGGGAGCCTGAGAGCAGGAATAATCGTTACTGGCATAACATGAAGGGTACCTCTGGCGTCAGCTGTAGGGGTACCCTCTTTTAAGCTTTTTTGGTTCTTACACTATTTTCGGTCCACCCGCGACAGAAAGGAAATCACACCTTGAACAAACCGAAGAAAAACCGGACAACTTCCCCATCCAGAATCAAGCAAGAACAGCGGCGGGCCGAGCTGGCGCTGCAGAAGAAGAGGACACGCCTGCTGTTAATCGGAAGTACGCTGCTCGTAGTCGTTATTTTTGCCGCGTTGTTTGTATTGGCTACCAAGAATACGGACAACCCGGGAGGCGCCGCCAATCCGGTATCCTTTAATTACGATGAGCTTCCCAGACTTGGGAAGGCGGACGCTCCGGTCAAGCTGGTCGAGTTCGGCGATTATAAATGTCCGGCTTGCGCCCGGTTCTCCATCGTTATGAAGCCGCTGCTTGTGCAAGAGTATATCGAGACCGGCAAGGCGGCGCTTTATTTTGTCAATATGTCCTTTCTCGGACCCGACTCGAAGACGGCTTCCCTGGCGGCGCTGTCCGTCTATCATCAGAATAACGAGGCGTTCTGGACCTATTACGATGCTCTTTACGCGAACCAGGGGAATGAGGATACCGTGTGGGCGACCGAGGATTTCCTGGTAGAGCTTGCCCAATCAGCCAATCTCCCCATCGATTACGATCTGCTGCGCAAGGATATTCAGAACCGCACCTACGCGGGCGAGCTGAACAGGGACAATGCGATTGCAAAAACGAATGATGTCAGAAGCACGCCAACGCTGTATATTAACGGGATCAAGGCCGATAATATTTTCAATCTTTCGGCAGTTTCCGCCCAAATCGAGTCCGCGGCGAAGGCGGCTGGAACCGAATGAGCGCGTTCTCCATTTTCTTAAGACGGCATTGTCTCTATCTGGCCTGGCTTGTGGCTCTGGTGGCCACGGCAGGCAGTCTGTATCTCAGCGAGGTATTAAAGTACGAGCCCTGCAAGCTGTGCTGGTTCCAGCGGATTTTTATGTACCCGCAGGTCTTTCTCCTGGGAATAGCAACCTATCGCGGCGACAGGCGGGTCATTCCGTATGTGCTGCCGCTGTGTGCAGCGGGTGGAAGCATATCGTTGTATCATTACGCGGAGCAGAAAATTCCGGCGCTCGGCAGTGTGATTCCCTGTACGGTTGGCGTCCCTTGCTCGAAGGATTATTTGAATTTTTTCGGCTTTATCACCATTCCGCTGCTGGCGCTTACGGCTTTTACGCTTATATTCCTGCTGCTATGGAACGGAAGAGGGAGCATGGGTGAGAAAACAGAAGAAATCGGGGACCGGACCGTTAAGTGAAGGAGCCGTTTGCTTCATAATTGACATAAAAACCCGCGCTGAAGGGATAATACAAGAGAATAAACGACATGAAGTTCTCATGATGGAAAATCGCGTGAATTAGTCGATTTTTCAATCCTTTTTCATTATTTTCACTGTTTACGGCTATGGCTTTATAGACTAATATTAGACCTTGTGAGAAGTTGAATATGCGCTGAATTTTCCAGTCTGGAAAAACGGGGGAACCAACCCGACCGCTTAAGGTCGACGGGGTGAATCGGTGCCGGTTCAAATGATCCGGTCCGTAGGGCTTCCACAGTCCGAATCCGCCAGCTAACCTCGTAAGCAAATAGTGGGATAATGATCATGTATAAGCATGCGGTCATTTCCGCATGCTTATTTTTGTGCCCTTATTTTTGAAAATCCACTACTGAAAGCGGCGCGCGGTACTACCGTTTCAACTCACCAAAGAGAGGAACTGTATCCAATATGGTAAGCAGAGTAAAACGACTATTGATCGGTCGTCCCAGAAAATCAACCGAGCTTGAGCAGGAAAAGCTGTCCAAGATGAAGGCCCTCGCCGTTCTTTCATCGGATGCCCTTTCATCCGTCGCTTACGGAACGGAGCAGATTTTGATCGTGCTGATAGCTGCCGGTTTCACAGCCATCTGGTACTCGCTGCCGATTGCGCTCGCGGTGCTGGGACTACTGGCGATTCTGATTTTATCTTACCGGCAGACGATTTTTTCTTATCCTCAAGGGGGAGGAGCCTATATTGTAGCCAAGGAAAATCTTGGTGTCTCCACCGGACTGCTGGCCGGAGGTTCCCTGCTTGTGGACTACATTCTGACGGTTGCCGTAAGCGCCTCGGCCGGAACGGATGCGATCACTTCGGCCTTTCCGAGCCTTCACGATCATGCGGTGGCCATAGCGGTCACAGTGATTATCATACTGACGATCATCAATCTAAGAGGTGTAACCGAGTCGGCGTCCTTCATTGCCATACCGGTATATCTGTTCGTCCTGTCCATCGTCGTGCTGATCATATCCGGTCTGGTGAAATACGCGGCAGGGGGCGGCCATGCCGCTGTTCCGGAAATCGGCTCGGCCGTATCCAGTGTCAGCCTGTTCCTGCTGCTTAAGGCATTCAGCTCCGGTTGCTCGGCCCTGACCGGCGTCGAGGCGGTATCCAATGCGATACCGAACTTCAAGGCTCCCGCAGAGAAGAATGCCGCCAAGACATTGATGATGATGGGGCTTATTCTGGGATTCATGTTCACCGGCATTACGCTGCTGGCTTACTGGTACGGCATTACCCCGAATGCCAAGGAGACCGTCGTTTCGCAAATTGCCGAATCGACCTTCGGGCGGGGGGTTATATATTATGGCATTCAGGCGATCACGGCGGTAATCCTGTTCCTGGCCGCCAACACGGCTTACTCGGCGTTTCCGCTACTGTCCTTTATGCTGGCGAAGGATAAGTACCTGCCGCATGCCTTTATGGTTCGCGGCGACCGTCTCGGCTTCTCCAACGGCATCATTTTTCTCGGAGTGGCTTCGTCGCTGCTCGTGGCGGCATTCCACGGTGAAACCGGAAATCTGATTCCGCTCTACGCGGTCGGCGTATTTATTCCTTTCACCTTATCCCAGCTGGGCATGATGATCCGCTGGTTCAAGCTGAAACCGGCAGGCTGGCAAACGAAATTTGCCGTAAATACCGTGGGCATGCTGACGACGCTAACGATTACGCTTATATTTATCATTACGAAGTTCTCGAACGTATGGGTAGCCTTCATCTTCCTTCCGATCGTCATGCTCATCTTCTTCCGCATTCATCGTCATTATCAGAACACGGCCGATCAGCTTCGGATTCAGCTCGATAAGGATAAGCCGGTGATCAAGGGAAGCACGATTGTCATTCCCGTATCTGCCGTAACCCGGGCGGTGCTGAATTCAATCAGCTATGCGAAGTCGCTGACGGATAATGTGGTTGCGGTATACATCGGCTTTGACGAGGAAGAGGTTCGCAAGATGGAACAGAAATGGGAGGAGTGGGACCCCGGGGTGCGCCTGATCGTGCTTCGTTCACGTTACCGCAGTGTCATCCGTCCTCTGGTCAAATTTATCGATACGGTAGAATGGAAGACGGCTGCGACGGACCATATTACCATTCTGATTCCGCAGTTTATTACCAAGCATTGGTGGCAGGCTGTCTTGCATAATCAGACGAGTGTCCTTATCCGGACCTACCTGATGAATACCAAGGATATCGTCGTTGCGACGGTGCCGTATCATTTAAACAAATAGCCTGGGCGCTTCAATACCCGAAAAGCTGCTGCTGGAGAATGACTCCGGTGGCGGCTTTTTCTTTGAAAAAGCGACAAAAATCGCAAATTTTGATATTCAAGTTGACAAGGATAATGATAATCAATATCATTTAATAAAACAAGATAACTGCCCGGTTCAATAATGAAAATAGCGGATTACGCGTAAAAAGAATGAAGGAGTGAAGCTTAGATGCTGGAGCGTTTGAATGCAGCACAATTAAGTATCGGTTATGCGGAGTCGATTATTGTCAAGGATCTCAATCTGTCCATTCCTACCGGAAAAATCACGGCTCTGGTCGGCGCCAACGGCTCGGGCAAATCCACGATCCTCAAAACGATGGCGAGGCTGATGAAGCCGGCCAGCGGCAACGTGCTTCTTGACGGCAAATCGATCCATACCCAGCCGACCAAGGATGTCGCCCGCCAGCTTGCCATCCTGCCCCAGAACCCGACCGCTCCGGACGGGCTGACCGTGTCCGAGCTGGTAGGCTACGGGCGCTACCCGCATCAGAAGGGCTTCGGCACGCTGACCCATGAGGACCGGAACATTATTTCCACGGCCATTGAAGTGACCGGGATGAAGGCTTTCAGCGACCGCCCGATCGAACGCTTGTCGGGAGGCCAGCGGCAGCGCGCATGGATTGCTATGGCGCTGGCCCAGCAGACGGATATCTTATTCCTGGATGAGCCGACGACGTATCTCGATATGGCGCATCAGCTTGAGGTGCTCCAGCTCTTGCAGGTGCTGAACGAACGGGAGGGCCGGACGATTATTATGGTTGTCCACGATTTAAATCACGCCTCACGCTATGCGCAGCATATGGTGGCGATCAAATCAGGGACTGTAATCAGCGAGGGCGCGCCGGTCGACGTCATGACGCCGGAGGTGCTTCGCGAGGTATTCGGCATCGAGGCGGATATTGTCGAAGATCCGCGGACGGGACTGCCGCTGTGTCTTCCTCACAGCCTGGCCGAGCGCAAGGCGGTCTGACCGGCAATTGACCCGGGAAGGCCGAGCCTGACTGAAGCCTTGTCCAACTTTCCCTCAAACTTTATCGTTGTTTAAAGGGCTCCCGTCATTGACAAGGGAGCCTGTTCGTTGTTAAAGTTGGGGATGCCTGACACATATGCAGAAGCAGATAAGGAGCAGACTCATGGATATCGCGAAAATTCAAGAGGAACTGGAGAGGCTTGTTCCGTCCGGGAAGGTTACGAGTCATGAATCGCTCAAACCGCATGTCTTCACTCAAATGGGCGGGAGAGCCGACATTCTGGCATCACCCTCGACTTACGAAGAAATTCAAGCGATCGTTACATACGCGGCCGAACACGGCATTGCGCTTACCATATTAGGAAATGGTTCAAACGTGATTATCAGGGACGGAGGCGTGCGCGGCATCGTTCTGCACACCTCGGGACTAAGCGGAATCCGTGCCGAGGGCCATGTCGTCATCGCCCAGTGCGGGGCACAGCTTATCGAGACCTCCCGCTTTGCCCTGGAGCACAGGCTGACCGGTCTGGAATTTGCCTGCGGCATTCCCGGAACGGTCGGTGGAGCGCTCTATATGAATGCCGGGGCATACGGCGGGGAAGTCGCGGATGTGCTGCAAAGCGCGCTTGTCGTCGACAAACGCGGGGCGGTGGCTGTACTCGAAGGCGATGAGCTGAAATGGGGCTACCGGAGCAGCGTGTTCTCAAGCGGGGATTATCTCATTTTGGAAGCGCGGTTTGCCTTGAATTCCGGAAACTACGATGAAATCAAAGCGTCCATGGATAAGCTGACCGAAATGCGGGAATCGAAGCAGCCCCTGGAATACCCCTCCTGCGGCAGTGTCTTCAAACGTCCTCCGGGCAGGTATGCGGGTCAACTGATTCAGGAAAGCGGACTTCAGGGAACAAGAATCGGCGGAGCCGAAGTATCGAAAAAGCATGCGGGATTCATCATCAATGCGGATAACGCGACGGCGAGCGACTATATCGGGCTAATTCAGCATGTAAGAGCGACCGTCAAGGATAAATTCGGCGTTGAGCTGGAAACGGAAGTCAAGATTATCGGGGAAGAGCCGCGAATCGGGGAACAACGGTGACCAATTGAACCGGCTATGCCAAAAGAGCTGCAGGGATTTGATCCCGGCAGCTTTTTTCATTTTGAAAAATGGAGTCCATCTGCCATGCCGGGGGCGTTGCTTCTGTGGAACAGGAAGATAGAGATGATAAAACAGAGTGATGTCAACAGGGTCACACTCACAAACATGCCGGAAGCCTGATACATCCCGCCGGCGGCAGCGGCGCCAATGGTCGTTCCCAGATACATCAGGGCATTTGTCAGAGCGGAGACCGTTCCGCGCGCAGTGTCGGATAACGTCTGCAGGATGCTTATCATAATCGGGAACAGAATACCGGCAATGCCAAAGATGACGAGCAGCTCCGCCTTGATGCCCGAAAGACTGCGGGTGAGCGAGAGTAGCGGGAACATGACACTGTTGACCGCCATGCCCAGGAGTAGCGTTGCAAAGCGGCCAAAGCGCATACTGAGACGGCTGCCGAAGAGGCTGCCGAGCATGTTGCCGATGCCAAGAAACAGCATGACCTGTCCGATTTGCGCTATATTCAGTCCAAATGCGCCGGAGAGCCAGGAGCCAAGGAAGGAGAAGGCGGCAAAATTCCCGATCTGAAAAATAAAATAAGCGGCAAAGGCCGTAACCGCAGTGCGGGATGAGAGCAGCCCGGCGTATGGCTTCAGGAGGGAAAGGCGGCCTGCCGATGGACTGCGGGACGGAATCGATGGCAGCAGCAACAGGAGCAGCAGGGTCAGCAGGAGAGAGAACAAGGCGATGACGATAAAAGGAAGCGACCATTCGCGGGCGGCGAAAAAGCTGCCAAGAGGCAGGCCCAGCATCTGGGCAATGGAGAGTCCGGCGGTGGCAATGCCCATTCCCTGAAGTATTCTTTCTGGTGGAAGCAGGATCGGAATGGACGCCCAGATTTGCGGAGAGATGACAGCCGCGCTGACACCGGCAAGAAAACGGAACAGAACCATGCTCCAGAAGCCGACGGCCGCGGCGCATAAGCCGGTGGAAATAGAGAATGCCGCCATTCCGCAGACCATAACATGCTTGCGGTTGAGCCGATCGGATATCGGGCCTGCTACGAGAGCGAACAGGGCATATCCCAAAGCATACGCGCTGACCATCCAGCCCGAGCTTGCCGTGGATACATGAAATTCATGCCGAAGTACAGGAAGAAGAGGACTGATCAGAAAGGTATCCGTGCCGATGGCGAACATGACGAGAAAGAAAAGCGTCAAACTTGATTTTTGCATACAAGCCTCCTATTTCGTTAGTTAAATAACTATTGAATAATATGCCGATAAAAAAGCCGGATCACAGAGTATCCAGAAATCCGGGCAAATAAGTGTCGAATGTCTTATGATGAAGCTGTATGTATTTGGTCTGAGCCTCCTTTCGGACAAGAATCAGCCCCGCCTCCCTCAGAGTGCGGAAGTGGTAAGAAGCGTTCGATTTGGAAGCTTCGCAGCGTTCTCCAATCTCCCCGCAGTTCAGCTCGGTTCGGCTGCCCATGAGGGTGCGAATGATTTGCAGACGGGTGGGATCGGCCAAAGCCTTGAAGATGCGCACACGGTATTCGTCGGATGAGATAAATTGTTCAATAGTCATAGAACTATTATATCTTCATGATGCGCTCTGTCAATACGGCATATCCATTCTCTTTCATGATTCACTTTTTGCTCCCCCAATTTTGCTCGTAGACGTATCTTGCAAGCTGCACCCGATTTTCCATATGAAGCTTCTGCATGATGTTTTTCAAATGATTTTTTACCGTATGCTCGGAAATAATCAGGCGCAGCGAAATGTCACGGTTGGACAATCCCTTGGCGACCAGAGCAAGTATCTCCCGCTCCCGGAAAGTCAACGGGTCTGTACTGGCTGCCGGTTGTTCGAACTGGGAAAATTCGTTAAGAATGAGAAAGGCCAGCTCCCGCGTCATAGGCGCCTCATCAACGGCAATCGCCCTTAAGTATTCGTGCCAGGACTCCGGCTTTAAATTCTTCAATAAATAGCCTTGCGCGCCTTTTTTCAGCGCTTCGAACAAATGGGTAATATCGTCGGAAACCGTCAGGATGACGATTTTGACATAGGGAAACTTTTCCTTGATTCGCTTAGTCGCTTCCAGACCATCCATCACAGGCATGCGGATATCCATCAGAATTAAGTCGGGCATCCACAGCTCTGTTAACGCGAGGGCTTCCATGCCGTCTTTTCCTTCCGCTACAAATTCAAACGCGGGATCGCCGCCGAGGATGGTGCGGATTCCCTCCCGGGCCTGATCGCTGTCATCGACAATAAGCACACGAACAGCAGGCGTGCTCATACTATGTCCTCCTTTCGAATGGCAACAATGGTTTCATTGCCGATCCTTTCCATCTTAAAAAGCCAGTTCATCATGCCTGCGCGATCCTCCATCATTTTGAGGCCATACCGATTGTCCCTGGCGGGCGCGCTGCCAAATCCCTTTCCGTCATCCGACACCAGGCACTCCCATCCATTTCTCGTAACCTGCGCTTCGATACGGACGTTGCGCGCTTCCGCATGTTTGCGGATATTGACCAGCGCTTCACGGATCGAGGCAAGCAGTTCGATTTTTTCTTTGGCAGAGAGCCGATTCTCCGGCAGGGTCCACTTGACCGAGAAGGACAGGTCGGTTTCTTTTTTTATAGTTTCGATCAGGTCTTGAATTGCCTGCGTCCAGGGGATAGCGACGGGATCGGCGGGATACCGCAAATTGGCGATGGCTTCTCTGACGTAAGTATTTGTGCGGTGGATGTTCTCCCTGAAGGCCTGAAGAGGAATGCCGTTCGCATTCTGTGTAGCTTCGATTTGGTGCACCTGCGCATTCAGCAAGAACAGGGATTGGGCGATACCGTCATGAAGCTCTCTGGATATCTTTTCACGCTCCTGAAGAGCGGCTTGCAGGCTCCTGGCCTCGTTCAGTTCCGCCTGATTTTTCTCCATTAACGAAAATAACGGGTGGAGGAACAGAATGGACGCTAAAAATACGACAGCAGGCGCCAGCCAATTGCCCAAATCCATCGAAATATAGGAAAGCAGAAATTTGTGTCTGGAATATTCCCATATTCCCATCGTAATGGTTGGTATAGTAAGAATCAACCATTTAATTTGCTTGTAAGTCATTTGCGGTCCCCTCTTTTTCTGATGGATGATCTAGCATGTCACAATCTGGCAACATAAATAGCTAGAAAAGGCTATAGTACCTCAAAAACAATCGATGTATAGTGAAACTAATCACATAATACCTATAAGATCAGTAGGAATAGGATTAAACACACTTTTGGGAGGAAGAAATCGGATGAACATGAACACGAAGAAAAGAAAACGGATTAGAAAAGCCCCACTGGCCGTATTGGCGGTTGCCGCAGCCCTGCAGGCGGGTGGAAGCCCCATTTATGCCCATGAAGGCCATGTGCATGGCAAGGATTACAGCGGCCACTGGTCGGAGCCGGTTGTTGCAAGCGCAATAGAACAGAAGCTCCTGAGCGGCTATCAGGACGGCAGCTTCCGTCCCGACTCCTCCATAACCCGGGCGGAGCTGGCGGCTCTGCTCACAAGAGCGTTCCCTGCGGCAGAGAACAAGCATACGGCGGCCTTCTCCGACGTGCGTTCCGGCGCGTGGT
>NZ_ASSC01000022.1 GCF_000520735.1 Paenibacillus forsythiae T98
ACTGCTTGGTGAGCTATCGTCTTCCCGCCAGGTGGTCATGCTGACCTGCCACCGCCATGTCGCCGAGGCGGCCGCCAGACTGGTGACGAATGCCTCCGTTATCTCCGTGTAGAGCGCGGAACCGTTTTGGAGGCAGGGAGCAGCTCCGATTCTGGAGGTAAGACCGATTGGCCCGGCGGAACCATGGGAGCGAGGATTAATTTGACTGCCCAGACGAGCGACAGCGCCCCGAACATGGGATAGAACAGCGCCAGAAGCGAACTGAAGCCGAATTGGCTGAAGATATAGCAGGTTAGCATGACCGCAGGCGTAATGAGGGCGGACGAGATCGGCAGACGCTGCCCGAGTTGAAGCGTGACACCGTAAATATCGGCAACAAAGGTGCTGAATATTTCCAGGAAGATCAGCAACAGATACACAAGCTGTACCAGCGCTCCGAGACGGAAAGCGATGCTGCCCATCGGAATCTCGAACCGTAGAATGCCCGGCATGTGCGCGCTCATGGCAAAATGCGCCGCCATCAGCATAAAGCCAATGCCAAGACCGCCCAGAACGCCTCCGTAGACAAGCGTTCGTTCGCTCTTGGTATGACGAGCCATCGGAACGAGGACGGCCTGCGCCATGCCCAGGTTGAACGCCGTATACAGAAAGGGAGACAGCCCGGCTGCAAAGGCGCTGCGCTCGGTGCCGAGGCGCAGGAAGTGCTGCGCTCCCGGGTGTTCAAGCGTATTGAAAATAATAATAAGCGACAGGGTCAGCATCAAGGGAACGACGATGCTGTTCATCTGCAGAATGCCGGAAATGCCCCTTTTCAGCAGGAGATAGGAGCCGATCACGGTCAGCACCAGCCCGGTCTGATAATGGAGACCTAGATGCTCCTGAAAAATTGCGCCCGCTCCGGCCAGCATGATGCTGTTGACCCCGATCAGAATAACCAGAGTGAACAGGCTGATAATGCCGCCGGTGCTCTTTCCGAACAGGTGGCGGTTGAAATCCTCATACGATTCGGCCCCGATCCGCTGGGCCAGAATCATCATTTTGGTGCCAAGCCAGATGAAGACCGCAGTGGAGAACACAATTGTCAGCGTTGCCCAGTGGCCGTACTGTGTGAAGAACTGGAGAATTTCCTGGCCGGTTGCGAATCCGGCTCCCACGATCGTGCCAATATAAGTAAAGGCGATTTGCAGCGTGCGGAGCATTTGTCTCATGGCTATCCTCCTAAAAGTTTTGCAAGCAAACCCGCATTGATTAATCTCCGGCAAAACTCGCTTCGGAAGCATACGCTAAGTTTTGCAAGCAAACCCGCATTGAATACTCTTCAGCAAAACTGGCTTCGAAAGCGTGTGCTTGCCCCATTTTGAAGCGGAAAAATCGGCCTTTCGCATACGCAATGCCGCACATGCTTGTGTACTCCGCATAGTACAGGTTATGATGTTGTGCAGAAGGACATGACTTCCGTCTGTTTTGCGCCCGCAGCGGTTTGACAGTGGAACGTCCGAACAAGAATGGATAATGGAGGCGTAAGCGTCATGGAAATATTGAAAAAGCGGATTTTGGAGGAAGGGATTGTCGTTTCCGATCAGGTGCTGAAGCTGGACGGACTGCTTAACCATCAGGTCGATCCCGAGCTGACAATGGAGATGGGAAGGGAGTTTGCGAGGCTGTTTGCAGACCAGGGAGTGACCCGCGTCGTTACCGTGGAGTCCTCGGGTATTGCCGTGGCTTTTGCCACCGCATGTGAATTGAAGGTGCCGCTTGTCTTTGCGCGCCGCAAGAAGACGCTGCTGGCCGATCCTGACGCGCTGTGCGAGCGGGTTCCGTCGTTTACCAAGGGGATCGTCACGGATATTATGATATCGCGCCAATTTATATCGCCCGAGGACAAAATTCTGTTCATCGACGATATTATCGCCAACGGCGACGCCGCGCGCGGCCTGATCAAGATTATTCACCGCTCGGGAGCGGAGCTTGTCGGGCTTGGGGTGGTTGTGGAGAAATGCTTTGAGGCCGGCGCCCGTACGATCCGCGAACAGGGCGTACGTCTTGAATCGCTTGTAAAAATCAAGTCCCTTGCCGGCGGAAGAATCGAATTCGAGCAGTAATCTATCGGGTTACAAATCGTGACGAATCTGAGAACAATGCCTATTTTTATAACAATTGCTTTCCACCCCATACATTTTCATTTATAATAAAGGCAGACATAGGAGAGGAGGCGTCACAATGGGGAAAGAACCGGTGACAGAACAATTCTTTATTGATAAATTAACCGAGGCCAAGGATCACTTCGAGCGCGCGCTCGATTGCAAGCACACGGAGTTTGACGATCTGTATCCCTATATGATCGAACATCCTCAATTCTTTTGGTACAAACGCTATGTTGCCTGGTCGGAGCTTCTGACTATCGCAGGTCTGTGTGAAGAACTGGACTTCGCCTGGAGAGAGAAGTTCACAGCCAAACAAGTGGAGTACCTGGAGCAGCGGGTCATGTCCGCCAAGGTTTTGGATTTCTGGTTTGAGAAGAACGAAGCGCTGATATAGGTCAAACATATAGAGGTGCATTAATCATGTGCATATCTCGTTATTTAAATGAGACCCAATGATCTTTCATTGTGGTCTTTTTTATGTCATAATCCGATTCGGGAACCCGTAGCGGGATATTCCGGATGAGAGGAGAGCTTTCGCATGATCAGTGACGAGCAGCTGAATGAATACCGCCTGTCCGGCGAGAAAATCCGGGTCATTCGCGATGCTCTGGAGAGCAATGACGTCATCGGAATGGTTATCGCGTGGGACGACAGCCAGGTCATGATTCGCAGACCGAACCGGAGGGTGGTCAAGCTGGACCGGAATTATATATTTCAGTCCAATAACGAGCCCAGGCGCAATATTTTCGGATAACGGGAGCAAGGGACCGATTCCTCCCAGCTCCCGCCACAACGGCTTTCGAGATAAGACCTCGAAAGCCGTTTGCTTTTGTCCGCTCCATTGGTTCGTTGTCCGCTTTATATTCTCACATATCTCTGGACCCATCTTTGGGCTTGGCGCTTGGTTCGATGTTTGACAGGGTCACCTGGGTTTCCCGGGTTTCCCGGACGAGCTCCAGCAGCGCCTGATATAGAATATCCATTTCTTCATCCGTCCCAATCGTCACACGCAAATAGTTGTCGATCCTGGGTTTCGGGAACAGTCGCACGAAAATGTTTTGTCTGCGTAAAGCTTCATTGAGAGCGTCGGCCTTTACCTTCAGGTGGGAGATTAACAAGAAATTCGTACTGGAGTCCACCACCCGGAATCCCGCTTGACGGAGAAGGGCGGTGATCCGGTCGCGGGTGGCTATAACCTTTTGAATATTCCGGGTGAACGTTTCCGTATCTTCAAGTGACGCTATGGCTCCCGCTTGGGCAATCCAGTCGACGGTGAAGCAGTTGATGCAATCTCTGACGCGAATAAGCGCTTCAATCAAGCCGCGGTGTCCCAGGGCCAGCCCGATCCGCAGACCCGCCAGCGACCGCGATTTGGAGAAGGTGCGGATAACAAGCAGGTTATCGTATTTCGGAATCAGTCCAATAGCCGATTCTCCGCCAAAGTCGATATAGGCTTCATCTATAATGACCACCGCCTGACGATTGTGTTTTACAAGGGCTTCAAGGTTCTTAAGGGAAATGACTTTGCCTGTAGGAGCGTTGGGGTTGGCCAGTATAACTCCGTCGTTACAGGTATAGAAGCCTTCCACCGGCACATCAAAGCTTTCTGTCAGCGGAACCGTTCTGTAGGATACCCCGAACAGCCTGGCATATACTTCGTAGAAATTATACGTAATATCTGGAAACAAAATCGTATCTCCCGAATCGAAAAAGGCCTTGAAGCAGAAAGCCAGAATTTCGTCCGACCCGTTGCCGGCAAAAATCTGTTCCGCCGGAATGCCGTAGTAGCGGCTGGCTGTTTCCCGCAAAAGAGAGCAGTTCGGATCGGGATATAATCTCAGCTCGTCGGTAACGGCGGCCCTCATCGCATTCAGCACTTCGGGCGAAGGCGGGTAGGGATTCTCGTTCGTATTCAATTTGACCAGTCTGCCCACCCGGGGCTGCTCGCCCGGCACGTACGGCGCAATCCCTTTGATCGTTTCACTCCAGTATTTGTTCATTGCCGCTCCTCCCAACTTCATAATCTGGCGAACGATGCGGATTCTCTATATGTATATGTGCCGGGCGGATGCGGAGGAACCATGGGAATGCAAACGCTGAGTTGAACAGCGGATGGAGAGAGGCGTTCTTGAAGAAACGGGACGTTTCTGGCAAAAGCAAAAAAGCCCACCACTTCCGTGATCGGGCGGGTACAACCGTGATAATCATCCGATATGAACACTCAGAAGGATACGGCCATATGGCCGGAACGTTCCTCCCGGGCCTGAATCGAGAACTCTCCGGCAAGTCCGAGATAGGCGCGCATCCGCAGCGTCATCTCCCGCCGGAAGCTCGGCCATTCAATCTGCATCTCGCCGGCCACTCCCCGGCATTTGTATCCGGCTTCAACGCCATGCTGATTTTGCCGGACGGTTGTAATAACCACATTTTGCGAATCAAGCTCACGCTTGACCTCCTGCAGCATGACCGCTGTCTTCTTGGCTCCAATGGAGACCATTTCCATGTAGAGCTGAGGCATTTTGAACAAGCCGCTCTTGCCAATGGCCCGGCAGTCGCGCTCGAATACTTTATGAATAAACGTTAGCAGCAGATAGCTTCGGACAAGGGACAGTTCTTCCTGGGTTGCTTCCCGGTTATGCTTTGCAGTCGTCGCCACCTGAATCACCTCGATTGTAGTATGCGAACCTTTGTTCTTATTATACATCCAATTGAACAGGGAAAGCAACCTTAATGAAATAATAAATGGAAAATGTTATTTTTAAAAAAAATGGATTGACTCATATGCTCCGGCATGGTATGATGTATCTTGTGGCCGCGTAAGCGAGCCTCAACAACATAAGCGGTCGTGGCGGAATTGGCAGACGCGCACGGTTCAGGTCCGTGTGGGCTAACCCCCCGTGGAGGTTCGAGTCCTCTCGACCGCACCATACTTTCAAACAAACTCTTCTTCAGAAGGGTTTTTTGCTTTCTCGCGCGCCTAGCCAAGCTAGGCACAACTAGCCGGTGGAAGTCCGGTCGAGGTAAGAGCCAAGTCGCCTCGTAGCTGACAGGCAACTGGTGGAGAAATCCTAAGGTTTGAAGCCCTGTGACAAAGTAACTCTGCAAGGAGTGCGAGCAAAACAGCAGGCTATAACATGAAGTGAATCCTGCCGCATCGTCAAAAAAAGCCTCGAAAAGGACAAGAGGGAGTCGAGCCTCGGGATAGTGGGCGAAGACCATGGAACGCGTGAAGCACTTGGAAACGCAGCGCGGAAGAACTCTACGGTGTATGGGGAATGGCATGTTGGGAAAGTTGTGTCTGGAACTAGGGAGACCTGTACCTCTGTCAATAGAGTAGACACAAAGAATCGAGAAAATTATGCAGCGAATCGGTACATACGTTCGTACTCATTGGGCGTAGAGTATCCAATTGCTGAATGGATTCTCTTTCCATTGTAGAAACAAGTAATGTATTCAAAAATGCGTTTCTTGGCTTCCTTGCGTGTTTTGAATTTTTCCAAGTATATAAACCGCAATTAAGATTATAACCTAACTAAC
>NZ_ASSC01000023.1 GCF_000520735.1 Paenibacillus forsythiae T98
ACAAGGGAAGTTATTGCTGCTATGGGGATTGGATTGAATGAGGGATAACTAAAAAGATCTTAGTAAAGTTGTTTGGCTATTTGTGATACGGTTCTCCGCGATAGCTGAAGCGGCAAGTTTTTGACTACAAGATAATTATAAAGTCACATAAAAAGTGATAAGACCACACCTTATTCGGTTACCTTCTTTTTTACAATGTATTATTCTCCACCATATTTGATGACCCTTTTAGTATATTCTGTGTCTACTATTCAGTCCAACTTCAACCTGTCCGCTCAAAAAGCACAAGTCAGCGGCTTGTGCTTTTCGGTATTTCTATGATCTTCTAAATCATTGCACTCCAATAAGTCCAACCGCTTGCAAATCATCAATACTGAGGTACATTAATCCTTTATACTTCTTGACGTGAATACCACTCAGCACGAAATCGCCTTCTTTGGCTTTCTTATACTCATCGGTCAGAACAATGCTGACTCTGATAAATTCTACTCCGGCATATTTTCCTATCACTATCGTGTTAGGTTCACTGCTGCCAAGATTGTTCACTCCTTCAATCTCCGAGAGCATCGACAATGAAATCCAGCCCTCGCTCATAAGCGGGGGGAGCTTCTCCTTATTCCCTGCAGCAATTACATAATTCTCGTCAAAATAATCCGGATATCCCTTGAATCCAGGATCCTTAGCTTGCTCGGCTGTAGGAGGCACTCCAACAATGCGCACCTTAGGGAAGTTATCTACCGAATTCTGTATCGCCTGAATTTCTGCCAATTCCCGCAGTTCCTCCGATTCCAGACTTGCGGCTAGCGAGACAGTCCCGTCTACATTAAGTGCAATATAAGTTCCGTCAATATCGTAAGATGCTCCTGTGAAGGAAGGACTATTAATTTGAATGATGTTTACCTCCGGAGCGAAATAGACAGCATTCCCCGTTGCTTCCCCTACAATACGAACCGGGATGAATGTCGAACCGTTCTGAGAAAAGGGGGCCGCCTGCAGGCTTTTTTTCACGCCATTTACATAAGCTGTTTTGCTGCCGATGGTGAAGGAAATTTTAAGGCCGCTTTTCGTACCTGTGACTTGCTTCTGCTTCGCATTATATTCAACACTCAGAATAAGCTTCTCAAATAATTCACGAAAAGGGACGAACGATACATTATTCTTCGATATTGCTCTCGATGGAAGGGGCTGCCCGTCCACAAAAATATGGGCTCCCTTTCCGTCCGCTGAGACAGGAAGAACTCCCAAGCTAAATATCATAATCAGTACCATACATAGAACGAACCATTTTTTCAACACAATGCCCCCTTTTAGGTGTCTACCCATTTTCAGTCATTCATAGCCATTGCTAATTCTGTCGCAACTACCGATGATGCTACTTGCCCCTTCACTACTATATGCTTCCATATTAAACCATGTTAGATTTAAAAAATAGTAGCTGATATAGTTTCGCCCTACTTATGATATGGTTCACCGCGATAGCTGTAACGGCAAGTTTTTAGGCCATCCTTGGTGGGAGGGCCTCCTCTTTGTAAAGAGCGCGCCTTGCTAAACTCAGGTTTCCAGTTAGTTTAAGATCAAGGGATTTTGAGACTATATAAATTGAACTTGAAAATATCTTATAAGGGAAGAGGGACGGAGGAGAAGTTTGGAACTGTAGGAGCGATAGCGTCCGCCTTTGTCACCGGATTTCTACCGTTAATAACGGTACAAATCAAGAAATCTGGGGACATCAACTGCCGGAAGTCCAAACATTCTCTGGAGTCACGCTAATTCCAAAATAAAAAATCACAGGTTCAATCTATATAGATAGGGACAAAAATAAAGGTGAAAAGACCTGATTTTGAATATGAGAAAAAAAGCATACTCTTTCTATTGATAACATAAAATGGATATATTAGTTTATAGGTGGCAACTAAATCTAAAAAAATGGTATTGTCTCTGCTAGCATCTGCTTCTTTACTAACCCTTATTGTTCCAAGCACTTATGCTGCTGAACCGGTAGCAGAAACTAGCACGTATGCAGTTAGTTCGGTAGTTGTTACCACAAATTATACAGAAGAAGATATGGACCCAATTGTGTCACCATTCTCTCTATTAACAAACTATTCCTTTGGACCTCTTTCAGTTAATGACTTTACAACTACAGCATGGTTCAACCATTACTCTTACGGAAATATAACGGTAAAACTTGCCCAGTATCCCTCTTATGGTAGCGGAACTGTATCTATTGAGTATATTTTGAGAGCTTCTGAAAAAAATAGCATACCAATCGCTGGTAACTATTCAAGTGCTACTAAAACAATAACTTTTGACAATGTTCAAGCGGGTACTTATGCTTTGGAAATAAAAAATATTGGAGAGTTACAACTGCTAGTGGATATGGATCAATCAATGATTAAGTAAAACAAGAAGGCCAAGAAGGAGCCATTGTCGAAAACAATGGCTCCTTCTTTATGAAGTGAAATTACTATTTTGATGAACTTGATGGAACATCAGTATCAGTCGGGTTTTCATCATTTAAGGTTTTACCTAAGAGCAACGAATTGGGATAATTTTTAGAAAATTCTGCTTCATCTACTTTTAAAAAAAACTCGCCTTCAAAAATTAGTTGATTCGTATTAGGCCCGATTTCATCTATATTTCTTGCTATCTCCGATTCCTTAAAGATACTTTGTTCATCTGCTCGCACGAACATGCCATGAGGTGTATAGAATTGACTATAATACCCTTTTGCGATTTTTGATTCTACGGATTCTACGTTTTTTACTGATTCTTCGGATTCTACGGATTTCACGTTATTTGTTGAAAAATTAGTGTTAACAGGATTTTTAACTGTCTTATTTACGGTTTCCATTTCTGGATAGGTGTCTGCTTTTGAATTGGATATTAATACCGCTCCTGAAATAATAGTCACTGCAAAGGCTATTAAGCCTATTTTTTTAAACATATTATCCCCACCCTTTCTATACCAACAATTATTTCCTACTTTAAAACATTATATTCACTAAAATGTTGAACGAATGGATAAGGTCCGTAAAGGAAAAGATCCCACTATAAAATGTATTATTTTCCTGATTTTATTATACAACCTTTTAAAGTGCATGTGAACATCAGTTTACGATAATATTAATTTCCTTACGCATTAAATCTCCAATTCTCCTCTATGTAATATTATGTTCCAATAAGCCCTTTAATATGTAGAATTGGTTATTAAATTCCAAAATCTAAATGTATATATACTCCTGTTAGCTTAATAACTCATCCTTTTTAGACGAGGGTCAGGAAAAACCACTCTGTTACTTGGAGGATATTACGAATGCCTTAAAACGATTTCCCCAAAGCTAAAAGGAAAACCCCATACCTTTGACAATAATAGAATTCTTCCTATTTTTATAGATCTGAGTAATTGTAATGAACTGTTTTCAGACGAAACAAATGTTGAAATTCACTTTATCCGCCAAATAATAGAATTGCCTAAAACACAAGGTAACTATGTTGAAGTTGAGATAAAAATATTAGGTTTGATTAGCTCACTTGAAATGCACGAGGCTATGAGTGCACGAGAAATTGCAGATGCGATCGGTTGTAGTAGGCAGAAAGTTTCTTCATGGGGCTCCTTGGTATTAGCCAAGAAGAACTTGATTAACATAATATCTAAACATGGTAAGAACCATTATTATGGATCAGACGATTAAAATAGGCAAAAAAACTATACCATTTGGGAGAGCTAGTATTATATCTAGCCTCCCTTTCTTATTCAAAATGCTGTTATGTCATGTCATCTTTTCTGATCAATATCTGCATTCTCCGCTTTACCACTATTTGTGATACGGTTCAACTTACTTCATTCACTTATAAAGCAAATTCCATAAAGGAATCGTCTTCCGTAGATATTTTGAGATTCGCGGATGAAAGAAGGAGCATGTCCTCAGGTGCGCTCACCAAGAAATTCGTGTTTGTAAATCGCATGAATTCTTTCCAAAACGTTCCGCGCTTGATCTTTAAATTTTAAATCTGCAACCTGACCTTTCAGCAAAAACACGCCGGTCTCATTACGGTGTTCCCTGAGGGCCCCCTCATACAACAGGTTCGCGCCGTGGGTAGGCGGAGAGAAAAACAGCTTCATTAGCAAATTAACCACTATGGGCAGTCCGGATTTTGTTCCTTTTCTTACTGTATTATTGCCACCCGGGTCAACGCTGCGGATCATAATGCCTTCCTTGGCAAGCTGCGATGCGATAGCCTGAGTCCACAGCGAAAGCGCCAGCTTTGAAGTGGCATAAGGACCGAGCAGTTTGCGGAAGGTTTTGGGGCGTTCCAGGATTTCGATATTAAACTCTTTCACATAGTTTAGTGCTGAAGATGAGGTATTGACCACCGTTTTTAAGCCGCCGTTTTTTAAGAGTTCCTTCAATTCCATCAGAATGATATACGGAACGACCGTCATCAGTTCATAATGTTTCTCACGCCTTTGTTTCGAATAACTTAGCTCGGGAAAGCTCCCGCCGGCATTGTTGAACAAGATGTCGATCCGCCGCTCCTTTCCTTTGATCTCTTCCAAAGTACGTCTCAAGCTGGCATAATCGGCGAGATCCGCTATTTTATAAATGCGAAGCCATCCATTATTGATAGCTTTTTGGATTCTCATATCATCCGCAGGAAAGTCGGAACGGTTCAAAGCAACCACCTGCCATTCCTCCGACAGCAACTTCCGTGTTAATTCCAACCCGATCCCGTTGCTTGCGCCTGTAATCAGTGCGATATTTTCACGTTGGTTCGTGTTCATTGTACGTCTCCTCCTGAAGTCGGGATATTTTCCCCTGATAGCGCACATTCTATAACTTGGAGTCGACTCCAAGTCAAGGCGCGTAAGCAAAGTTTTTGTCCTAAGGATAAGAGACTTGACTTGGAGCCAGCACCAAGATGTATAATGCACAAAAAGAGCAATCTCCGGGAGGGAACAGGATGATGGCAGAGCAAACCTTTACAATAAAGCAAACCGCCGAGCAAACCGGAATTTCCGAGGATACGATCCGTTATTACGAAAAGATCGCGCTGCTACCCCGGGCGGACCGAAAGGACAACGGGCACCGCATCTACCGGCAGGAGGACATCAATACGATCCGGCTGATATCCTGCCTGAAAAAAACGGGGATGTCGCTGGAGAAAATGCGGCCGTTTTTGGCGGTCTCCGCCGACGCCGATCCCGCGGAATATCCCGAGCTGGTGGAGCACATAAGGAGCCACCGGGAAAATATCGTCAGCCAAATCGCCTCGCTGCAGCAGGTCGTCGATTTTATCGACATGAAGCTGGAGGAGGGAAGATACCGCCGGGACTACTCAGATGAAAGCCAGGACTGCGTGTCGGAGAAACTGAGGGGGGAACCGAAATCAAAGCCCGTCTCACCTGTTGAGATGAGTTATTTTTCTGTATCAGCCAAAACGGGAAAGCCACCGGCTTCCGTAAAATAAGCTCGAAACATCATAAGAGAGAAAGTGCAGGAGACTTTGGCGGCCTTTAAGAAATATCTATGCTCTAAGCACCTTAATGAGTGCACAGCATTGCAGTATCAACGTTCAGTTCGATTTTCTGCTTTACCACTATTTGTGATACGGTTCACCGCGCAGTCTTTTAACGGCATGTTTTAGCCCATTATAGTGTCATTCTCCTTTTGCAAGAAGAAAAGTGTTAGTTCGTTCACAACATCCGCATGCTCCATAGTTAGGGAATGGCTTGCTCCAGCAATTAAATGGGTCTCAAGATTAGGAATTAAACGCTTAGCATTAGCCATTGCCTTCTCGGCCGGGTATATTACTTCTTTATCTCCTATAAGGAGCATCGTAGGAATGTAAAAATTATGGAATTCCTGTTCGCCAAATACAGAGGGCATCACCTGCAGACGTGGTTTCGCATGGCGGTAACCCGCGATGACTTGAGAGCGAAATACAGGGTGTAATGACTCCCCCTTGCCTGAGAACCATAAAAAGGCATTGTCGATCCATTTCTCTGTGTGAAACAATAATGCAGGATAAATTTTCATAAAGAATTTTAAACTTATTCTATGGAAAGTTCCGGCAGGGGCATAAAGCAACAGCTTTGATACACGTTCCGGATAAGCAAGTGCAAAATTTAAGGATAAGAATCCTCCCATTGAGTGGCCTGCCAAATCTACCTTATTGAACTGCATTGCATCCAAAACTTCAAGAATCCACTGGTTAGCGGCCCTCCGATTTTTTATGACAACAGTAGGTTTGCTTTTACCGAAATCCCCCATAATGTCAACCGCATACACGCAACGCTCTTGAATCAAATGTTTTATGTTGGGGAACCACATCGTACTACTCATTGTCATTCCATGAAGGAGAATCAACGGCTCCTTACGCGGATCACCGAAACATAGTACATGAGTATCTCCAAATGTTGTCGCAATATAGCGTGATGTCCCCTCTAATCCAAACCATTCTAAACTTTTTTCGTAGCAATGGTAGTATTCTTCTTCGGTTGCTCTGCTCTTAAAGATAGATCCCATAGGACACCTCAGAATTTGAAATTTTCTACTCATTTTATCATGAAAAACTTGCCCCTACTTATGATACGGTTCACCGCGATTGATCTTCACCGTTTACTTTTTTAGGTATTCAGCCTGCGTTATTTATGATACAGCTCCCTCCGATGAGAAGACGAACAGACTAAACCGGCTGTTGGCGCTCCTCCATCAGACATCCCCTCAAGCGTTCC
>NZ_ASSC01000024.1 GCF_000520735.1 Paenibacillus forsythiae T98
GATTCTTGCCTTTCAGCTCGTATACGGAGTGGTCAAATTAAGCGGCCATGTCTTGATTGTAGGATTTCCGCTGCCGTTTCTCAGTTATGGCGGAAGCCATCTGCTGATCGAATACGGCGCGCTCGGGCTGCTGCTTGGCGTCTATCGCAGGAAGGATATCATACCCGGCTGCGCCGTCTCATCCCGCAGGAATTTCTAAAATACCCCGTAGCGTTAAAGGAAATGCTACAATAATCAACAAACCTATCAGGAGGTACACTCATGGGACGGGAAATAGAGCATGTGCCTTACGGCTACGAGCCGCCGGCAGAGAAGCGCAAGGGAACGCTTGTTTATTATGACTCCTTTGAGCATACGACAGATGAAGAACTGAAAGCGGCGGCGCAGGCGGCGCTGGATAAGAGCTTCAGCAAGCTGGTGCTTTATCCGCTGCATGAGGAGACGGTGCGCAGAATGTCCAGGCAGCCCGTAAGCTCCTATTACAAGAGAGAAGACCGTCTCCACGAGTGGAAAAGGGAACAGGGCGCTTCCGGCATTACTGTGGAGAATCTGGAGGGCAAGCGGAAAAAGTATACGCCGATCGACTCGGCTCTGAGACATCTGACCGAGCGTTATCCGGCTCCGCATTTTCTCTATCTCACGCCGGAAACGGCCAATCTGTTCGCCTCGTTCTCATCTTTCGAAGAATGGATCAAGAAGCTGCGCCTCTTGTTGACGGAAGCGCCGCAGAGTCCGCATCCCCGTCTGGACAAGTTCCGGCACCGCTGGTCGGTCGCGGGTGAAGAAAGCGGCAAGGTGCAGTGATTGTCGGAGTGCGGGGCGACGGGGAGGATTGATGCCGGTGCTCCAATCTTCTCCAGATCCGTCCATACCAAAAACAAGGCAGCCATCAACGGGGGCTGCCTTGTTTCCGTCTGTACGTATACATTTTCCATTGATAATGGATGAAGCAGCCGACGCAGAAGCCGAGTATGGCGACAAAGGCCGCCGCAGCTACTATAGCGGTGAAAATATAGGCGGTGGTTAACCAACCTGCGAGATAACTGATGAGCCCGGCGGCCAGACAGAGCACGGCGATCGTCTGATTAAACTGCTGCTGCTCCTCATCTTCAAGAATATAGGCGGAGCGGTCTTTCCTCAGAAACCGGGCGGAGAGCTTGATCACAGGATTATACCGGAAGGCCAGGCCGAGCAGCCCTGCGGCAAGCGGGATGGCCAGAAACCAGTAGAAGCCGGTAATCCAGGTTAGCAGCACGGACACCACAATAACTGATTGATTGACCCTGACCAGCGGTCTGGGAATCCCTTTTGATGGTTCAGCCATAATACCCACCTCGCATATTGGAATAATTTCATTATAATAGTTTCAAGACCATTTTTAAAGTAGTACACGTTGACTTTTAGTTTGAAATTGTGATTTCATTATGTAGACCGCTTTGGCTTTTAGTTAGAGAGAAATAGACTGAAATAGCAGGAGGAATTAAGTGTGGGAGAAACAATGCAATCCGCAGCCATAAATCAGGATAAAATCAGAAAGATGCCCATCCTGATCGCGCTGCTCCTGAGCGGCTTCATTGGCATGTTCAGTGAAACGGCGCTTAACGTCGCGCTTAGTGTAATGATGGAAGTGCTTAAGATTACACCGGCCACGGCGCAGTGGTTGACGACGGCCTATTTGCTGACACTGGGAATTCTTGTGCCCATCTCGGGGCTGCTGTTGCAGCGGTTCACGACAAGACAGTTATTTATCGCATCCTTGTCCTTCTCCATCATTGGAACGGCCCTTGCGGCCGTAGCGCCAAGCTTCGAATACTTGCTGGTTGCCCGTGTCGTGCAGGCGATGGGAACGGCGCTGCTGCTGCCGCTGCTGTTCAATACAATTCTGGTGCTGATTCCGGCTGAAAAAAGAGGCGCCGCCATGGGCATGATTGGCCTCGTCATTATGGTAGCTCCGGCCATCGGTCCGACCATTGCCGGTCTCCTGATTGAGCACCTGAGCTGGCACTGGATTTTCTGGCTGTCGCTGCCGTTTCTTGTCATCGCGCTGATCTTCGGGATGATATACATGCAGAATATTACGGAGGTCACCAAGCTTGCCATCGACTGGTTCTCGATTCTGCTCTCCACCGTTGGCTTTGGAGGCGTCGTATTCGGCTTTAGCAGCGCTGGCGAAGAGGAAGGCTGGAGCAATCCCAAGGTGCCCATAGCCATTATCGTTGGATTGGTGTCGCTCGTGCTGTTCGTATGGCGCCAGCTGACGATGAAGCAGCCGCTGATGAATCTGCGCGTGTTCAAGTATCCGATGTTCGTTGTCGGATTGCTGATGATTTTTATCTGTATGATGGTTATCCTGTCCTCCATGCTGATTCTTCCGCTGTATCTGCAGAATGGACAGGGCTTCAGCGCGTTCAAGGCCGGGCTTATGCTGCTGCCGGGCGGACTTATCAACGGCTTGATGTCGCCGCTGATGGGCCGGCTGTTCGATAAATTCGGACCGAAGTGGCTTGTCATTCCGGGGCTTGCCATTGTCGCCGCGACGCTGTGGTTCTTTGCGGACATTAATCCGGCTTCCTCGGTGGTCTTCACAATCATTCTGCACAGCGCGCTGATGATCGGCGTGTCGATGGTGTTCATGCCGGCGCAGACGAATGGAATCAACCAGCTGCCGCTTGAGCTGTATCCGCATGGCACAGCCATTATGAACACGCTCCAGCAGGTGGCCGGGGCCGTTGGCACCGCGCTGGCGATCAGCATCATGACGGCTGGCTCGAAGAGCTATCTGAAGGGCGTCGCGAATCCGGAGGACCCGGTTCACTTCATTCCTGCCTTTACCCAGGGGGTTCAGCACGCCTTTATCTTCGCGACGTTGCTAACCCTTGTCGGGCTCGTTATCGCTTTCTTCCTGAAGCGCGTCGCTGTGCGCCATCCGCAGGAAGGCGCTATGCACTAAACGATACACGGAACGTTCACGAAGCCCTCGGCGCCAAGCGGAGTCCGCTGAAGAACTTACGCATTTTCAAGTGATCGAATACAGTCCAAACAAAAAAGAAGATGTCTATGCCCATATAGTGGGAAAGGCATCTTCTTTTTGTAGGTTATTTGGGCGGTATTCCCTGCTACCCTTACTCAGCGATCTTAAATATCCGCTTTAAGTTGACTGCGAATATGGCCATCGCACCTTGTAACTGCATGCCAAGCAGACCCGAGGATATGGCTACATCATACCCGTGTCTATGTTTGAGCTCGCTGTTCTTCGCTTCAATTTTGTACCGTTCCTTGGTTTTGGTTTTAAAATACTCCGTTTCTTGGAACGTCATTTGTTCTGCGTGTTCATCGGATTTTATGGTGACGGAGTAAGTCTTGCTGCTGGCACCCTCTTGGTAACAGCCTTCCTTGAACAGACATTGCTTGCATTTTTCGACATCAAAATAGTAAGTGTCTCGTTGGTTTTTGCCACGGCCTTTCTTTCCCTGCCGAGCCTTTCGAATGGCTAGATGACCGGCCTTGCAGACATACATGCCTGCATCCTTGTTGAACAGAAATTCGTCTTCTTTTTTGCGGGTTCCCTGTGTAATGTTCGGATTAAGCTTAGATATCAGTTCGAGATCATTGTTTTTTGTATACGAAATGTTATCCTTCTCAGAGTAGGCGGTATCGCCGATTACTGTTTTGACCTCCACACCGGCCGCTTGGCTTTTCTCGATCAGCGTCTGCAGCTGTTTTCCGTCATTTTTCTCGCCTGTGGTGATCACAGCTGCTGTTATGATGCGTTCCTCGGTCATGGCCAGATGCGTCTTGTATCCAAAGAAGGCGGAGTCGGCACTTTTGTGTCCTACTCGCGCATCGGGGTCCGCTGTCAGACGAAGCTGCTCAACGTCATCCTCAACCGTTTCCTTCAGCAGGTTAAGCGGCTCCAGCACTTTCGGCACTTGTGCAATTCCGGACTCCGCCTCGATGAAGGTAATGAGCTTCTGGCAATACGCTATCTCGTTTTCGAGCACATCGCTCGTGTTCTTAGCCGGCATTTTGACTTTAACCGTATCGTCCATGGAGTAAACGGCTTTACGCAGTTTCCGTGCTTGATCTTGCAGAATCTCCTGCGGCGACTTTTGATTGTAACGCGCTTTTGTATGCGTGGCATCCACAATGATAGATGTGCTCTTTAAAATATCCTTCTCAATGGCAAGTTCTACCGTCTTGCCGATAAGCATGTCTAGGAGGTTAATATCCTTTAAGCGAAGCTTTCGGAATTTCGTCAGAGAACTCGAATCGATTACCGGATCCTCCGGCGCCATACCCAGAAAGTACTTAAAGGACAAGTCATATCTTGAACGCTCGACGATGTCAACGTCAGACAACTCAAAAATAGCTTTCAGCAATAAGTATTTGAACATACGAATAGGATCGATTGCGTTCCGACCGTTATCCAAGCAGTATTTATTCTGTAATTCCTCATAAATAAAATCGAAGTCCACCAGCTCATTAATCTGACGCAGCATGTTGTCCTTGGGCACCACGATGTTATACAATTCCGCGTACGGACTTAGCATCAGGGTTTGTTGTTGCCGAATCATTTGCTCACTTACTCGCCATTGATGCTTTAATTATAAACGAGAAAAGGTACAGTCTCCTCAATTTCTTGAGTGATTGTACCTTTTTCTAAGAAAGGGACTTTTTCAGTGGCCTCCGCCAAGCGCCGGGGGCTTTTTTCACAGCAACGGGCTCGCCTTCAAGGCGTATCTGGATTCGTTATATATCGAACGGGTGCAACAAAATGGGGAGCTTGCGCGTCTAGGGGGTAATTACAGAAAGCATGGGTGCACATCCTTGTTGCAGTTTATTAAGTGAAATAACACAATGTAGTTATGGGACAACCATACAGGACTACCAAAACAACCGTATCCTTAATCAACTATCATTTGATTTTTTGCCCGAGATACAGGCGTAAAGTGCTCGTCAATCAGGTGGAGACTCAGTTCAAACAGCTGGCTTCCGAAATATGCGATGAAAACGATTGGATGCTAATCGCAATGGAAGTTATGCCCGATCATGTGCATATCTTTATAAACGTACTGCCAACTAGATTTTCGAGCGAAAATCATGGCAAAACTGAGAGGAATAACCTCTCGCCGCCTTCGTGGTCAATTCAAGCACCTGAAGCACTTGCCTTCTCTTTGGACACGTTCCTATTTCGTTAGTACAGCAGGGAACATTTAAAGCGAAACCATCAAGCGATACGTGGAAGAACAAAAGACAAGAGGGTGAAACCATGCAGACGGTAACGATTCAAATCCGCATATTTCCAGCCCATCCGTCTGTGTTGGTGGATATGGGCAATGAGTACATTCGGACAGTCAATGAGCTAACGGAACAAGCAGAAGCATCTGGAACGTTTCCAAAGCTAACTTCAAAGACTGTCCATGCGAATCTGCCATCTGCTGTAAAGAATCAACTCATTCGAGACGCTAAAAGCCTATTTCAGAAGTCCAAGAAGAATAAGAAGCGCCCCATTCTCAAAAAGCGCGTGTACTACGTCAATAATCAAAACTATGCAATCGGAGACGATAGCCTCTCTTTCCCTGTTGTCATGGATGGAAAAGTACAACGTCTTGTTGTCCCTGCACTTCTTTCTGATCGGGAGCGAGACATGCTTTCTAACAGCAAGCATGGACTTCTGCGCGTTGTTCAAAAATCGGCTAAATGGTTTGTTCAAGTCTCCATCGTAAGACCGACTGAGCAAGCGGCAGGTGATGGAATCATGGGCGTTGATTTAGGTTTGAAAGTCCCTGCCGTTGTCGTAACATCCAGTGGCAAGACGAGGTTTTGCGGCAATGGCCGCAAGAACAAGTTCATCCGCCGTAAGTACAACACCCACCGTCGCAAACTAGGAAAACTCAAGAAGCAATCTGCCATTCGTAAACAGCGTGACAAGGAAAGTCGCTATATGAAAGACCAGAACCATAAAATCAGCCGCCAGATCGTGAATATGGCTATTCAAGAAAAGGTGTCGATCATTAAACTGGAGAAACTGGCTGATATTCGCAAGACGACAAGAACAAGTCGTAAAAACGCTAAGAATCTGCATAGCTGGTCGTTCTATCAATTGCAAACGTTCATCACATATAAGGCGGCATTAGCTGGAATCAAAGTCATAGAAGTCAATCCAGCCTACACTTCGCAAACCTGTCCGTCATGCGGTCAACGGAACAAAGCAAAAGATCGAGCGTATCAATGCGACTGTGGATATACAGCACATCGAGATCGAGTAGGTGCAATCAACATCATGCATAAACCTGTGGCGGATGGTAACAGTCTGTCAGCCTAGATAGCTATATGCTCTGATCTAGGATGGGCTATTGAACTAGCCCTTAACTTAGCCGTTGGGCAAAGCGGAAACGTATGCGCCCGTTAACTAGCTAAGAATCCCACCCTTTCAAGGGTGCGGAGGTTCAAACTCCATAACAGCAGAGAGAGAAGGGTGCATATGAAGAATCTATTCGAGACGTCCGCCAAATTAAAAAGAGGGGCGCTGCTCGGTTTGGCCATCGCGCTTGGCGCCGGTGCCGCAGCGGCCGCATTTCCCCCATCTGTATCAGCGTTAAAGGCCGTAACCGCAGGGCAAAGTCAAAGTCTGGCCGTATATAACCAGTTCCAGAAATATGTGAAGAACTCGGCAAAGACGCCGGCAAGCTTGATCCAGGCTCGCAATTATCTCCTCAATCATATAAAAGAAGCCGATTCCTGGCGGGCTACACTCATGGTGCTTCAGCTCGAAAATGCGCAAAAGGCGAGACTGGACGCTTTTTCAAAAAAGCTCTTCCCGGAAAAGGTGCAGAAGACGATTGACAGCGCCGTCCGCAAGAACGGACCGCAGGCCGGGCTCACCTACAGCAACTTGATGAAGAGGATTACTGATCCCGGTGTTCGCGCCTTGTTAACCGAGACCTTCGCTTACGGCTACAAGCTGGAGACCAGTGAGGGTATGTATTATCCTGTGATGCACTACGAGGGGTTCAAGCCTTTCAAGCCCTATATCGGAAAAGATATCGCCGCCTACATTGATCTGATGGCTGTCGATTCCAATAAACCGGCCCTGAGCGACGCGGCCATTGTGATTTCATGGGATGAGCTGATTAACCGCGGGCTTGCCCTCGAATCCTTCGTGAAGAAGTATCCGAAATCCAACCGTACTGCGGCGGTCAATGACCGGATGAAGCTGGTTAGAACGTTTGTGTTCTATGGCTCCAACAATACACCGGCCTACGAATACGGCACAAGCGGCGAACCGACAACCATCGATCCGGAGCTGAGACAGGCTTATGAGAAGGCGGTGCAGAACGGGGCGGGGGACAGCCGGATTTTGAAGACGATTCAGCGTGTGCTGGGGCTTCTGGATGCGAGCGGCAATCAATGGAACGGGAATATCGAGAAATTTTTACATGACTTTAATGAGTTGGGATAATAACGAAACGAAAGGCCTCAATCCCCACTGACGTGGAGAATGGGGCCTTTTCATTTTGTGTTAGAATCCTCTGTATTGCGGTTCTTCTTTTTCCAGCTCCTGAACCCGGTTTTCTACTTGCTGAACGATTTGCTGGGTTTGCTGCGCGGCCGAGGTGAACAGCGTTTTGGCTTGCTGGTTCTGCGTGCTGAGCGCGAACTGTTCAAGGCTTGCTTGAGCGCTTTTCAGCGAAGAAAGGCAGGTCTTTACATCTGATGCTACAGTCATTGTCAATTCCTCCTGTGTTGGCGTTAATGTATTGGCGTAATAACCGTGAGCCGTCCACTAATATTTGCTCCTTTTGCTGCAATTATTCACCGGCCGGTTTGAGTCAGTATGGGTTGGGCACAGAAGCTAAATTCGAATAGTTTGCGGTGTTTCGAGAAATAATGAACTTGCTCAACAACTGCACGAGACAAGAGGAGGATGCTGAAAAATGCCGACTTGGCTGGAAGTTATTTTTCGGACCATATTCGCTGTGGTCGTACTTTTTCTGTTAACGAAGATCCTTGGCAAGAGACAAGTATCCCAGCTTTCTTTCTTCGAATATATTACGGGGATCACACTTGGCAGCTTGGCTGCTTACATCTCGCTGGATACGGACAAGAACTGGCACCTGGGCATGATCGCGATTCTGGTATGGGTCGCCATTTCCTTCGGGATCGAATTTCTGCAGCTTAAAAGCAAGAAAGCCAGAGATTTCGTTGATTTCAAAGCGACCGTGCTGATCAAGGACGGCAAGATTCTGGAAGAGAATTTGAAAAAAGAGCGCCTGACGACGGACGATCTGCTGGAGCAGCTTCGGTCCAAGAGCGTGTTCAAGGTTGCCGACGTGGAGTTTGCGATTATGGAGGCGAGCGGACAGGTCAATGTGCTGCTGAACCGCGAGAATCAGCCGCTTACTCCCAAGCATTTGGGAATCAAGGTCGCTCCGGAGAAAGAGACTCAGGCCGTCATTATGGACGGAAAATTAATGCCCGAACCGCTCGATATGATGGGGAAAACGCCGAAATGGCTGATGGGTGAACTGGAGAAGCAGCAGCTTAACCTCCAGGATATATTTCTGGGCCAGGTTGACTCCTACGGGGAGCTGACGGTCGATTTATACGCCGACAGCGTTCAAGTGCCGCAGCCGCAGGAGAAGCCGCAGCTATACGCCCTGCTCAAGAAATGCGAAGCGGACCTGGAGCTGTTCGGGCTGTCGGCTCAAAACAAGAACACCAAAAAGCTGTTCGAGCAGTGCTCGTCCCAGCTTCAGGCGGTGATTGCAGAGCTTAAGCCGCTGCTGACAACTTAAAGCGCCAGACGCAGCAGCATCAGCGATACGATTCCCGCCGCAACCGTTCCGAGCAGGCTGCGCGTTGTAATGGCGACAAGAAAGGCGGGAACCGCCGCCATTAGCTCCAGATTGCTTGACAGCGGGACGAGCTTGCCGTCCCGGACAAGCAGCTCCTGCGCCACCAGAGCCGCCATGATGGACACCGGCACATGACTTAGCTATCCACCTCTCGCTGACTCTTTGGCGCCTGGCCGCTTCATTAATGGCGACGCCGAAGGTCTCATCCGTAAGAAGAGCGACAAGGAAATTGCGAAGCGGCGTCAAATGGCGGAAGTAAGGCCATATTGTCAACAATCAAATGAAATTTTCAAAATAATACTTGACTGTTCGTTCTTAAATAATTAAGATGGATTCAGAGAGGAGGAGTGATGATGGCGAGACCTCGGGAGTTCGATGAAGAAACAGTATTGGATAAAGCAATGGAACTGTTTTGGAGCAAAGGCTTTGAAAAAACATCAATTCAGGATTTATGCGAGCATACCGGAGTACACAGAGGCAGCTTGTATGAAACGTTCGGGGATAAGAATGATTTGTTTCTGGCCGCGCTTGACCGGTTCCGGCATCATTCAGCGGGAAAATTGTTTGCGGTGTTGGAGGAGCCCGGCAATCCGAAGGAGCAGCTTGCCGCCTTTTTCGAGCGGCTGATCGAAAGGTCTATGGACAACGCAAATGAACGGCGCGGCTGCTTAATTGCCAATACGGCCGTCGAGCTGGCGCCCTTCGACCCCAAGGTGGCGAGCAGGGTGGAGGCAAGTCTGCTCGATATGGAGAACCGCTTCTACAGCTTCCTGCTCCGCGCGCAGAAGGAAGGCGGGCTGAAAGGGAAGCGTAATCTCCGCGAGCTGTCGCGTTTTCTAGTCGGTGTGAAGCAGGGAGTCCATATTATGGCCAAAACGACAACTGACCCCAAAACGTTACAGGATGTATATAAAGTCGCGCTTTCAGCTATATTTTAATTTTTTTTACCTAATTAAAGAATGAATATTCTTGAATAATAATCAGGAGGAATAACAATGACTCAAAAAATCGCTTTGGTTACCGGTGCTAATAGAGGTCTCGGACTGGAAATATCCAAACAACTGGGCGCGCTAGGCATCACCGTTCTGATGGGCGCCCGCACGCTCTCCTCGGCAGAGGCGGCTGCGAAGCCGTTGTCAGCTTCGGGCATTGATGCGGTCGGCATTCAGTTGGAAGTTACGAACAAAGACGATATCGAAGCGTTAGCCGAGTGGATAGACCGCCGCTATGGCAAGCTGGATATCCTGATCAATAATGCAGGCATCGTGCTCCGTTCGTCTGGAGGAAATCTGGACGCTTTCCGCCAGACCTTTGAGGTTAATACGTTTGCTCCGTTCTTACTCACAGAATCGCTGCTTCCGCTGCTGCTGAAGAGCGAGGCGGGACGCATCGTGAACCAGAGCAGTGCGATCGGCTCCATTACCTTAATGCATACCAATGAAACGGTACGTAAGCTCGGAGATCCGGCATATGCCGCATCCAAGGCGGCACTGAACATGCTGACCGCTTATTGGGCGCAGAAGCTGGAGGGCACCCCACTGAAAGTAAATTCGGCTCATCCCGGACTGGTACAGACGGACATGGGCGGAGCCAATGCGGAAATCCCGGTAGAAGAAGGCGCCAAGACGGCTGTGGCCCTGGCAACCATTGATGCTGACGGACCGAGCGGACAGTTCTATTATATGGGTCAGCCTCTGCCATGGTAATTGTAGGAATGTAGATTGTATGATATAAAGCAATGATAGAGATAAGGATAGGAGTGAAGGGATGCCGTTAATAAATAAAGCTCCCCGGTGGTATTATGGGTGGACTGTGGTTGCGATTGTTTTTCTCGTGTTGCTGGTATCGGCAGGCATCAGTTCGATTCCCAGCGTATTGATGATGCAATTTGAACATGAATTTGGCTGGAGCCGCTCCGCGGTGTCCGGCGCATTGTCCATTCGCATATTTCTGTACGGGTTGATGGGACCCTTCTCCGCCGCGCTGATGGCCCGCTTCGGCGTTCGCCGCATCATGCTGCTGACGATGAGTTTGCTGACAATCAGCCTTGCGTTAACGTCGTTTATGACGGAGCTCTGGCAGTTCATTGCGCTTTGGGGAGTTGTCATAGGCCTGGCCACCGGGGCACTCGCCAATGTGCTGGGCGTTACGGTGGCGGGCCGCTGGTTCGTGAAGCACAGAGGGCTCGTTGTCGGTATGCTTACAGCCAGCGCGGCGACGGGGCAACTGCTGTTCCTGCCTCTACTGGCGAAGATCTCGGTTGGCCTCGGCTGGCGGTTTTCCATTTACACAACCATTACGGTGCTGCTCGTGCTGATTCCCATAGTGGCGATTTGGATGAAAGATCATCCTCACAGTGTCGGGGTTCCTCCGCTTGGAGAGACGGAGATTGCAACGCCTGCACCGTTCCATGGCAATTTATTTCTCGCTCCGCTGCTTGCGCTGAAGGATGCGGTGAAGAGCGGCACGTTTTGGCTGCTGGCAGGCACTTTTTTCTTTTGCGGCTTCTCCACCAACGGCCTTATCGGCACGCATCTGATCCCGGCCTGCGGCGACTTTGGCATCCCGGTTGTAACGGCCGCAGGGCTTCTCGCCTTGATGGGGATGTTCGATATGATCGGTACGACGCTGTCGGGCTGGCTGTCCGACCGTTTTGACAGCAGATGGCTGCTGTTCTGGTATTATGGCCTTCGGGGATTGTCACTTATCTTCCTGCCCTACGCGCTTGACGGTGGTTACACGCTTATGCTGGTGTTTGCCGTGTTCTACGGGCTGGACTGGATTGCAACCGTACCCCCGACCGTCAAAATTACCGCCGATCATTTCGGAAGAGAAAAAGCGGGGATGGTATTCGGCTGGATTCTGGTAGCTCATCAGCTCGGCGCTTCCGCGGCCGCTTACGGGGCCGGAGTGATGAGACAATGGCTCGGCAGTTACACGGTTCCTTTCGTTACCGCAGGCTTTCTGTGTCTGTTCGCTTCCCTGATGGCAGTGAGAGTGGTCAACGCGCGTAAATCGGCCGCAGCTCTTAAAGCCTGAGAATTCAGGCTTTTTCTGCGCAGAGGCTGAGGCTTTCTCGCTGTTGAAACCGGTTCAAAAAAACAGTTGTCGTGTGATGTTGTTAACTGTTTTTTCCAGTCGAAAGAGAGAGAATAAAGAGCAGAATAGTGTGAATTTTATGGCAGAGGATGCGATGCGGACATGATAGCCTGGAGGGAATCATACGAAATCGGAGTGGAGAAGATCGATTGCCAGCACAGACAGCTGCTGGTCAAGCTGAACGAGTTCTTTGATGCCTGCTCGAATCAGCAAGGGCGCGAGAAGATCGAAGAAACGCTCAAATTTTTGAAGGACTACACGATTGAGCATTTTGGAAGTGAAGAAGATTTGATGAAGGACATCCACTTCCCGGAATTAGCCGAGCATCAGAAGGAGCATGCCGATTTCGTCAAGACTGTTCTTGAGCTGGAGGAAGCGATCAAGACCAAAGGCGTCTCCGTTCTCACGACCATTAAGCTTAACCGCACTTTGACGGATTGGCTAATTACCCACATTAACAAATGCGACAAGCTGATCGGGGATTACCTGGAGGAACAACGCGCGAAAGCGTAGCTTTCGGGAGTACATAGTTAGCGTTTAACAAGGCGGCAGCAGGCGGGGCGACCTGTGTCCTGAACTGCCGTATTTGCCTACTCGGGTCAGCCGGAAACTTTCCGCGCTGGCCTGTTTTGTTACAGATTTAGCCCGAATCTCTTTAATTCAATAAAAATCCCCTCAAGCCGCTTTCCCTTATCCGTCAACGTATATTCTACGCGCGGAGGCACCTCCGGATATACCTTTCTTTCCAATACCCCATGCTCTTCCAGCTCTTTAAGACGGAGCGACAGTGTCTTCGGACTGATTCCATCCATGGATCTCAGCAGGTCGCTGAATCGCATCGTTCCTTCAATCAGCAAATCCCGAATGATGAGAAAGGTCCATTTGGTCCCGATCACATCCAGCGTTTTGGCAATGGGGCAAGGCTCCCCCGGTGTTCCTTTCGTCAGCACAATCGGTTCAGCTTCACTCATTGAAGCATCCTCCCAACATTTTTTTCGGCTTGATGATCCCATCATAGCACAATAGTATACTTTCGGAAACTATATGGTATTAATATCACTACTTCCCAAAAGGAATTTGCTGCACATATACTATCGTTGTATCGGGCCGATAACAATAAAGGAGATGGAAGAACAGAAATGAAAAATATACTGATTATCAACGGCCACCAAAAATACGGTTCTGCGGAAGGGAAATTGAATCGAACCTTGGCGGACCGCATGGTGAGCCTGTTAAGTGAGAAGAACAATGTGCAAACGACAACGCTCCAAAGCGGCTACAGCATCAAAGAGGAGCAGCAAAAGTTTCTCTGGGCGGATGTTGTCATTTACCAGACTCCAATTTACTGGTTCAGTGTTCCCGGGCTGCTCAAGACCTATATGGATGAAGTATACGAGTACGGCTTATTCTTTAAAGGCGCTGACCAGTATGGCAGAGGCGGGCTGTTAACCGGCAAGAAGTATATGTTCTCGACAACGTGGAATGCCCCGGAGCAAGCATTTAACGATCCCGCGGAGTTTTTTAAAGGGGAGAGTCTGGAAGGCGCAATCGCTCATCTGCATCGGGTACAGGAATTTCTCGGCATGGAGCCTTTAAAGAGCTTCGCTTGCTATGATGTCATCAAAAATCCGAAGCTGGATAAATTTATATCCGAGCTTGATTCCCATCTTGAAGAGGCACTGAATTTCCAATAAATCCAACATAAACAGGAGGAATACCCATGCTGCACAATCAAAAAATCGTTATTATCGGCGGAAGCTCCGGCATTGGTCTGGAAACGGCGAAACAAGCCATTGCGCTTGGGGCGGAGGTGATTATCGCCAGCCGCTCGGAAGATAAACTGCAAAAGGCGAAAGAAAATCTGGGAGCCAAAGCCGCAGCTTTATCGCTCGATACAACGGATGAACAGCAAGTGCAAGCCTTTTTCGCCCAAATCGGCACGTTCGATCATCTTGTCGTCAGCGCCGCAGAGACCTCCGGCGGGCCCTTTCTCCAAACGGACACGGCCCAAGCGCGCCAGTTGTTCGAGAATAAATTTTGGGGCCAATACTATGCGGCTAAGTACGGGGCGCCGAACCTTGCGGCGAACGGTTCCATTACGTTGTTCTCCGGCGTGGTCGCCTATAAATCGATGATCGGATCGTCTGTACTTGGCGCGGTCAACGCAGCGGTTTCCAATCTGGGCCAGACATTGGCTCTGGAGCTTGCTCCCATCCGCGTGAATATCGTGTCACCCGGCATTATTGATACGCCTTCGCGAAGCAAAATGGCCGAAGGCGCGCGCCATGATTTCTACGCAGCGGTGGCTGGCAAGCTCCCGGTCAAACGGGTGGGCAGAGCGGAGGATGTTGCGCAGAGCGTCCTCTACCTGCTCCAAAACGGTTTTGTGACCGGAACCGTCCTTCACGCGGAAGGCGGACATATTTTAACTTAAGGTATGGCGGTAAGAAACAGGGAAGCCGTTCCTCATTCCTGCGGGATCGAGGGGCGGCTTCCTTTATTTTGAACTTGATTACTGACCGGCAATCGCACATACTTTTGGCATAGTTGCTTTTAGCATAACAATGAAGGATGATATTCTATATTCCCTTATAGAGAAATATTGCCAAAGGAGACATAGGATGAAGAGAATAAGATTGTTTCTTTCGATTGCCGGAGGACTGCTGCTGCTTGGCCTGGTCAATTTCTACATCGGCTACCATTTGTGGCTGCTTGTCCGGAATTGGCTGCCCGGAACGAGCCCGGGGGTATTCTGGCCGGTCTTTTGGGTTGTCGCGCTAGCCTATCTTATATGCAGAGCACCCATGCCGGAGGCTCTTAAACCGCTCGCCAGATTTCTCAAAGTTATCGGCTCGTATTATCTGGCTCTGATGCAGTTTGCTATCATTCTGCTCCCCGTTGCTGATCTGTTCTACTGGATTTTGTACCTTGCGGACGCCGATGTTTCCGGTTATATTTCCGAAGCGGGAGCGGTCATTGTGGCGCTGCTTGCTGTATTTCTGGTGTGGGGCTCCCGGAATGCGTGGAGCACGGTGCTGCGCGTTCACTCGCTTGGGCTTCCCAAGCAGTTCGAGAGGAACCTCAAGATCGCCGTAGCCTCCGACATTCATCTCGGCGACATTGTCGGCAACCGGCATTTGAAGAAAATGGTCGACCGGATGAATGCGATGCAGCCGGACATTGTGCTGCTGGCCGGGGATGTGCTCGATGACAGCGTGGAGCCGTTCGTCCGCCACCGGATGAGCGAGCAGCTCGGCAAGCTGAAGGCCCGTTACGGGGTGTTCGCCGTGCTGGGCAATCATGAGTATTACGGCAAGGACATCAAGAAATATACGGATCTGATGAGCGAAGTCGGCATACGCGTGCTTCAGGACGAGGTCGCCGAGGTTGCCGGAGTATATATTGTAGGAAGGAAGGACAAGGCGGCGGAGAGTATGGACAGCGAAGGCCGCATGAGTGTCGCTTCCCTGCTGGAAGGTCTCGATTTGACGCGCCCCGTGATCATGATGGATCACCAGCCGACAGGATTTGATGCCGCCGCTAGAGCGGGCGTCGATGTGCTTCTCTCCGGCCATACGCACCGGGGGCAAATCGCGCCCATCCACTGGATTACAAGACGCCTGTTCGAGCTGGACTGGGGCTATCTGAATAAAGAGAATCTGCATGTTATTGTTTCATCCGGTTACGGAACCTGGGGTCCGCCCATCCGTCTGGCCAGCCGGTCGGAGATCATCGGTCTGTCGCTGAGCACTAATTAACGGAGCTTTATGGACGATCATGCATAATTTCCCCTCCTTACCGCAACACTAACCAGGGTATCACAAGAAATGGTTAAGGAGAGAATTGCGATGAGCCCCGACAAAAACTTGATCAATACCGTTAAAGACCTGGACAACACGGCGCCGACGGCCCATGAGAACAATCAGGTGCAGCAGGAGCAGATGGATAAGCGCAAGGAAATGCTGCGCAGAGACAAGGGCTATAAGGCGAACGAGCAAAGCTCCTACGAGTAAGACGGCACTGTGGGAATACGGCCTCCTGAATTCATTCGGGAGGTCTTTTCAGCTTTTATGAAGAGGTTGCGATGGGATTGCTGGAGCACATTCTGCCATAGGCGCAGGGTGTGCTTTTTTGATGGCGGGAGCCGGATTTCGGGAAAAAGAGGTGAATATCGTTGACAAGAATGAATATATTGTATATATATTATATATACAATAATAACAATGCAGCGGAATGAGGTGGAAGATGAACATTATTTTGTCCAACTCATCGGGTGAACCGATTTATGCGCAGATCGTAACTCAGATTCGGCAGATGATACTACAAGGCGAGCTTGCTGCGGGGTCACCCCTGCCGTCGATTCGCCAACTGGCCAAGGATTTGCAGATCAGCGTCATTACGACGAAGCGCGCATATGAGGAGCTGGAGAGAGAAGGGCTGGTGGACTCGCTGGTAGGGAAAGGTTCGTTTGTATCCGGAATGAATCAGCAGTATATCCGTGAACAGCGATACCGGCTGCTGGAGGAGAAGATGAAGGAAGTGATGAAGGAAAGCGAGCTGCTTGGGATCGGTTTTGCAGAGATGGTTGAAATATTCAGGACGCTTAAGGAGGAGGAAGAAGGATGAGCAGTGTGATTGAAATCCAGGGGATTTCCAAGACATTTGACCGTTTTTCCATGAAAGATGTTCATTTCGAGGTCAATAAAGGCTATATCACGGGGCTGATCGGCCCCAACGGAGCAGGCAAGAGCACCTTGATCAAAATGATGATGGATATGGTGCGACCCGACAACGGGAGTATTCGTCTGTTCGGCAGCAGCCCGGCGGCGGAGCCTTTAATCAAGGAGCGCGTCGGCTATGTCTCGGACGAGAACTTCTATTACGAGCACTTGACCATCAGCCGGATGAAGAGCATAGTCCGTCCCTTCTACAAGCATTGGGATGACGCGGCGTTCAGACGCTATCTCGACCTGTTCGAGCTGTCGCCCAAGGCCAAGATCAAGAATCTGTCCAAAGGGATGAAAATGAAGTTCTCGCTCGCGGTCGCTTTGTCCCACCATGCCGATCTCTTGATTATGGACGAACCGACGGCCGGACTGGACCCCGTCTTCCGCAGGGAGCTGCTGGAGCTGTTAAGCGAACAGATTCTCGACGAGAACAAGTCGATCCTGTTCTCCACCCACATTACGAATGACCTGGACCGGATCGCGGATTATATCGTCTTCCTTAACCGGGGGGAGGTCGTCTTCAGCGAGAGCAAGGATGAGGTGTTTGAACGCTATGTCATGGTCAAGGGAGGACGCGAGCTGCTGGATAAGGATATACGGAAGTTCTTCGTCGGGGTAAGGGAAGGCGCGCATGGGTTCGAAGCGCTGTCCAAAGATCGGGGAGAAGCGAAACGGGCCTTTAAAGACGTCGCTCTGCTGGAAACGCCGACGCTTGAGGATATTATGTACTTTACCGCCAAAGGAGGAAAAAGCGCATGAGCCATATCGTTTCGCTGATCCGCAAGGATGTGCTGCTGTCGGCTAATTATCTTTTGTTCATTGCGGCTTATCTTGTCTTTCTATCCTATACGACCATGCAGAACGACTTATTCAGTGTAAGCTTGTTCGTGACTATGCCGTCCATCCTGCTGCTGGTCAATTCCTGTATGCAGGATGTCCGCAATATGAACCAGAGATTTGCGCTCAGCCTTCCGGTGCGCCGGAGCCAGATCGTCACCGCCAAATATATCTCCATCGTGCCTTATCTCCTGTTTGGCATAGGCTGTACGGTCCTTTCAAGCTTAATCCTGAATCGGTTGGGGCATCCGCTGGCGATACACTGGAGAGATTTCGGATTTACGGTCCTGCTGGTTCCGGCAAGCGCGGCGGTCTATCTGCCCATCTACTACTGGCTCGGCCCCAAGGGGCAGCAGATTGTGAACACGGCGTTCTTTATGATTATGTTCTTTGGGTCCATGAATCTTAATGAATTGATTAAAGCCCAGCCCTGGCTCGGTGATTTTATTTCAAATATTTCCCGGTTGAGTTTGAGGGAGGGGGTCGTGGCCGGGCTGCTGTATATCGCCTTTATCCTCGTCTCCTATATCATCTCTCTGCGCATCCTGTCCACCCGGGATTTATAGCATTTAAGCAGCGCCATAATATCAAGCGAAAAGGCTTCACGGACAGGTTTTGTCCGGCGGAGCTTTTTTTCGTCAAATGGGGGTTGCCGCGCGAAGGAGGCCCTTCATCAGCCGGTCAGCCCATCTTTCGCTCCAGGCGGTATTGCTCCGGGGCCATGCCGGTGATTTTCACGAAGGCCCGGTAGAATTGGCTGGTTGAAGCAAAGCCGAGACCGGCGCTGATCGCGGAAATCGTTGCTTCGGTATATTCAAGCTCATACTTGGAGCGCTGTATCCGCAGACGAAGGATATATTGATAAGGCGAGAAGCCCGTCACCGCCTTGAAGGAGCGTATAAAATGATAGCGGCTCCGGAGAGCCATTGACGACAATAGCTCGATGCTGATGGATGATGTATACGAAAGATGTATGTATTCCAACACGCGGTCCATATACGGATCTCCCGTACGGTGAAGCTCCGGCAGGCATGGAGGATTCTTGTCCGGACAGTCCCCTCTTTTCAGATTGCGCGTGAGATATAGCAGCACGCCCGTCTCCGTAAGGCTGCGCCGGCTTCGATCATCCCCATCGGTTAACAATAGCGGGGCAATCCATCTTTGGAACTCTGCATTCAATTCGCGGGGATTGATGTCCTGCTCCACGGTGATACAATCCGCTTCCTCATGCTGCAAAGTCTCCCACAGCGAAGTGCGCATCTTGATCACGATGGCGCAGCTTCCCTCATCGACCCGGATTTGATGCTCTTGCATCGGCTTGTGGACTATTCCTGCGCCCTCCGGGATGAACCCGGATGTGCCTTGGGTAATGACGGACGAGCCGCCGCGAACAGCAAAGGTCAGTTGAACCCAGTTCTCATGAACATGGGGAATCTCTTCGTAATGTTCTTCCAATCTGCACAGCTCGATGTTCTCCGTCACAACTTGCATTTTCATCAGCATTCACCCCGTCCCATTATAGCATGATAGCAATAATTTAAGACAAATTGAGCAATATTCACATCGACATTTACACCTGGCATTGTATACAATACGATATTGCAGATGCGACTGCCGGTATAGCTTTTGCGGTCAGGTCCGATTATTTTGAGCAGAAAAGAGGTTACAGGGGAATGGACTGCATTTTGAGGGTAAGCAACGTCTCTTGGAAAAGGGGGACGACGACGCTGCTCGACCGGGTGAACTGGAGCATAGAAAAGGGGCAGCATTGGGCGCTGATGGGACTCAACGGCTCAGGAAAAACGACGCTGCTGAATATGATCAACGGTTACATCTGGCCGACCGAAGGGGAAATTGTTGTGCTCGGCGAGCGCTTTGGCGAGATTGATCTGCGGGAGCTCCGCAAGTCCATCGGCTGGGTCAGCTCTTCTCTTCAAGAGAAGCTGCACGGCTCGGACCGGACTCAGCATGTCGTAATCAGCGGAAAGCACGCCTCGATCGGACTGTACGCGCATGCGCCGGAAGAGGATTTCGAGCGGGCAGGGACATTAATGAACAAGCTCGGCTGCGGGCATTTGTGGGACCGCGATTACCGCACCTGCTTGCAGGGGGAGAAGCAGAAGGTGCTGATTGCCCGCGCCCTGATGGCCGAGCCGAAGATTCTGATTCTGGACGAGCCGTGCAACGGCCTCGATCTGTTCGCCCGTGAACGGCTGCTGGAAAGCATTGAGGAGCTGACCTTGAGCGAGAACGCTCCTTCGCTTATTTATGTGACCCACCATACGGAGGAAATTCTGCCCGCCTTCAGCCATACGCTGCTCTTCCGAAAAGGCCGGGTGTTCGATTCCGGCGCAACGCGCCGCATGCTGAACGAAGAGACGCTCAGCCGTTTTTTTGAAGCGCCCGTCTCGGTGGAACAAAGCGCTGGACGAACTTATATTTTTCCCGGGAATAACAGACGGGTCAAAGGAGAATGAACGCAATGGAAACGTCATATTCTGTTAATCCCCGCGCCGAAGCCAAGGAACGGTTTCCGCTCGCGCTGTTGTCCCTGACGCTTGGCGCTTTCGCGATTGGAATGACCGAATTCGTCATTATGGGCATTCTGCCCAATGTAGCTGAAGATTTGCAAGTGTCTATCTCCTCGGCGGGACAGCTCATTACCAGCTATGCGCTGGGCGTCGCCATCGGAGCTCCGATTCTGGCGATGCTGACTCACCGGCTGCCGCAG
>NZ_ASSC01000025.1 GCF_000520735.1 Paenibacillus forsythiae T98
CGCGCCCGCTTCCGCATTCTCCGCAGGCCAGGTCACAATCAGATTGCCCGCGCCGTGCCCGGTTCTCGCCTGTGATTCATCTTCTACGGCTTCCAGTCCAAGGTCCTTGAATTTGGCGATAAGGTGGTCGGCGATGTTCCGTTCATTCTTCGTCTCGCTGTCGATTCGGACAAGCTCCATAAACTCCCGGATCAATCGGTCTTGTGCTATCACTGGACTTCCCTCGCTTTCAAGTATACGTTACAATAAGAAGTTGTAGCCGGCTCACCGGCAAACGCGCTGTATGCCCTAAACTTAAACTAAATCCAAAGGAGTCACACATGCAACGTCAAAAATGGTTCCGCGTCTTTATTTATGTCATGCTGATCGCGATGGTCGCTTCCACACTAATGATGGTTATCGAGCCGTTTCTCGCCGGATGATGAACCCATAGCGGCTTTCCCGCTTGTTAATGCAGCGGCCTTGGATGCTCCGGGCCGCTGCTTCGCTGTGCTTCCTTTATTGTCCGGACGTGGCCCTCGCCCAATCCGACACGATTCTCCCGTAAGGGAATTGCTTCAGAAAATAGGGAACAAGCGCTGCGGCGACCTCTTCGACTTCGAACCGGCGGCCCGTGCATTCCTCCAGCGACGTAACGCCGTACTGTGAAATCCCGCAGGGAACAATTCCCCGGAAGCCCTCCTCCGCAATGCCCTGCCGAATGTTGAAGGCGAAGCCGTGACTGGTCAGGAACCCCTTGCGCGAACGGCTCTTATTGAATTTCACGCCGATGGCGCAAATCTTCACATCGCCTACCCAAACTCCCGTATATTCCGGCTTTCTGCCGCCCTCGATGCCGAAGGCGGCAAGGTAATCGATAATGACCTGCTCCAGCGACCGCAGATACCCGTGCAGGTCGACTCTGCCCTGCTCGCCGATGGTTAGCAGCGGATAACCGACCAGCTGTCCCGGACCGTGATAGGTAATATCCCCGCCGCGGTCGATTTCAAACAAGGCGATTCCCTCTTCACGCAGCTGCTCGGCGTTCAGCAGAAGATGCTCGGGATGGTTCTGCGACCCGATCGTATAGGTTGGCGGGTGTTGCAGCAGAATCAGCCGCTCCGGGCGCTCTCCGGCGTCAATGGCGCGGACCGACTCTTTTTGCATATCCCAGGCCTCGCTGTATTCGATCATGGGAAAATAGGATATTTCCAGCTTCCGGGGTTCTGTGCTGTCCATGCTTAAACATCTCCTTTGCCCTTGATGGCTGCGAAGCCGGATTTGTCCCTGTTCCAGCGGTTAATAAACGTTCGTATCCATGCTGTAGCTCTCGATATTATCCTTGACCCGCTGCAGGAAGCGGCCGCAGATCACGCCGTCGAGAATCCGGTGGTCCAGCGACAGGCAAATGTTGGCCATCGAACGGACGGCGATCATGTCGTTGATGACGACAGGCTTTTTCACAATCGATTCAAAGGTCAGGATAGCCGCCTGCGGATAATTGATGATCGGATAAGACAGAATCGAGCCGAACGAGCCGGTATTGTTGACAGTGAAGGTTCCGCCTTGCATGTCCTCCACGCGCAGCTTGCCTTCCCGCGTCTTCATCGCCAGCTCTTCGATTTCACGGGCAAGGCCCGCCACGTTCTTCTGGTCGGCCTTCTTGATTACCGGAGTCCAGACCGAATCCTCGGTGCCAACCGCGAGCGATATATTGATGTCCCGTTTGACGATGATTTTGTCAACCGCCCAGACGGAATTCATAATCGGGTAATCCTTGATCGCGCTGACGACGGCCTTCATCAAGAAGGCGAGATAGGTCAGGTTGATCCCTTCTCTGCGCTTGAATTCGTCCTTCAGCTTGTTGCGCAGCAGCACAAGGTTCGTCACGTCCACCTCGATCATCGTCCAGGCGTGCGGAATTTCCGAGACGCTCTGGCGCATCCGCGAAGCGATCGTGCCCCGGATCGGCGTCACGTCGATCAGATATTCGGAACGGCCGCTCTCCACCTCGATTTCGGGGATGCGCGGCAGTTCCGACAGATGCAGCCCGGAATGCCGGACGGGCGGCAGCGTCTCCATCGGCGCCTGCG
>NZ_ASSC01000026.1 GCF_000520735.1 Paenibacillus forsythiae T98
AGGCCCTTCCGGACATTCGCGGCAACATCCATCAGCTCGCTTTCGAACTGCACCAGCGCAAGTTTAACGGTTGCCAAACGTTTCGCCTCCTTTAAGCATGAATGGCCCGGTTCAAATGGCCGATACGCAGCCTTTGTCCCGTCAATACTGTGTAATCTGGTTAAGGAACTGCTTCAGACGGGGATGCTTGCCGGCTTCTTCCATCTGCGATGAAGGCAGGTCTTCGACAACCTTTCCCTGGTCCATAAAGATGATCCGGTCCCCTACCCGGCGCGCAAATTCCATTTCATGCGTCACGATGACGACGGTCATGCCGTCTCTGGCCAGATCCGAGATAACGTCCAGAACCTCGGCCGTCATCTCGGGATCAAGCGCCGAGGTAGGCTCGTCGAACAGCATCAGCTTCGGATTCATGGCAAGCGCCCGCGCAATGGCGATGCGCTGCTGCTGCCCTCCGGAGAGCTGTTCGGGGTAATGCTCCGCCCGTTCCTTCAGACGCACCCGTTCCAGCAGCTGAACCGCGCGCGCGCGGACTTCCTGCTTGCTTTCGCGGCGCACGACGGTCGGAGCCAGCATAATATTCTGAATCGCGTTCAGATGCTGGAACAAATCAAACGATTGGAAGACCATGCCGATCTCGGACCGGGCATGCCGCGATCCGTTAACATCCTGTCCGTTGTACAGAATCTGTCCTCCATCGATGGGCTCAAGTCCCGCCATGCATCTCAGCAGCGTCGACTTGCCGGAACCGGAAGGCCCGATAATGACCACCCGTTCACCCTCTTGAATATCGAGGGAGACTTCTTTCAGAATCGGATCGCCATGGTATTGCTTGGACACCTTCTCGATTTGCAGCATAGTATTCAACTCCTTTCCGTTTATCGGGCTATAGAATCGATTTCCCGCGCTTCATCAGCGAGAACATCCGGGGTTTGCGGGTACGGGAACGGGTAATATCCATCCGCCGCTCCAGGTAAGATTGCACGAGCGTGAAGAGCGCTGTAAAGGCGAGGTAATAAATGACGGCCGCAATGAGCGTGTCCACATAATCGAAGTTGGCGCTGGCGGTCTGCTGAGCGGTCAGCAGCAGATCGGTATAGCCTACGACCGAGGCCATGGCCGAGGTCTTCAGCATGCCGATGAACTGGTTGGCCGTCGGCGGCACGATCACGCGAAATGCCTGGGGAAGAACAACATATCTCATCCGCTGCCAGCTATTCATTCCGAGGGCGTTGGCCGCCCGATGCTGCCCTTTGCCCACCGACGCGAGGCCGGAACGCACGATTTCCGCCATGTAGGCCGCTTCGTTAAGCGCAAGCGCGACGAATGCCGACTGGAATCCGGTCAGCCTGATTCCGAACTGGGGCAGCGCGGTGTAGACAAAGATCAATTGCACCAACACGGGAATCCCGCGAAAAATCCATATATACGAGGTCGCCAGGCCTTGCAGAAGCTTCCATCTTGACATTTTGACAAGCGCAATGATAAACCCGAGAAGGACGGCGACAATCTGCGATACCAGCGTGAGCTTCATCGTGTTCACGGCTCCATCCAGAAAAGCACGGGAACCGAGATACGCCCAAACGCCTTCCAAAAATTCCATTCTCAAACCTCCTTTTGAAGCTTCCGTCAGATCCGCGGGCTATAGCGCGTTTATGCGGATCTGACGGCTATGGTAGTCCGGTTGCAATCCTTACTTGAAGTAGCTCATCTCAGCCGGCAAGTGGTACTTTTCCATCAATTGCTTATAGGTTCCGTTCTCGACAACCTTCTTCAGCGCTGCTTCGATTGCGTTCTTCGTTTCCGCGTCGCCCTTGCGAACGGCGATCCCGATCTTCGTGTCCGCGCCGAAGGAGCCGGCGATTTCGAAGACGCCCGGTTTCTCTTCTTGCAGGTACGCCGCTCCCGGAGAGGAGTGAAGGAACGCGTCGGCACGGCCCTGCTCGGTCGCAAGGACGGCGTCATTGGCAGTCGGAAGCGCCAAAATCTTGATCTCTTTCTTTCCGGCTTGCTTCAGCTTTTCGTTATGCTCGCGGACATTGATTTCCTCGACAGCTCCGCGTGTGACGGCAACCGTGAGGTCGGACAGATCATCCAGGCTCTTGATGCCCTTCGGATTGCCGGTCTTCACGACGATCGAATCGGCAAGACCCATATAAGGGATGAAGTCCACTTGCTCTTCCCGCTCGGGCTTGATATACATGGCGGAGTTGATAATGTCGATCCGTTTGCCCTGAAGAGCCGGAATCAGGCCGTCGAAGTTCATCGACTGGATCTTCACCTCCACGCCCATTTCCTTCGCAATCGCTTGTCCCAGCTCAATATCGAAGCCGGTGAATTCATTGTTCACCATGTATTCGAAAGGAGGGAACGTAGCGGCCGTGCCGTAGGTCAGGAACCCTTTTTCAACCAGAAAGGACGGGGCTGCGGCGGATGCCGTCTCTTGCGGCTTGCTGCTTCCTGCTGGAGAAGATGCCTGTCCGCCATTTGCGCCCTTTGTTCCGGAGCATGCGCTCAACACGGCAACCACCACTACCAACATCGCACAAACAAGCATCTTGGTGTTCTTCATCATCTCGTTAATCTCTCCTCATCAGTTCTGGTTGTTTTGCATTACACTCAGTACGACTTGCTGGGTCTTCCGATTGTGTTCGATCAGATAATGGCTGGCTTCCTCCGCTTGCCGGAGAGTCATAAGCTCCACCAGCCGGCGGTGCTCATTAAGGGAACCGTCAACCATTCCCGGCTGGATCAGAAGAATGCGGCGATACCGTTCACTCTGCTCCCACAGCCGTTCAATGATCGACAACAGCACAGGACGCTGGGCGAGACTGTAAATGAACATATGAAACTCGCGGTTGGCGGCCAGAATAGCTTCGGTGTCAAGGCTGCGATGATTGGCCAGCTCCTCCTGCTTCTGAATCATCTCGCCAAGAACGGAGGCATCGTCTGGAGTCAATCGCTCGGTCGCAAGCTGTACGGCCAAGCCTTCCAGATTACAACGCACCAGATAAATATCCTCAAGATGCTCTGCCGACAAGGGAGCGACCGTTACGCCCCGGTGTGAATGCAGCAGCACCAAATCCTGGGCCGCCAGCTTGTCCAGCGCGCTGCGGACCGGCATTTTGCTTACCCCAAGGCGGGCGGCGACAGCGTCCTGATCGACCCGCTCTCCGGGAGCCAGCTCACCGGACAGCACCCACTGCTTGAGAACGGAATACACATGCTCCGACGCGGTAACAAAAGTTGGGATTCTACTCAAATATTCAGCATCTCCTCTCCCAAAATTTAAAGATCGGATATTTGATCAAATATCAACGATCAATGATTGCCTGTGACATAGGTCACATTGTAAAGGGTGTTTCGACAAACTGTCAATAAAAATATCTCAAATTGTAAATAAAACTGCCATAAGGTCGAAAACATAAATATTTTGTCGATTTTTTTGTTGAAAAATAGAGTTTTATGTGACTATAATTACTGTGATATTTGATCAAATATCAATTTCCTGACTATTTTCAGGCCAACAATCTTTAACCGCGTTATATTTCGTGACATCAACTCCTGCTCAAATTGTCATTCAGCTTGCTTCAAGATCATCTCAATTCCGCTATGAGTCCATGTTCATTCCCACTGACAAGAAGAAATGCCTGACAGCGTTCCCAAAGATGCAAGTATGTTTCTCGTAGAAATATAAGGCCAGTAATAAGCGTGAAATTTTTGAACAACGAGGTGTAGGTATGCTTATTTCACAAATTGATGTGTTTAGATGTGACCTCCCGCTCTCACCCCCATTCACCCACTCCTCATCCGGGACCGTCACTCATCTGAAAGAAATCTATCTGCGGATTACAGCCGATTCAGGCGCCACCGGCTGGAGCGAGGTGCGCGGAAACTGCGAATATGTTACCGGCGACACGCCCGAACGCGTTGCCGCCGTTCTTGCCCATACTCTGGGTCCCGCACTCGTCGGAAAGCCCGTGATGAACAGAAATAAGATCAATGCCCAGCTCGACAGGCTCATTAACGGGAACAGCGCGGCCCGCGCAGCGGTGGACATTGCGCTGCTCGATCTCATGGGCAAGCAATTGAAGGTGTCCGTGGCGGAGCTTCTGGGGGGACGGCTGCGGGATTCGATCCCGAGCGACGCCACCATCGCCTTCGGCACACCGGACGAAGCCGAGGAGGAAGCGGCCCGGTATTTGCGGGACGGCTTTCGGACAATTAAGGTGAGAGTCGGACCGGACCGTGCCTCGGACCTTGAACGGGTGCGGCGGGCCAGAGCCGTCATTGACTCGTTCCGGCTTGGCGGTGAGGTCCTTCTGTGTGTCGACGCCAATCAGGGCTGGACGCCCAAGCAAGCGGTCCTTCGCCTGGCCGAATTGGAGGCGCTCGGCGTGGAATGGGCGGAGCAGCCCGTACCTGCTGACGACTTCTCCGGCCTGAAGCAGGTAAGGCAGCAGACACGGGCCGCCGTTGTGGCCGATGAGAGCTGCCGCACCTGCGCGGATGTCGCCCGGATTGCCGCCGAGGGCGCGGCCGATATTGTCCACTTGAAGCTCGTAAAGGCGGGGTCTGTCTCAAATCTGCTGCGGATGATGGCGGTCGCCGAATCCTTCGGCATCCCGTATATGCTGGGGCAAATGGACGAGGGGCGGCTGGCTACCGCCGCC
>NZ_ASSC01000027.1 GCF_000520735.1 Paenibacillus forsythiae T98
CCCTCGAAGCAATCTCCGTGGAACGGACATGTTCCTGCGAAGGTGTCTTCCGGATGGCGGCGGACATAAATATGTCCCATTTCCGGATGGGACAGACCGTGAATCAGCTTGCCGCCCACGACGGCGCCCGCCCCGATTCCCGTTCCTACCGTTATGTACAGACAGCTGTCCAGGCCCTGCGCGGCACCCCAGGTATGCTCGCCAAGAGCGGCGCCGTTGACATCGGTATCAAAGCCGATGGGCACATCAATTTTTTCACGGACCGCGCCAACCAGATTGTACTGGCTCCAGTAAGGCTTTGGCGTCGTCGTAACATAGCCGTATGTCGGGCTTCCAAGCACCGGATCAATCGGCCCGAATGAACCAATGCCGATCGCTTCAACATTTTTACCTTCAAAATATTGGAATACTTGCGCCATCGTCTCTTCCGGATGAGTCGTAGGAAAGCTGACCCGGTCGATAATGCTTCCGTCCTCATGCCCTATTCCACATACAAACTTCGTTCCTCCAGCTTCAATCGCACCCAATAATTTCACTTGCCGGTTTCCCCCTTTAAATAATGAATACGCTTTCAGTGCGCAAACAATCTCCGTTTCCTATTATACTTTGTCCGCCGAACGAATGACAAGCGCTTGGCATGGATAAAGATCAGACTTCGGCAGCCCAATTCTGTCCAAGCATCCCAGATTCGCTCAGGGCTCCCTCTTGCTCTGCCAATCTGGGCACCTCCGCCCCGGGAATGGAATATACTGGGTGCAAAACCGTGTAAGAGAGGACTTCATATGAATCCACAAATTCCGTATTTCGGGTCGGAGGTGCAGTGCAGGCAGGTGCCGCTAACCTTTCCGCCGCAGCGTCAATACAGGCAGCCGGGTCTCGAATTTCTGATGGTGCCAAGGCCCATTTACGATAATCCGAATTACAAGGGCAGCGGCAAGCTTCTGGGCAAGACCGCCCTGATCAGCGGAGGGGACAGCGGTATCGGCCGCGCGGTCGCGGTAGCCTTCGCCAAAGAGGGCGCAGATGTTACAATCGCTTATCTGTGCGAGCATCAGGACGCCGTGGAGACGAGAGACGCCGTAACCCGGCTGGGCCGCCGCTGCCTGCTGATCCCCGGAGATTTGAGGCGGAAGGAAGCGTGTAAGCAAGCCGTCCGTATGACGCTCGAATGCTTTGGGCAGCTCGATATTCTGGTAAACAATTCAGGAGTCCAGTTTGTCCGGGACAATTATTTGGATATTACAGAAGAACAGCTGCGAATGACGTTCGATACGAATATTATTTCCTTTTTTCATATGACAACAGCGGCGCTGCCGCATATGCCTGCGGGAAGCAGCATTGTAAATACCGCCTCGGTCAACGCCTATATCGGCAGGGACAATCTGATCGACTATTCCTCTACCAAGGGAGCCATCGTCAGCTTCACCCGCGCCCTTGCCAATAATCTGGCGGATAAGGGCATCCGGGTCAACGCCGTTGCCCCCGGTCCGTTCTGGACCCCGCTCAATGTGGCGACACAGCCGCCGGAGGCCGTCAACACGCTTGGCGCCGACACGCCGATGAAGCGCGCGGGCCAGCCATACGAGCTTGCCCCGGTCTATGTTCTGCTCGCTTCGGACGACGGCTCCTATATTACGGGCCAGACGATCCACGTCAACGGCGGACAGATGACGACAAGCTGACCGCCCCCAGTCTCATTCTGAGCCGCTTCAGCCCAATGCGGACACCTCCCCCTCCCGGACACAAAGAAGACTGCTCCAAAGAGCGTGCGCCCTCTAGAACAGTCTTCTTCGCTTTTGAATCCGATTATGCGAACGGATCGGCCTTCACGGAGCCCGCTCCGGACCCGTTGCCTTGTCAATCCGGCAGCTTAATCTCTACAATTCCGTCTCCCCGCTCCTCTTCCTGCACAGCCGGGATCAGGTACATCAGGCTTCCGAACTCCAGCTCCTTGAACTTGCGCGCCGCCGGCTCTTGCCGCACTTCCCACACACATTCGGTCAGGGTGCAGGCCAGCGGAACATCGCAGCGGATCTCGGCCAGCTCCCGTGACAGATGCAGCATGTCGAGATCGGCTTCGATCTTGGCCCGCACGCCCTTGGGCAGCAGGTGCAAATTTTCGATTACGCCCTCCACCGTCCGGTATTCGGCCAGCAGCTTAAGCGCCGTCTTCTCGCCGATTCCCCGGACACCGGGATAATTGTCGCTCGTATCGCCCATAAATCCTTTCAGGTCGACGACCTGGGAGGGGGTGAGCCCTTTTTCCTCTAGCAGGGCCGCCGGATCGTACACTTTATAGTTGGACCGGCCTTTTTTCATGATAACGACACGAACCTGGTCGGTGACCAATTGGAGCATATCATGATCCCCGGTCAGAATATATACCTCCGACTCTTCCCTGAAGCAGGAAGCCAGCGTTCCAATGCAATCGTCAGCCTCGTAGCCCGGAATACCCACATTCGGCACGCCCAGCTCCGCGACCACCTCTTTAACGAGATCGAACTGCGGGATCAGCTCCAGCGGAGGCTCTCCGCGGTTCGATTTATAGCCGTCAAATTTTTCGGTGCGGAACGTGCTTTTGCCCATATCCCAGCAGCATACGACATGGGAAGGCTCAAAAGCCTGGACAGCGTCGAAGAAATATTGCAAAAAGCCGTAAACGGCATTGGTTGGCAGACCGCCGCTCGTCTTGCGGATATAGCCTCCGTAGGCGGTAGCATAATAGGCCCTGAACAGCAGCGCCATACCGTCCACAATCATTACTCTGCCTCCAGCTTCTGCACTCATGCCCATTTACCATTTACCTCCTCTTTAAGAACTTACTCGTTTTCCCAGATCCGGCAGAAGTCATCTTCCTTGAAACCCACCGTAACCTTGTCTCCCAATTTGACAATGGGGCGCTTGATCAGCTTCCCTTCCCCGGCCAGCAGCTCCAGCTGTTCGCGCTCGCTGAGGTTCGGCAGCTTCTCCTTTAAATTCTCCCGCTTGTAGACCTCGCCGCTCGTATTGAAGAACTTCTTGAGCTCAAGGCCGCTTGCAGCGACCAGTTCACTTAATTCATCAACGCCCGGAGTCTGCTCTACGATATGACGAAGCTCCAGGTCATGTCCCTGCTCCTTCAGCCATTTCACGGCATTCCGGCAGGTGCTGCATTTCGGATAGTGGTAGACGATCAATTGACTCATGAATACGATTCTCCTTCGATCCAGTCTGATTAGTTTAGATTTGCTTCGTCGCTTGCTCCTGCCTCAGCCTCGCCTCCAGCTCCGCCATATCCGGGGGAAGCGGCGCCTCAAACGTCATTTCCCGGCGGAGAATCGGATGGGCGAAGGTGAGCCGCGCCGCGTGCAGCGCCTGGCGGCCGATCGCGGCGTCCAGCGCCGACACCTCCGCCAGCTTGGCGGCCTTGGCAGGCTCCGCCCCGGACCCTGCCGCATCGTATGCCGGATGCCGGTACATCCGGTCTCCGATCAGCGGCGTGCCGATGGAGGTCATATGCACCCGAATCTGGTGCGTACGGCCGGTAAAGAGCTTCAGCTCGACCCTTGAGCCGGAAGGATACCGTTCCTTCACCTCGTACCGGGTCAGCGACGGATATCCGTCCGGCGTCACAATCCGCCGATGCGGCTCTAGCGGATCGCGGTCGATCGGACCGTCGATGTCTCCGCTCTCCGGCACAGGCGCCCCGTGAACGAGCGCGACATAGCGCTTGTCCACGCTCCCCCTCAGCATCTGCTCTGAAATATGCTGATGGCTGTACGGATTTTTCGCGATGGCGAGCACGCCGGACGTTTCCTGATCCAGACGGTGAACGGGCCGGAAGCGGTAGCGCTCTTTTTTCTGCGCCCAATAATACACGACCCCGTTGGCCAGCGTATCGGTATAATGGCCGTGGGTGGGATGAACAATCATCCCCGCCGGCTTGTTGACCACGAGCAGATGCCCGTCTTCATACAGAATGTCCAGCGGGATCGGCTGCGGCAAAATATCCTTCGAGGTCTCCGTCTCCATCCGGATCTCTACAAGATCGCCGGCGCGGACATATACGCTGATATAGACTCTTTCCCCGTTCAGGGTAATTCCGTGCTCGGTCAGTTTCAGGCGGGACAGCAGCTTGCGGGAGACGTCCATCCGCTTTTGCAGAATGGTTTTGAGCAGCATGCCCTCTTCTTCGGCAGGAACAGTGTAGGCGATGGGCGGATAGTACGTCGTCATCTTAAGTCCGGAACACCTTGGCGCTGCGGATATATTCCACATCGTCTACTCCCACCCGCGTATTGGCCGTTCTAGCGAGCGCGAAGAAGTAATCCGAAAGCCTGTTCAAGTACGCCACCGTCTCCCCGTTGATCTCTGTGCTGCGGCCAAGCGATACGGTCCGGCGTTCGGCGCGTCGGCATACGGTCCGGCAGACATGCAGCACAGAGGCCAGTCCGCTGCCGCCCGGCAAAATAAACCGCTCAATCGGCGGGTTCTCCGCCTGCAACGAATCGATCCACCGTTCCAGCCGCTCCGCCATTTCGCCGGTTACCTTGTATTTTCCTTCGTCCTGCTTCACATAAGCCAGATCAGAGCCGCAATCAAACAGCTCATGCTGAATCTCCAGCAGCTGCTCTCGGACATCGGCAAATCGTTCGTCCTCCATCATGCTGCGCGCCTGTCCCACAAAGCCGTTCAGCTCGTCAATCGTACCGTAGGCTTCAATACGGAGATCATCCTTGAAGACCCGGCCGCCGATGACCGACGTCTCGCCCCGGTCGCCCGTTCGCGTATAAATCGCCATTTTCGCATCCCTCCGCTTTATTTCATCATTGCCCGGATAACCTGAACGCTCCGCTCGGCATTTCGGGCGGAAGCCGGTATTGTAACGAACAGGCCCTCCGGCGTGTACCCGGCATCCTTGAACAGCTTCAGGCTTGATACAGGGATGCCGTATAAATGCGTCTCCTGCTTCAGCTCTGTCTGCTCATCCCCGGATTTTCGCTCCACGCCTCCCTCGAACACCCCGTCAGCGTAATTACTCTTGTTAAAATAGTCATCGAGCGGAACATTGGAGCCCTGCTTCCCGTAATCCAGCATGTCCTGCTTGGGCAAAATAATAATATCATTCATCGCCCCCGCGTATTCCAGCAGCAGTTTCTGGTCATTGTAGATAGGCGACACATTAAATTCCACCTTCAGATCCTGTCCCAAGCTCGCTGCAAGCTTCTCCTTCAGCTGCTCGGCCATGCCATCCGGCGCTCCATTCGGTCCCATCAAAAAGACCGTTACCGTATTGGCGTCTTTCCCGCCGCAGCCCGACAGCACCGCAACCAGCGCGATCAGCACCGCCAGTACGGCGTAACCGCGTATCCTCCGTCCTCCGCTCAACCCATCGTCCCTCCCGGCTTCTATCATTTCATGCATTACTACTGTACCATATTCGCTTCGGCTTGTAAGGGGCGTCTCATCTTTCCATCCGGCTTGCCGCGTATTACAGGCAGGCGAGAAGCTCCTCAAACAAAAAGAGGGTCCAAAGGACCCTCGCCGCCGCTCCCGTCATTTATTGCGGGAACGCCTTTTCATATACTCGTTGATCTTCAAATCCAGCTTGCTGCTGATTTCCACCACGTTATCCGAGGTGAGCGACTTCTCCTGCATAAACAACTGCTCCATTCGTCTCCGGAGTACGTGGATCTCCTCTTCCAGGGTAAGGCTGCACGAGGCGGCATCATCTCTGGCGAAAGCTTTTCCGCTTTCCGGGAGACGCTTCGCGCCAAAACATAGATAGTAATCGGTACAAAGCACCCATCATCCCCCCAAAAAGTTATATGGAGCGCAGCTACTTCCTATTTCTGCCTTGGCAATATCGCTCCTATATTATATGCAGTCTGACAATTATCGAGCCTGGTTCCCGGAATGGCTCTAAAGCACGGCAAGACATAAAGCCCGGTTGCCGAAGCTCCAAATTATATAAATAAACTGTATCGAGAGTAATATTATACCATATGACAAAAATATTTGCTATCATTTTCTTAATATTTTCATTGAATAACAATAATTTTCATACGAATTTTTTACATAATTATTCATTATTCCCCTTTTCTTTCTTTAAAAGCGCGACAAATGTGCCGATTCGTTCGAGCGCTTCATTTAATTGGCTTACGGAAGTCGCGTAGGAGCACCGCAAATAGCCTTCGCCGCCGAGTCCGAACACGCTTCCCGGCACGGCCGCCACCCTGAATTCACGGAGCAGACGCTGGGCAAATTCGTCGGAAGTCAGCCCGGTTCCGGCAATGCTCGGAAAGGCGTAGAACGCGCCCTGCGGCTCGTGGCATTCCAGCCCAGCCTCCCGCAAGCCCTTGACGATCAATCTGCGCCGCTGGTTATAGGAATCGACCATCCGGTCTTTTTCCTCCATGCCGTTCGTCAACGCCTCAAGCGCTGCTACCTGGCCCATGGAAGGGGCGCACATTACGGTGTACTGGTGAATTTTGAGCATGGCCGAGATCAAATCGGGATGCCCGCAGGCATAGCCCATCCGCCATCCCGTCATGGCAAACGCCTTGGAAAAGCCGCTGACGAGAATCGTGCGGTCCATCATTCCCGGAAGAGAAGCGAAGCTGACATGATTGCAGCCGTAGGTCAGCTCGGCATAGATTTCGTCGGAGATGACGATCAGGTCATGCTTCTCCACCACCTTGGCGATAGGCTCCCAGTCTTCCCGGCTCATGATCGCTCCCGTCGGGTTGCTCGGGTAGCACAGAATCAGAATTTTGGACCGCGGCGTAATTCTAGCCTCCAGCCCTTCAGCCGTCAGCTTGAACCGGTCCTTGCCGAATGTCTCGATGCCGACGGGAACCCCGCCGCCGATCGAAGTAATCGGAGAATATGAAATATAGCACGGCTCGGGAATCAAGATTTCGTCTCCCGGCGATATCAGCGCCCGAAGGGCAAGATCAATCGCTTCGCTGCCGCCTACGGTGGTGATAATCTGCTTGTCGGGATCATAGTTCAGGTCAAAGCGGGTATGCAGATAGTCAGCGATTCCCTCGCGCAGCTCCGGCATTCCCGCGTTGGAGGTGTATCCGGTAAATCCGCGTTCGAGCGAGTAGACGCAGGCTTCCCTGACATGCCACGGCGTCTTGAAATCCGGCTCGCCCACCCCTAGAGAGATGATATCCTTACTCCCTGCGGCCAGGTCGAAAAATCTGCGGATGCCCGACGGCTGAATCTGCTGAACCAGCGGGGACAGATAGGAAGACATCGACTTGCTCTGTTCTCCGGCAGGCTGGGTTTTATTCGTAATCATATATTCTCATCTCTTCCTTTACGGGGAGATCATCAGACGGTTGTCTTCTTCGTGATCTTCAAAAATAATCCCGTCCTGTTTATATTTTTTGAGGGTGAAATTCGTCTTGGTTGACAGTACGGAATCGATGGGAGACAGCTTCTCGGAGACAAAGTTCGCCACCTCGCGCAGATTGCGTCCCTCCACTTCCACCAGCAGGTCATAGGCGCCGGACATCAGATAAACCGACTTCACCTGGGGATAGAGATAAATCCGTTCGGCGATGCCCTCAAAGCCGCGTCCGCGCTCGGGTGTAATCTGCACCTCGATCAGGGCCGTAACCCGCTCGTCGTCCACTTTATCCCAATTGACCACGGTCGCGTATTTAACGATTACGTGCTCTTTCTCCATCTGCCCGATCGCAGTCTTCACTTCTTCTTCTTCCGCTCCAAGCAGCGTCGCCAAAAGCTCCGGGGTTCTTCTGGCATCTTCTTTGAGCAGCTCCAGAATTTTTCTCTTCAGCTCATTCACTTGTTCCATGACTTCCCTCCGGGATTCTCGCCGGGAGCGCGCCGCTGTCGGCGCCCCGGCGAAAGAATTGGTTTCATAAGAGTTTATTATTAATATGACATGAAAAGGTCATATCTGCAAACAAAAATAACCCCGCCATTCAGCGGGGAAGTGTACCGGTCTGACCCGAACCGGAAGGAGGGACGCAAAAAGCCTTCGGTTCTCCCTCTCAGCCGGAAAGCGTCCGCTCTTTAACCGGAAACGGCAAAGAACGGACGCTTTCTTCTTGTCTGAGTTACATGTAGTAAGCGTTATGCACGTTAGCCTGATGCTCCGATACATTCGGGGCCTGTGCGTACACGCCCTGGCCGCCGAGCTTTTGCTGAATGAACTGCTGGGATTTTTGCTGGGTCTGATGCGCGTTCTGGATTTGTTTGTCCAGCTCCTGACGGAGCGCCTTCGAAGGAGTCTTGTACATATTCAGTTGCGACATTTGCGTGAACAGCTCGCCTTGAAGACGAAGGGTATCCCCGGTCAGATCATTGAAGGTGCGGCGAACCGACGGACATGCGGACTCGGTGGCTGCTGTCGTATATTCCCGGACGGTCCGTTTCAAATCGGCAAGGATAATATTCAACAGATCCTCGTCTTGCATAAATGCATTTACGTTTTGTGAGTACACGTCTTTGACCTCCTAAAAGTGGTGTGAAGAATGGCTTCGGAAGCATGCTTTGTGATGATACGCTTGGGAAGCCTGCGCTTAAGCCATGCGAAGCGGTTCCTTTATTGCGGCTGGGTCGGCGCGTACTGCTGATGCTGCTGAAGCAGTTGGATCAGCGCCCCCATGTGATGGCTGTGGTTTTGGATTTGCTGCTCACAGATTTGGCGGACCGTTTGATTTTGCGTAACTCCGGCTGTTGCGGCATACTGCTTGATCAGCAAGTCTTCATTGGAAATGGAGTCGGCGATATACTCCAGTTCTTTCGTGCTCAAAGGTTGCATTTGCGTGGATTGCATTCTTATTCATTCCTTTCCTCTGAATAGTTCAACCACGCTTAGTATGCCGCTTCCGCTGCGGTTTATGTGCCAAATTTCGCAAGCGGACCCTGCAATATTCGGACCTAAGCCCCAAGAGAAATTCGGGTGAACCTGACTGACCGCGAGCATCGAGCCTCCGGTATTGAAGCTTCCCGTGATGTTTGTCATAATGGAGCAAGCGATTATTTATTTTACAAGGAGAGATTCACTGCGATGTGGAAAGAATTCAAAAGCTTTGCGCTGAAAGGAAATGTGCTTGATCTTGCTTTCGCCGTTGTGATCGGGGGCGCCTTCGGCAAAATCGTGGCTTCACTTGTGAACGACATTATCATGCCGGTGGTCGGACTATTGATCGGCGGCATTGATCTGAAAAGTCTGGAATATCCGCACGGCGACACGGTGCTGAAATACGGCATGTTCCTCCAAAGCGTGGTCGACTTTTTTATTATCGCCTTTTCGCTGTTTATGTTCGTCAAGCTTGCCGGAACATTCAAGCGGAAGCGTGAGGAAACCGTCAAAGCCGATCCCGCACCGACGCGCGAGGAGCTGCTGCTGACTGAAATCCGTGATCTGCTGAAGAACAAATAGGCGCCTGCTTTTAAAATCCAAGCTAAATCCAAACCAAACAGCCGTCCCTCTGTCATAGCGGCCGGGAAGACGGCTGTTCGTTTATGCCGATGAATCGGCGGCGGCCCAGGTCTGCTGCGGTTCAGGAATGCTCCGGCAGCGATTCCCTGCGCAGCATCCGCCGCAGAAAGAGCCAGCTTCCGAGCGGGGCGGCTCCAAGGCCCAGCAGCAGCAAGGTAACGGTGCGCGGTGCGGCGCTGACCGACAGGATGGCGATAAACACAAATGTCCCCGCAAGCCGGCCGGTCATCAGCGACAGCTCGCGGAGCACAACCAGCTCGACGCGCTTGCCGGCGCTCTCCTCGCTTTCGCCCATCAGATCAAAGCTTGTGGAAACCATCGGCAGCATGTACAGCGGGATAAACAGCGCTGTTCCCATCCCCATAACGAGCAGCGTTGCATAGCTTACCGTCCACAGCATGGGCAGGATAACCGCC
>NZ_ASSC01000028.1 GCF_000520735.1 Paenibacillus forsythiae T98
TTTGTTCAACAACTCCTCCCACAGCGAACGGGAGCTGCTCGGCGGATGGCCGTGGGGGAACCGGAGCCGCAAGGTGCGCATTGGAGAGGAAGCGGGCTACCGCCTTCCGCTCCTGCAGGGAGAAGATTGCTTCGGCTATCTTGTCTTTTGCTCCATTGACCCGTTGCTTCTGTCTATGGAAGAAAGCTTGTTCGTGCAGGGGGCCGAGCTTATCGCGCATCATATCCGGTCCGGGGATGAGGATTATTTCGAGCAGGACTTGCACAGAGAGTTCGGGAGGATGCTTCGCCGTTACCTGAAGGGCGACCTGTCCTGCGCCGAACTGGTGAAGTCGGCAGACGCGATGGACTACGGGCTGCTGCAAGCGCCGTTCCAGCTTGTTCTTAGCGATGTGCCAGAGGCGGGAGAACTGCGCCAGCATGAACTGACCCGCCTGAAAGAAGAGTACGCGCAGCATCCGGAGTTTGGAAAGTTGAAAGCTTTTCATCTTGTGATGGAAGAAGGGCTTCTGTCCATTTATTCGGGAGAAAGGCTGGCCCCGGAGCGTTTTAGCGCCATTATCGAGTCCTGCTTCGACAAGCTGAAGATGGGCGAGAGCTTCTATCCAAGGGCTGCCGTCAGCAGCCGGAAGGGAAAGCCGGAGGAGATCCGGGAAGCTTTTGCCGAGGTGAAGGAAGCTCTGCGCTTGACGGCGTACTGGAATGCGGGGCAGCAAGTTGCGCATTACCGCCAGCTGGAGCTGGCCATGGTGCTGCAGCAGGTTCCCGCAGAGATGATGCAGAAATACTGCAGCCGCATATTGGCAGGACTGCTCGGCCGGGAGCCGGAGTACGTAAGGGAGATGCTGCACACGCTGGAAGCTTTTCTGGAAAATGACGGCCACATCAACGAAACGGCCAAGAAGCTGTTCATCCACCGCAATACGGCTACTTACCGGATGGAGAAACTGAGCGAGCTGCTTGATGTGGATTTCAAGAAGACGGATGACCTGTTGCGGCTGAAGCTGGCCTTCCTGTTCCGTAAAATGCTGGAGCGCGGCTGAAGTTAAAGTCACCTAAGAGTTTGAGGAGGGAGTTCATGAGCACATACGATATTGTAAACCGCATCAAGATTGATGAAGCTCCCGCCGTGCTGGCTACCTTGATTGGCGTAGAGGGGCACTCATACCGAAAAGCTGGAGCAATCATGCTGTTTCATGAGGATGGCACTATAGGAAGCCTGAGTCCCGGATGCCTGGAAAGCGATTTGCAGCTCCGGACCGAAGAAGTGTGGAAATCGGGGATGCCGGAGACCGTAGAATATGATATGCTGTCTCAGGATGATTTTTCTTGGGGAGAGGCTGTAGGCTGCGGCGGCAAGATTAAGGTAGTGCTGGAGCCTGTGGCCGGCGAGCTCAGGAATTTGCTGGTTGAAGCTCATGGAATCATAATATCCGGTGAAAGTGTGATCCTGCGGCGCAGCCGGACAGGCGGCAGATATACCTATTCGTTGGAATCGGCTGCGGCAGTGCAGGAGAAGGCGGCGGCCAGCAACTGGAGCGAGGCTTCGTTTGCAACGCTGCTTGTGCCTAAACCGCGGCTCGTTCTGTTCGGTCCCGGAAATGATGCGCGCCCTATCGCGGATTTAGCGGTCAGAGCCGGCTTTCGCGTGGCTGTCGCCGACTGGCGCGAGGGCAGCTTAAGACATGATTTTGCCGCGTCGGAAAGAATAATTTGCTCTCCGGCCGAGGCCGCGGACAAGCTTCATATCGGCAGCAGGGATTATGTCCTGATCTGCAGCCATCAGCTTCAGCGGGACCGAATATTTATAGAGCATGTCATTAAGCATAAGCCATGTTATATCGGCATCATTGGGTCCAAAGCGAGAATAGGCATGCTGCTGGACGGGTTGGATGCGCCGGAGACGCTGCATGCGCCTGTCGGGCTGCCGATTGGGGGAGAAGGGCCGGAAGAAATAGCGGTCAGTATTGTCGCCGAGATGATTCAGGTCAGAAGATCGGGTTCCCGCAAGCAGCCGAAAGGAGCGGATTACCTTGAGAGTTGCCGGTATTTATCTGGCGGCGGGGCAAAGTAGCCGGATGGGAACCTCCAAGGTATCCTTGATGCTGTCGGAGGACGTCGCGCTCGGGAGTGTCGCGCTCGGTGAACTTGAACGCTGCGGCCTTGATCCGCTGGCGGTGGTGGTGCGGGAGGGCGACAAGCTGGAGTGGCTTCCGCCCGAGAGCGGAGTCCCGGGGGCAAGGCGGACGGAGATTTGCATGTCTGCCCATCTGGGGATGTCCTTCTCCCTCCGCTGTGGCTTGAACGCGGTGCTGCCGGCCGAACCGGATGCGGTGGTGGTTGCCCTTGCAGCCCAGCCGTTCATTACGGCGGGGCAGGTCGGCCGTCTGATAGAGACCTTCCGGCGTTCGCCGGCTCTGGATTATGTAGCTTCCAAAGGCGACGGAACGGTAATGCCGCCGGCGCTCTTCTCCAAATCGCTCTTTCCGGCGCTCCAGCAGCTTGACGGTGATCGCGGCGCGGCATACATATTTCGTTCCCCGGATTATAAAGGCGCAGTAATTGAAGGAGATTCGCCCTTATTCTTCATGGATGCCGATACCGAAGGCGATTTCAGGGAGGTTCGCCGGGTATGGATGCTTGGAAACAACCCGAGGCGAAACATTGACGATATATAAATCGCTTATTATGTTAGAATTCCTTACAATTTTAGATATCTCAAGGCTAGGGTTGGTGCGATATGCACAAAATAAACCCTCCTTATTCGTCGTTACGCACAAACGTATGTTATATAAATTTACGCACTGCTCTGGCCTCCATTATAGTTAGTGGTAGAATATTAACCAGGGCCAAAAATGAAGGAGCTTCGGCCGGAAACGGCCAGTTCATATTGTGTAAGCTTCCATGCTGCACGACATTTTAGGAGGAGGAAAACAATGAAACAAAGGGGTCAGGTATTCAAATTGAGCTTCATGCTGCTGTTTGTGCTTGCAATTGTGCTTGCGGGCTGCGGCGGCAACAACAATGCCGGAGGAAACACGGGAGCTTCCTCGGAGCCTACGGCAGCGGCGGGAGATTCGGCGGGCGCATCCGCGCAGCCATCCGGGGACAAGCCCAAGGTGGCGTTCGTATACATCGGGCCTCCGGGCGACGGCGGTTATACTTACCAGCATGACCTTGGACGCAAGGAAATGGAAGAGAAATTGGGCATTGAGGCCCATATTGTAGAAAACGTTCCTGAGGGACCGGATGCCGAACGCATCATTACCGAGCTGGCGCAAAGCCATGACATCGTATTTACGACAAGCTTCGGTTATATGGAACAGACGCTTAACGTGGCGAAGAAATTCCCGAATGTCAAGTTCGATCATGCTTCCGGCTTCAAGACGGCCGACAACATGGGCACTTACTTCGGAAAGAACTATCAAGCGAGCTATTTGACGGGTATTGCCGCAGGCAAAATGACCAAGAAAAATCATCTGGGCTATGTCGGCGCTTTCCCGATCAGTGAAGTCATTTACAACCTTAATGCGTTTACGCTCGGCGCGCAAAGCGTAAATCCGGACATCAAGGTCGATGTAGTATGGACAAACACCTGGTATGATCCGACGACAGAGCGTCAGGCGGCTATCAGCTTGCTGGACAAAGGCGCCGACGTGCTGCTCGCGTATCAGGACTCCCCTGCTACGATTCAGGCTGCCAAAGAGCGCGGCGCATTCGCCGGAGGCAACGACTCCGACATGAAGAAATTTGCGCCTGACAATTATTTGACCAACCCGGTATGGAACTGGGGACCGTACTATACGAAGACTGTTCAATCGGTTATGGACGGAACCTGGAAGAACGAGCAATATTCCGGCGATATGGCTGACGGCATGGTTGATCTGGCTCCGTTCGGCAACAAGGTTCCCGAGGATGTGCAGAAGCTTGTAGAGGATGCCAAAGCGAAGATCATCAGCGGCGAATTGAATGTCTTCACGGGTCCGATCAGCGACAACCAGGGCAATGAGAAAGTTCCGGCAGGAAAGACGCTTACGCTTGAAGAGGTGCTGGGCATGGACTGGCTGGTCAATGGTGTAATCGGACCACTTCCTAAATAAGTCATGCTTTGTGATATCCATTAATAAGAAGAAGGCCATATGGGTGGGGCGGGCTCTTGAACAAGGAACCTTCCCCACCCGTACTACAACTATGAGAAAGGAGGCGTTCCATATGCAGGAATATTCGGTGGAAATGCGTGGAATTGTGAAACGGTTCGGTTCGGTAACCGCGAGCGACCAAGTCGATTTTTCGGCAAACGCGGGCGAGATCCATGCGCTGCTTGGGGAGAACGGGGCGGGAAAGAGCACGGTCATGAGTATGCTGTCGGGCGTGTATAGAGCGGATGAAGGAGAGATTCTGATTCACGGCAAACCTGCCAAGATTCGTTCTCCCAAAGATGCGGCTATGCTCGGCGTTGGCATGGTGTTTCAGAACTTCAGACTGGTGCAGACCTTGACGGCGGCGGAAAATATCGTGCTTGGCGAAAAATCGTCTTTCTGGCGCGGACGCAACTGGATTAAAAGCAAACATAAAGAAATTGAAGAGTTGGCGGAACGCTTCGGGCTGAAATTTCCGGTGGACCGTCCCATATGGCAGCTTTCTGTCGGGGAACAGCAGCGGGTGGAGATCGTCAAGACGCTCTACCGCGGCGCCGACATTATCATTCTGGATGAACCGACCTCGGTGCTTACGCCGGGCGAGGTAGAGGGGCTGTTCAGCACACTGCGCCGAATGAAGCAGGAAGGCAAGACGGTGATTATGACCACGCATAAAATGAAGGAGGTCATGGCGTCGTCGGACCGGATTTCGGTTATGCGCAAGGGTAAAATGATTGCTACCCTGGTTACCAAGGATACGGATGAGCGCGAGCTTGCCCGTCTGATGGTCGGCAGAGAAGTGGTGATTGAGCGTCAGGAGCGCGAGGCTACGGAGGGCGAAGAGCTGCTTGCCGTAAAAAACCTGAGCGTCGACGCCGATCATGGTCGCAAGGCTCTGGACGGTCTGTCGCTGACGGTGTGCAAGGGCGAAATCGTCGGCGTCGCCGGAGTGGCCGGCAATGGCCAGAAGGAATTGGCGGAGGTTCTGACCGGACTTCGAACATGGCGTACGGGCGAAATTGTCTTTGACGGGGCGCCTGTCAAGACGGCTTCCGTACGTGGAGCGATTGATTCAGGCATCTCCCATGTGCCGGAGAACCGGATGAAGAGCGGACTAGCTGGAAAGCTCGGATCTGTCGATAATTTGCTGTTCAAATCGTATCGTTCCGAGGAGCATTCGAAATTCGGCTTCCTGAAAGCGGCCAAGAATCGCTCATGGTCCGAGGAGCTTGTTCGCAAATTTGATGTGAAGACGCCGGAACTGGATACGCCTGTCCAGCATCTGTCCGGCGGCAACCAGCAGAAGCTGTTGTTCGCGCGGGAAGTCACCCATCAGCCGAAGCTGATGGTGGCCGTTCATCCGACGCAGGGCCTCGATGTCGGCGCGACAGCGGGAGTGCATGAGCTGCTTATGGAACTTCGCGCTTCCGGCAGCGGTGTGCTGCTTATTTCGGAGGATCTGGATGAGCTGCTGCAGCTGTCTGACCGGATATTAGTCATTTATAACGGAGCAATTATTGGCGAGGAGACCCATGAGACGGCGGATAGAGAGAGCATCGGCCTTATGATGGCGGGCATCCGGAGCAGAGAGGAGAGCTTGGTATGAGCCAGGAAAAGGCAAGCGGAAGGACGCTTCGGGAACCTGTGCAGCTGGCATCAGGAGGAAGGCTGCCTTGGCGGCTCGAATATGATTCGTCCCGCATCCGCACGCCGTGGTGGACGCCGATCGTGTCGGTGGCGCTGGCACTCTTGTTGTGTGCTATTTTTATCTATGCCAACGGCATGAGCCCGGTAACCGTCTACTCCAAAATGTTCAGGGGTGCCTTCGGAACCTCTTACGGCATCACCGAAACGCTCGTCAAGGCCATTCCGCTGCTGCTGTGCGGTCTCGGCATCGCCGTAGCCTACCGGATATCCGTCTGGAATATCGGAGCCGAGGGTCAGCTGACGGTCGGAGCCATAGCCGCAACTGCGGTTACGATCTATTTTCCGAATCTCTCCGGCTTCTGGTCGATTCTGCTGATGCTGATCTTCGGCATCGCCGCAGGCGCCTTATGGGGGCTGTTCACGGCCATTCCGAAGACGCATTTCGGGGTGAACGAGCTGATTACGTCGCTTATGCTCAATTATGTGGCGCTGCTGGCTCTTGATTACGTTACATTTGGACCATGGAAAGATCCCAAAGGCTTCAATATGCCCGGCTCGCCGGTATTTACCGACGCCCAGTCGCTGCCCGTGCTTGGCGGAACCCGGCTGCATATTGGCCTGATCCTGGCGCTGGTCGCAGTTGTTATTTATTATCTGATGATCCGCTTTACCCGCTGGGGCTATGAGCTGCGAATCATCGGAGCCAATCCGACAGCAGCCCGATACGCCGGTATTCACATCAAACGCCATATTATTATTGTCATGCTGATCAGCGGCGGCCTTGCGGGTCTTGCCGGTATGACCGAGGTGTCGGGGGTTAGCCACAAGCTCATGCAGGGCCTTTCGCCGGGCTACGGGTATACGGCTATTATCGTTGCCTGGCTCGCCAAGCTGAATCCGCTAGGGCTTGTCGTCACTTCGGTAATGTTTGGCGGCTTGATCGTCGGCGGTTTCAGCGTACAGACCATCGGTCTGCCGTCGTCCATTTCGGAAATGCTTCAGGGCGCGATCCTGTTTTTCCTGATTGCCGGCGATATGGTTACCCGCTTCCGCATTCGCCGGGGAGCGTAGCCCAAAGGAGGAATTAATAGAAATGGATTTTGTTACACAGTTATTAATCGCCGCCATATCCGCAGGTACGCCGCTGCTCCTGGCCACGCTTGGAGGCATATTGAATGAACGTGCAGGCATTATTCAGCTTGGAGCCGAGGGCCTGATGCTGATGGGGGCGGTCACAACCTGCGTTGTGTTTCTCCGTACCGGGAATCTTGGGGTTGCGCTGCTGGCGACCCTCGGAGTTACCGCGCTGCTGGGCTTGATTCACGCCTTCCTCAGTATTACGCTCCGCGCCAATCAGACGATGTCGGGTCTTGCCATGACATTGTTCGGCAGCGGCCTGAGCGCCTATCTCGGCAAGTCGATTAGCGGAAATCCGCTGCCAAGCAGTTTGCCGAGGCTGGATTTGAGCTTTCTGAAGCCGATTCCGGTAATTGGCGATATTTTTGGCAACCTGGATGTCTTGACCTGGTTCAGCATCGTGCTGGTCGTTGTGCTGCATTTGCTCATTCACCGCACCTCCTGGGGCCTGCACCTGCGGGCCGTGGGTGACAGTCCGGCTACTGCAGATGTTATGGGCGTTCATGTGCGGCTGATCCGCTACGGCTATGTTACTGTCGGCGCTATGCTAATCGGGCTAGGGGGAGCGGATATGGTTCTGACCGTCGCTCCGACCTGGAACGAAGGGCTTACGGGCGGCAGAGGCTGGATCGCGGTGGGTCTCGTTATTTTTGCCAGATGGAATCCGGTAAGAGCGCTGCTGTGCGCCTACTTCTTCGGAGCGCTTGATTCGCTCGGCTTCCGGATGCAGCTGCTGGGCAGCGCCATCCCGCCGTATTTCCTGAAAATGATACCTTACATCGTAACGATTCTCGTATTGATGTATTTGGGATACCGCAACCGCAATAAGCCTTCCGGTACGCCGGAATCGCTCGGTGTTCCGTACGTCCGGGAGCAGCGCTTCTAGCAAGGCAAGGCCGCTTCGAAGGGGTTGGGGAGCTGTGAACCGGGAGAGAGGCAATGGGGAGCTGTGCGTAACGGGCCTTTATGGACGTCTGCCGTTCATCGGCTCTCCAGCCTGTATAATACCTGGAAAAGCGCTCCCGCCGCTTGGGGGCGATGTGCTGCATCGCCGCTCCGGTGCTGCGTAACCTGGGGGCAATGTAATGCATCATTTCGCATACCGCAAAGGCAATCCGGCGGCTATTTTGACAGAATGCGCTTATGCCGCAGAGAGACGTACTATCCCCCCGGCAGATGCATACGTATATGGAAACTGAAGGCGGGTTTCATTGCGGCGCTATACAGGCCGTAAACACAGCAATTGAAAAAGGAGTGGGATCATTATGGAAACCCCTGCTTCACCGCTTACGCTGTCAGAGGTAAATGAAATGGGCAAGGAAGAGTTTGTGGAGACGCTTGGAGGTATTTTTGAGCACTCGCCTTGGGTTGCCGAATTGGCTTATGCTTCCCGTCCCTTCGGATCGGTTGGACAGCTGCACGAAGCGATGCTGGAAGCCGCCCGAAGCGCTGGCAGGGAAAAGACTTTGTCGCTGTTGCAAGCTCATCCCGATCTGGCGACGAGACTTCAGGTAACTCCGCTATCGGCTGCTGAGCAAAAAGGGGCGGGCCTGGACCGGCTGACCTCAAGTGAATTCGAATTGCTAAATGATCTGAACAAGAAATATATGGAGAAATTCCAGTTTCCGTTCATTCTGGCCGTACGGGGGAAGAACAAGGACGACATCATCGAATCCATCAGCGAGCGGGTAAATCTTCCGCCTGAGGAAGAATGGAACCGGGCCTTATTCGAAATCGGTAAAATTACGAAGTTCCGTCTGGAAGATCTCCTGGCGGAGTAAGAACAACCTTCAATTAAATCATTCTTGTTACAGGTGGCCATGCATGACCAGAACGCCGCCGATTAATCAACGGCAACTAAACGCAAGGCTTGCCTTGGCAGCCGAGCTTTCATTTATTATGAATACACACGATGATTCGGTTGTCATTCAGACTTCTAAAGGCCGATTCATCATTCGAAATATGTACGTTATAAGCGCTATTATGGATATTTTCCACAATATTTACGGGACGCGCAATGATTTATCGCACGTTCTGGTCCGCAATTTATACAGGGAGGTGGCTGCATGAGCGGACGTTTGACTACCCATGTGCTCGATCTGGTACGGGGGATTCCCGCTTCCGGAGTCTTCTTGCAGCTGAGGCGGCTGGAGAACGGAGAGAGTCAGCTTCTTCGCGAGGCGGCTACAAATTCGGATGGGAGACTGGATGCCCCATTGCTGGAGGATGCGGACATGAAGCCTGGCGAATATGAGCTGCTGTTCCACGCCGGAGATTATTTCCGGAAAATGGACGCAGCTATCTCTGAGGCATCCTCGCCTCGGGAACAAGAATCTGCCGGATTTCTCGATCTGATTCCGATTCGTTTCCATATTGGCACCGGCGGAGGGCACTACCATGTTCCGCTTCTTCTCGCACCCGGAGGATACAGCACTTATCGGGGAAGCTGACAACCGGAAATTGCCTTTTTCTAACAACTGACAACGACGGGAGGGAACCGCACGTGAGCGATTCATATGAACTGGTAATTAAAAATGGTCTGGCGGTGCTCCCAGGGGAGGTCGTGAAGCTCGATATCGGCATTTCGGATGGCAAAATCGTCGCCCTGGAAGCAGGGATTGAAGCCGGCGCGGACACTAAAGTCCTCGATGCGGACGGACAGTATGTGCTGCCTGGCATGATTGACATGCATGTTCATTTTAACGAGCCTTCGTTCGGCCACTGGGAAGGCTTTCCCACCGGATCGGCGTCGCTGGCTGCGGGAGGCTGCACCACCTATGCCGATATGCCGCTGAACGGCAACCCGCCGACGGTGAATCTGGCCGCTCTCGGTCTGAAGGCCGATATGGCCGCCGGACATTCCGCTGTCGATTATGTGCTGTGGGGCGGACTCGTTCCCGGCAATCTGGAGAATCTGGAGGAGCTATGGTCGACGGGCGTCACGGGCTTCAAGGCCTTTATATCGAATCCGGGCGGCGAAGGCGAAGGGCGCTTTCGCGAGGTTGATGACGAGACCCTGTACCAGGGGATGAAAAAGATCACCTCGCTCGGCGGCATTCTGGCGCTGCATGCGGAGAGCGATGAGATGACGGCGGTGCTTGCGGCGGAAGCGGTTCGCGGCGGACGGACGGGGGCGCGCGATTTTGCGGCATCCCGTCCGGCGCAGGCGGAAATGGAGGCTGTCGCCCGGGCGCTGCTGTACGGGGAGCGGACGGGATGCCGGCTGCATTTTGTCCATATCAGCACCGCCGAGGCCATTGAAATGATTCATAAAGCCAAATTGCGCGGCCAGGATGTATCGGCGGAAACCTGCCCGCACTACTTGATCCTGACGGAAGACGATATGGAGGAAATGGGACCAGTGGCCAAATGCGCGCCGCCGCTGCGGAGCGCAGAGGAGCGCGAGAAGCTGTGGAAGGCGCTGGCCGAAGGAAAGATCGACCTCATTGCCTCCGACCATTCGCCCTGTCCTCCCGAGTTGAAGCTGGCGTCCGGACTGACCTTCTTTGACGCCTGGGGTGGTATCTCCGGCGCTCAGAGCAGTATGGAGCTGATGTTCCACGAAGGAGTGAACACGCGGAAGCTTCCGGTTACACTGATTTCACGGCTGCTGTCCGGGCTTCCGGCGGAACGCTTCGGGCTGTCTGGCCGCAAAGGCTCGATCGCTATCGGGATGGATGCCGATCTGGCGGTGCTGCATCCGAATATGCCCTATGCCCTTGCCGCTTCGGATTTGCTCTACCGCCACAAGCATAGCCCTTATGCCGGAATGAATCTCTCCTGCAGGGTAACTTCCACCATCTGCCGTGGCAGCCTTGTCTATTCCCTTGGGCAAGGCGTGATCTTTCCGGATGGCGGACAGTGGATCAAAATCAATGAAGGGCAGCCGGTATTATGAGCGCGCCTGATATTCAAGCTCCAACCGCCGAAATGATGGAGCTGCTTGAAGAGTTATCCGCGTTCAGCGCGCCGGGAGACGGGGTTACCCGGCTGCTGTATACGCCGGAATGGAGAATGGCTCAGCAGCATCTGCTGAACCGGGCCGGGGAGAGCGGCCTGAAGGCTTATTCCGACAGCGTCGGCAATGTCTACGGCAGACTTGCGGGCACTCGCCCTGACGGCAAAGTCGTACTGATCGGTTCGCATATCGACACCGTCGTAAGCGGCGGGAAATACGATGGCGCCTATGGCGTGGCGGCAGCCTTTACAGCGCTGGGCTATCTGAACCGCATGTACGGCCAGCCGCTGCGCACACTGGAGGCCGTCTCCTTCGCCGAAGAGGAAGGCAGCCGGTTTCCGCTGACCTTTTGGGGTTCGGGCAATGTGACCGGACTGTACGACGGCAGCGAAGCGGAAGACTGCAAGGATAGCGAGGGCGTTACTCTCCTGGAAGGGATGAAGAGCTGCGGCCTGGGCGATAAAGAGCCGAGTGCGCCGAGAAGCGACATTTCCGCGTATGTAGAGCTTCATATCGAGCAGGGGATTGTACTGGAGCGGACGGGGATGCAGATCGGCGTTGTGTCGGCGATTGTCGGACAGCGGCGGTTTGCCGTGACCGTCAAGGGTACGGCCAATCATGCCGGAACGACTCCGATGGGCCTGCGCCGCGACGCTCTCGCCGCTGCGGCTGAGATGATGCTGCAGATGGAGCGCCTTGCGGCGGAAGCGGGAGATCCGCTGGTAGCCACCACGGGGCGGCTGGTTGTAACCCCGAATACGCCAAATGTGATTCCCGGCGAAGTGGCGTTCACGCTGGACGTTCGCCACAGCCGGGAGGATGAGCTGGAGGCGTTCTGCGCATCGGTTGTGTCCGCGTTTGAGGAAATAGCAGAACGCCGGAACGTTGCTCTGGGCATGGCGCTCCGTCTCAGCGCCTCGCCTGCGCCGATGGACAGCGGGCTGAGGGCCGAGCTTGAGGCGATATGCCATCAGCAGGGCAGGACATACAGGGCGATGGTCAGCGGGGCGGGTCATGATGCCCAGCTCTTTGCGCCCCGGTGCAAGACCGCGATGATTTTCGTGCCGAGCCAGGGTGGCATCAGCCATTCTCCAGAGGAATATACTCCGCCGGAGGAACTGGCAGCCGGACTTGAGGTTCTGATCGCGCTATTATATAAGCTGGGATATGAAGAAACGGATGAAGACGGTCTTGTGCCGCAAAACACGAAGGAGAGATGGACATGAAGCGGTTCGAAGACTTGTCACCGTCACTGCGGTGCATTATGACTCCGGGACCGGTGGAGGTTGACCCGCGCGTGCTGCGGGCGATGTCTTATCCGGTGTTGGGTCAGTTCGATCCCGAGTTTACCGACATTATGAATGAAACGATGGGGATGCTGCGGGAGCTGTTCGCCACAAATAATCAGTGGGCCTTTCCCGTGGACGGCACTTCCCGTTCGGGTATTGAGGCGGCCATGGTCAGCCTGATCGCTCCGGGAGACCGCGTGCTGATTCCGATTTACGGCCGCTTCGGTCATTTGCTGCATGAAATCGCCGAGCGCTGCGGCGCGGAGGTGCATACGATTGAGACCGAGTGGGGGACAGTCTTCGCTCAGGAGGAGATCATTGCCGAGATGCGCAGGGTGAAGCCCCATGTGGTCGCAATGGTTCACGGCGAGACGTCCACCGGCCGGTTGCAGCCGCTCGAAGGAATCGGGCAGGCTTGCCGGGAAATGGACGCCCTGCTGATTGTCGATGCGGTGGCGACCATCGGCGGCGTGCCTGTCGAGACGGACGCCTGGCAGCTTGACGCCGTGATCGGCGGCACACAGAAATGCCTGTCCGTTCCGTCCGGGATGGCTCCGATTACGTACAACAAGCGCGCCGAAGACAAGATCATGTCGCGCAAGCGGGTGGAGCGCGGACTGCGCACCGCCGACGCCGGAGACGAAGATATCGCTGTCGTTCGCAGCAATTATTTCGATCTCGGAATGCTGCAGGACTACTGGAGTCCCTTGCGGCTGAACCATCATACGGAAATGACCTCCATGCTGTACGCGCTCCGTGAAGGTCTGCGGCTTGTACTGGAAGAGGGGCTTGAGGCCCGATTTGCCAGACACCGTCTGCACGAGCGTGCGCTTGTCGCCGGGATCGAGGCGATGGGGCTTCAGCTGTACGGCGACCCGGACTGCAAAATGCCGATGGTAACCTGCATAGTAATCCCGGACGGAGTCGACGGGGAATCGGTACGCTCCATGCTGCTGGACAGCTTCGGTATTGAAATCGCCAGCTCCTTCGGACCGCTCAAGGGGAAAATCTGGCGGATCGGAACCATGGGCTTCAGCTGCCGAGGGAACAATGTGCTGCGGGTGCTTGGGGCATTGGAGGCTGCTCTGCTCCGCCACGCCCATCCGCTGCCCGCCGGACTTGGCGTTCAGGCGGCGCTTGATATCTACGAGCAGAAATAGGATAATTTTGAGAAACGAACCAGGCAAGACATTCGGGAGGCATACCTTCCGGATGAAGCCTCGGAAAAAAACGGCTACCGGACCCGCGGGGAAGGCAGAGCCGTTTTTTCTTAAACTGCCGCTTGGCGAAGATCGCTGCGGTTAACTATTGTGTGCGAAGGGAGCGTATAAATATGGTCTTTGAAAGAAAACCTCTCGCCGACTGCGTTCCGGCGCTTGTAGCTACGGCGCGCGGCGACATGCCGGCAACGCTGGTGATTACCGGCGGCAAACTGGTCAATGTGTGCTCCGGCGAAATACTGGACGGCATGTCCGTCGGCATTCAGGAAGGGCGCATCGCCTATGTTGGCAAGGATGTATCGCATATGATTGGCGAAAATACCAAGGTCGTTGACGCGGCGGGAAAATATATCGCTCCCGGCCTGCTCGACGGGCATTGCCATATCGAGAGCACGCAGCTGACTGTCACCGAATTCGCGCGCGCGGTGCTTCCCCTCGGAACGACCGGCGGCTTCTTCGACGCTCATGAAATCGCCAATGTATTCGGACTGAAGGGGATCAAGCTGATGCTGGACGAGATGCGGACGACGCCGCTTGCCGCATACATGCAGGTCGCCTCCTGCGTCCCTTCGGCGGGTCCCGAATTCGAAACGACCGGGGCGGCGATCGGGCCGGAGGAAGTGGCGGAGGCTTTTACCTGGGGAGACGATGTTATCGCGCTCGGTGAAGTGATGAATTTCCCCGGCGTTGTCTACGGCGACGATAAAATGCTCGGTGAAATTCAGGCGACCCTTCGCGCCGGCGGTCAGGTCGACGGGCATTTCACCTGGCCCGCGAGCGACTGGAGACTGCCTGTCTACGCGGCGGCCGGAGTAACCGGCGATCATGAATGCGTCACCGCCGAGGATGTGATCGAGCGCGTGCGGCTGGGCATGTACGCCAAGATGCGCCGCGGCTCCGCCTGGCATGATGTCGCCAAGACGATTACGGCGCATACCGAGCATGGACTCGATCCGAGACGGATGATGCTCGTCACCGACGACCGCAGCTCGGAATCGCTGCGGGACGAAGGCCATATGGACTTCGTGGTCCGGCATGCCATTGCCCAGGGGGTGAAGCCGGTGACCGCCTTCCAGATGGCGACGATCAACACCGCCGAACGCTTCGGTGTTGCCCGCGATATCGGCTCCATTACTCCGGGCAATATCGCCGACATCATTCTGCTGGACGGCAATCTGGCCGACGTCAACGTTGTGATGACGATTGCCGCCGGGACCGTGGTGGCCGAGAATGGAGTCATGACCGTATCCCTGCCTTCTTTTGCCTATCCTCAGGAGGTGCTGTCTTCCGTGCATCTGCCGAAGCGCCCGACTGCCGCAGATTTCATCATTAAGGCGCCTGTGGAGTCCGGCAATGTGAGCACTCGGGTAATCAAGGTGCTGGAAAATCACGTGGAGACGATGGAACGCATTCTGTCCCTGCCCGTGTTGGAAGGAAAGCTTCAGGTAGGAGACGAATTATGCAAAATTGCCGTGCTGGAGCGCCATAAAGGAACGGGAAATATATCGGTTGGAGTAGTGGAGGGAGTCGGCTTCCATGAGCCTGCGGCCATTGCCATGACCGTGGCGCATGACAGCCATAATGTGCTTGTAATCGGCAGCGACGACGAGCTTATGGCGGTGGCGGTCAACGCCGTTGCCGACGCCCAGGGCGGAGTTGCCGTCATTACCGGGGCCGGGACGACTCTGTTCCCGCTCGCCATTGCCGGGCTGATGTCCGCCGAACCGTTTGAAGTCGCCGCCGCCCAATCGGCCGCGATCAGCAAGGCGCTGTACAATGCGGGCTGCACCCTCAACTATGCCTTTATGACCCTGTCGCTGCTCGCGCTTGCGGTTATTCCGACCCTTCGCCTTTCCGACAAGGGACTGGTGCGGATTACGCCGGAGGATGGCATTCAACTGGTGCCGCTGTTCTGCGGGGAGAGCATCAACGCAACTGTATAAAGCCTGGCGGCCAGGCTGGCTTATCCTGATGCGCCCAACAGCAAAACATCCGTTGTCCATAATGGCACAGCGGATGTTTTGCTGTTTCATAGGAGTAAAACAACCTTCTATCAAATGGATTGTAATCCTATAATTAATAATATTTTACATATATATTTTTAAAATTTGAATTTTAAATGAAAATTGAGCGTTTTGGGCCTAAAATCATTAACCAAATTGAATGGAGATGAAACATTTTTTCAGAAAAGATGCTAATATAATATTAATTAAGGGCAACCCGAAGACGATATAACAATCAATGAATAATCTGCTGATGTGATGGTCTACTGTTCTAAGCCTAGCGTAAAGCCCAAATCAAATTTTGAAGGATGGGGGAACAAGAGATGATTAGATTGGAAACGAATGAGATTGTGAGTATCGCCAAGAAGCAAATCGCCAGTATCTTTAAGATGGAGCCGCTTGAGCTGAGATTTGTCAATGATTTTCAGGGTGAGAAGAGTCTCTTGAATGATGACAAGCTTCATCTGACCAACCGTCACTATTGGGCAAAGGTCATGGACTGCGTTTTTGAAGATCAGGTTAGGCCGGTTTTAATGTGTGAAATACTGTATTTTCTCCGGAATGAGTATCTGGAAAGTGACATTGATCTGGAGTTCTCGTTCGATTTCTCCGCTGGAGCAATGGTCGAAGCCAATGCCGTAGCAGAAGTTAACTTTAACGACAAGCCGGACCTTGGAAAGAACGAAATCGCCGAACTGATCGATTTTGCGCTGGCGCTGCAGGACAGACAATGGTTCGAAGAGCTTTCTGAAAAATATAAAGAGTTGAGCGCCTGAGCGCCGTGCATCATATAGACATCTGCCGGTTATTTACCGTCTGAAGCGGACCGTCTCTATCAATCAACAACGCGGATTGTGGATTGATAGAGGCGGTCCTTTGTTTTTAAGGAGTTAATTCCATGCCAAATACATGCCTCCAATGTGGCAGTTGCGGCGGCGGACATTATACTGGAAGCGTGGGAGAGGGAAGAATATTGCCCGGGATGCGGAGAAGATAGGGAGAGCACCATGAAGAAACTTGAAGGTGATATTTGGGAGGCTAGTTTATACTGCCGAAGCACCGTACGTGGATGAAGCGTAGAACTAACCACTAATGCTAATTTCCTAGTAGCCGCCCATAATACATATGGGATCGAAATAATTTTTTGTATCTTAATTGTAACTTTGCAGTTTTTTTATGATTCTTACCTGTTTGATCTTCCATTTGAAAAAAGATTGGCGAGTCATTTCAATAGCAAGGGCCCCACCCATAGTCTGTCTGATTTGGTTGAATTGGTTATAGTCAATATATTCAAAGTTATAGAGTAGTTCAGGTCGATTCGGGTTCATATGTGTGAATTCTCCGGAAAAATCCAGATCTTTTGCAGCATATTCACTATTGAAAAATCGCTGTAAGGTTTCCTTATAGTTTGCGACGTAAACCCCCTCGCTTTAGCTATGGGGATGTTAGATTTCACAGACCTATCTATTGTTTTGTGGTATACTTTTCTTGAGGTGAACCC
>NZ_ASSC01000029.1 GCF_000520735.1 Paenibacillus forsythiae T98
GGTTTAGGAGTTTACACAATCTATTTTACAGACTCTCTTATTCATATTTCCAAGACTTATATTCCGATAACACGGTACTCACGCTGCGGACCCTTTCAGACCCTGGAGCTGTAGAATTGCGAGGAAGTTCCAGCTGGAATCAGCCCTTCAAGGTCAAGCAGGCACCCCGGTGCTAAGGCTTTTTACGCCTTTCGGGTTCGTGAACCGGAAACGTTACTGAAACACCGAAAAAGAGTTGTATATACTCAAGGGAGGAATTAATTTGCCTTGGCCTATGGTACATTTTGCTATCTCAGATATTCTGTTTGATGGCGATCCTTCGCCTAATCTTTTAATAGGTAGTATCGCTCCAGATGCTATACATATAAGGGGGCAAATCGCCAGGGAAGAAAAAGGAGCAACTCATCTCGTACATAACGATAAGTTACCAGCTGAAGAAATGTTTATGGAGAAGTGCCAGGAATATTTACTAAAGCGATCGGACCCGGAATGGAAGGACTTTGTAATAGGCTATTTTTCGCATATTTATGCAGATGCAAGGTGGACGGATACCGTTTATTCAGATTATGAGAAAGCCTATACAGGTGAAAGGAAAAATCCGGCTGACCTATAACCAAGAAGTTAGCCAAGTAGAGTTTGAACTTATGAGATTAATGAAGAACACACAAAAAATATTTACATCACTTATTAAGGCTGAAGGTTATACGATAAATCCCTTTGTTACGCAGCTTGAAGTGACTCTGTATAGGAACCTTAAAGTTAAAGGGCTGCAAGATCTTCAGAATGAACCCCAAATCCAACCCTTCTATTTTAAAACCGATAAAATAAAGAGCTTCATTAGTGAAACTTCAAAGGAATTAAAAGATCTATTTAAGAAATGGGACATAGTGTATTACAAGGAAGGCCGGAACATCAGTTAATATTACATTCACGCTGCGGCCTCTGCCTAAGGAATTATCTAGGAAGCGGACTCAGACCCTGGATCGACTAAGCGTATCGCGTCTGTCTTGTGGCCTTAAGTCGGTGAGGGTTCGTGAATACAGCAACGTTATGTGCAATACCTGAAACCTATATATGAAATCGAGGTGATTATCGTATTTAATCACATCAAAGTAGAAAAACATAAAAGCCAATACATACAAGATGAACACTACACCATTATAATTGATGGAATGGCTTTGGATGTAAGGCTGCATGACTTGTACCCGAATGATCACTATCTAGGACTAATTCCAGCAATGATCGATTGGCTAAGTTTTGAAGAAGAAAAAAGACTCGTTCATTCTCGTTACCGATCGACCAGGAACCCGGAAATCCTTCCGCTTCTGATGTGTCCGGATGATTGTGATCTCTACTGTACATTAATTGTAGCAGAGGTCATTACAAAGGATGAAGAAATAAATTGGAACAAAATAGGTCTGGATATTGACATATGTGGGACCTGTCGGTCCCTTGGTCTGCAGAAGGGTTCAGGAGTGCCTAAACGTTATCTGCAAGATGAGCCAAAAAAACTAAAGGGGATGTAACTTTGAAAAGAGTTGATGTAGCCTACTCACTAATAACTAAAGAAAACAAAACTAAAATTTTAATGGTAAAGAATAAAGACAATAATAGTTGGACCTTACCAGGGGGAGCGGTAGAACAAGGAGAGACACTACAACAAGCTGCAATCAGAGAGGCAAAAGAAGAAACTGGATATGAAGTGAATGTATTCGGTATAATTGCAGTTAATGAATGCATTTTTGAAGACAGGCAGGAGCATGCTGTGTTTTTTACTTTTAAAGGCGAGATAATAAATGGTCACGAACGGATCGAAAGACCTGAGGAAATAACTGAGATCGCATGGAAAGACATTGATGAAGCAGAACAATTGATGCCGTATTATGAAGAAGGAATAAGCATACTAATAAATAAAAACATAGAAATACCCTATTATAATCAAGGAAGAAAATAGACTGAGCGATTTCAAAAACGACAGATCCTTCATATAACATAGCATTTAAGCTGCGGGCCTCACGGCCCTGGGCATAGGTAATTGGAAATTATTTTAATGAGAGCGTATCCATCAGATAACACCGTATTCAGGCTGCGTCGATTATTCTCCATGGTCCAGTCGAAGCAGGAAGCGAGTTCATCCGGACGACTTTGTAGGAGGCATTATTGAAATTAAACTTGTTCCAGTAAAATCAGAAGAAAAAAACATCTTATCGAATCTGTATCAGCTGTACCATTACGATTTTAGTGAATTCACAAGCCAAGATATTAATAAAGATGGAAGATATGATGTAAATATTAATTTCTTTTGGGAAGGAGATCACAGATGGCATCCTTATTTCATAGAAGTTTCCGGAATTACAGTCGGATTTATAATTGTGCTTCTTGAGAATTTAGATATAGATCCAGATCCAACACATGTTATTTATGATTTTATGATTATGAAGAAATACAGAAGAAGTGGTATTGGGTATGCTGCTGCAATCAAAGCAATTGAGATGTACAAAGCGAATTGGAAAATTGCCCAGATGGAAACTAACATTCCGGCCATCTTGTTCTGGAGAAAAGTGATAAAAGATTATACAAGGGATAATTATACTGAAAAATTCAGGGAGGATGTAAAGAAGTATATTCAATTGTTTAGTTCAAAATAGTGTATAAAGAATTGTCTATATGGAGTATTTTCACTGGCATTGTAAAGACACTATGTGAAACGAGCAGGCTTTTAAGGAGGAGAAGAAATGAATTTTGAGAAAGCAGCAAATTTCATTTGGAATAATGGAAGATTATTGGAGAGGAGGATATTTGAATATATTTTTCAAGGCGGATCAAAGAACAACATTCTTAATGCAATAGAAGCGTATCAGAATGATGATGGTGGATTTGGCAATGCAATTGAACCTGATTTACGAACACCGGATAGTCAACCACTATACATGGAATTTGCTTTAAAAACCTTATATGATTGCAACATTAAAGATACTGAAATTTCTCAAAAGGCATGTGATTATGTGTCTTATCATGCTGATCTAAACACTGGAATCCCGACAATATATCCTTTGTCTGTTAACTATCCTAGAGCGCAACATTGGAATAATCCACTCTCAATAGAGCCATCGTTTAGCAGGCTTACTGGATTGGTCGGACTTCTAAAGTGGCAAGGAATAAAACATCCTTGGCTTGATAAGGCAACTGAAGTATGTTTGAATGACATTTCTTCCAAGGTATATGATGATGCACATACAATTTTAACCGCATTTTGTCTTCTTGAAAGTTTGCCTCAAACCGATTATGTAAAAGGATTATTTGATAAGTTGTCTAAAGAACTTTTTGAAGCTAGATTTTTTCAATTGGATGCCACTTCCCGGAGTTATGGACTTTCCCCGCTAGAATTTTCACCATCACCAACTTCTTACTGTAGAAGTCTTTTTTCAAATATAACGGTGCAAGATCATTTGAAAGTCCTGGAGTTCCAGCAAGATGAAGATGGCGGATGGCAGATTGAATGGGAGCCCCCAAGTGAAATGGCAAAATTAGAATGGAGAGCCTGCAAGACTTTAAAGAGTCTAATGATATTAAATTCCTACAAAATGATAAAATACTGAAAGTGTTGAGCAAGCGTACTAATCAAACTGACCCGTAAGTGAAACAAGCTGAATCTATATCATCACTTATTAAAGGGGATTGTTATGAGCTATAGAACTTCTGGCAAAGAAATCAAAGCGATATTATTCGATTCAGGCAGGGTACTAAATGGACCGAGAACAGGGCATTGGTTTATAACTCCAAACTTTTTTAACTTTATTGATGATAAGAAGTTCAGATCTATAGACAAAAAGTCTAGAGACCGGGCATTCCATAATGCAAACGCTTATATTTCCAAACAAAATTTGATTAGAAATGAAGCTGAAGAGTTTTATCATTTTGCTGAATACTATCGAATATTTTCAGATGAATTGTCTGAATTGGGTCTGACGGATGATTTGATAAAATTGATCGCTACTGATTTGGTATATAATTACGAAAAATATAAGTTCTATACAGATGTAATTGAGTTAATACCCGAATTGAGCAGAACATATAAGCTGGCTGTAGTATCAGATGCATGGCCGTCATTAGATAATGTATTTAGGCGGGCAGGGCTGCGGGATTATTTTTCGTCATTCATTATATCCTCAGTAATAGGAGTATCCAAACCCCATGAGTTAATGTACAGGGCAGCCCTCGAAGAACTGAATATGTCCCCAAATGAGGTTTTGTTTATTGATGATAACGTAAGGAACTGTGACGGGGCGGAGCAGCTTGGAATTCGCTCTATTGTATTATCCAGAGACTGGAAGCTGTATTTCTATAATAAAATGACATGCAAAAAACATGATGTGGTAAGAAATTTAAACGATGTAATTAGGAGGTTAAGGTAAGAAATCATGGAGGACAAAAAAACACAATACATCAATTACATTAAGGGCAAATACCCGGAAATTGAAATGAAAGATATTCAGGCTAATCTTACGGATGGTCTGCATAATGATGTAATTATCATAAATGATAGCGTTGTTTTTCGATTTGCAAAACATGATTTTAGTAAAGGTCTTTTAAATAACGAATACAAGGTGCTTCAAATTGTGAAGCAGTTTGTTGGTATGCCAGTGCCAAATTTAGACATCCTTGATGACGGGATCTCAAAGTATTCATACATTAAGGGGAACCCGATTTATCGGAATCGTATTCTGAAGCGAAGTGAAGACCTTCAGGAGCAGCTCGCTCAACAACTGGGTGTTTTTTTATCTCAGCTGCATTCCATCCCCATGGATATAATTAAAGAGAATAATATAAGCGCGTTTCCTGGCAATGGAACTCGGGACTCATATAAGGATTTATATTCGAGAATCGAAACCAATCTATTCCCGCGCATGAAGAGTTATGTCATTGATTGTATCCAAAATATCTTTAGTCCTATATTTGACAACAAGAATTTCCTTGATTACCGTCCTGCTTTAATTCATGGGGATTTAGCTCCCTATCACATTATCGAAGAGTCAAACCGAGTTATTGGAATCATTGATTTTGGTGTGTCGGGCTATGGTGATCCTGCTCATGATATCAGTGTTGTGCTGGATACTCTTGGAGAGGGATTTATTAAGAAAATAGGCAGGTACTACGATAACGATAATATCGAATCATTTATAGATAGATCCAGATTCTATGCGAATGTGTCTTCACTAAGATGGGCACTAGCAGGATATGAGAGTAATGATGTATCATGGTATTTGAATTATTTTTTTACAGCGAAAGATATAAGCCCCTATGGAGAGAGACTAGATTGATGATGAGGAGCATGTTCATGAGTGAATTTAGTGAAAGTTATCATTTAAGGACAGACAACCAGCAGGACGTAGTTAATCTGATTAAGGAAACTAACAATAAAGGGTATGTATTTCCAGCCCAAAATGGGTGGGTTACCTTTGTTGTGGAAGGATCTGCTTTTGATATTGACGAATCCGTTATTTCACAAAATCCGGGTATATTAGTCCATTACATATTTGCCGAAGATCATGGGTGGGAGCTGCGGGTTTTCAGGAAGGACGATTTGATTTTTGAATATGCGTGCGGCTGGACAGACGAAATTCAAATAGAAAAAAGTGTATTTAATATCGATGTTCTTACAGAATTAATTATGGAACAGGGGAACTCAGCAGAAGGTATCGAATCGTTGTTTGATGTAGGGGAAGAAACTTTTAATATGGAACAGCCGCCGGCGTACACAGTGGCAGAGAAACTGGGATTAACATACTATGAATGGTTGTCAGCCGATTATTTGGGCCGAGATGATATTGATGAGCACATATTAGTTGTAGAATACAAGGAGAAAAAATGAAAATCCATAGGGAACCTATGCTGCGCTACGGTGAGAAGGATTTCGATGAAGGGTACATTCATTGGGGATTTGATGAAGAGGATGAGCAGATAGGCATAGCCTCTCAAATGCTGTCGGTCTTCCAACCTTCAGGCAAAGACATTATTGATATTGCATGCGGCTTATCCAGATATCATAAAGTATGGTTAGACAAAGGCTACAATGTAACCGGTGTAGATTTATCCGAAACGTTCATTGAACAATCTGCGTATAACAACCGTGATTTTACCAATGCCAGCTATAGGGTTCAAGATATCAACCACCTGGACTTCAAGGAACAATTTGATATTGCGACATGGATTGACCCCATTGAAATTACAGCTAAACCGGTTCGAAACATCTTTCGTTCTTTGCGAAGCGGAGGAATGTTCATCTACGAAATGTGGAACGAGAACTTTGGCAAGTATAAGCAAAGATATATTTTTAACAAAACATGGACTTTTGAAGAAGGGATCTATAAATTAATCCGCCACGAGTATAATCATGCCACCTCAACTATCGAACATGAAGAAATCTATATCAATACGCATACGGACGAGATCACCATCAGGTATATCCATTCCAAAACAGTGAATACCCATTGTACCAAAGAGTTATTGCTTGCCGCCGGTTTTGATCGTATTGAAATGACAACATGGGATGGAAAGCCTTTTGACCCGGTTGACGACACAACCAAGCGATTTCTAATGGTAGGATATAAGGATTAAGGAGGCAACTCATGAAAAAAATTACAGGTTTATCATTCGCTTTTGTATTCATCCTGATGATGACAGCATGCACCAATCATAGTGAAGTATTCAATGATTTTAGTCTTAAGGGTGAAAGCACACACTGGACAGGAGAACTGCAAGTGCATACGGAGGAGAGGTACAACAAGAACGATGAGAAATCAACAACCTATGAAACCTCTTCAAAACACACCTTTGTGCTGGAGTATAAAGGAGAACTTGAGGACCTGAAGAGCTTAAGACATTTGAAATACAAATATCAGGGAACTGCTATCGGGGGCAGCGAGGATCAGACTTTTGATACGGGGAGTACAGACAAGCGGTTCGTGTCGACTTCTTCCGGGAATGGAGCCTTTGAAACCAAGAATTCGGTGATAGAGGTTACCGTGGAATGGGATAATCAGACAGAAACATTTACTTTGAAGAGTACAGACTAATCTTGAAGATAGAGAAATTAAGTGGGTAAGGCGCCCGGAAATGGAGTCTGAGCATGAAGATGAATAAAATAATCGAGCAGACCCAAAAACCCTTATAATATGAAATATATTAAACTAATCGGTTATATGGCGAGCGCGGCAACCCTTGTTCTTTCGGTTATTTTAATTTGGTTGAATCCCTATTTTGAAGGAATGGATAAGGTTAGCATGTATATTACGCTGGGCATGCTGATGCTTCCGGGCATAGTATTTGCGATTGGGCTATTCTTACACAGAAGCAGTATCCTGTTAATTTCATTCATCTGGAGCTTTCCATATAGTATGTATATGCTGTTAACCCCTGGGATTTTTCTAATGTTCGGCATTACAAATTTTGTCTATTTGCTCTGCTTTGTGCTGTTCAGAATCAATAAAATAAAGTATTAAAGACCGCTGCCAGCCAGTCAACGCCTCGGTGAATAAACCACAAAATCAAACTCGCTTCTTATGTAGGATAATCCTGCAATTTTCACAGTAAACGGTGTATAGCGCTGGATGGAACCTCCGCAATTCACTACGGGTCCGTCCTTTTTGCGGATGATGATGCGAACCTGCGTGAGAGCGGCGGTGAACAGTTCCATGTCCGTATCTAAATGACGCATAATTCGTGTGCTCCGCCTTTCTTCCATAATATTTTCTTCTATAATATATAGGTAATTATTCGCCAAGCTGACGCGGAACTCCTTCCGGAGAAGTGCAGATTTCGGGAACTGCCGGGTATTTCGCGAACAACGCCGGAGGGATTTTTTGTACCTTTTTATAATAGAGCCCTCAAATCAGGTGTGATACTATTAACTTATCTTGAAATCGTCTTCATTATGGGTATCGGCGGTGATGGGATGGAGCGCTTTCTGCTGAATCTGTTCAGGAGATATACCCGCAAGCTGGGGAATAAGCTCGGACTGGCTTTTTCGCTCATTGTCTGTGTGCTGATTCTGGTGCTTGCCACCGTCTCCTATTACCGGACCACCTGGATTATCAAGGACAATTATATCTCGAATACGGCTAAAGAGCTGGAGCATATGAATGAGGGTCTGGACAACTATGTGGCGCAGATTGACGCGCTGTCGCTGTCATTCAGGCGGGATGACAACTTTATGGGGGCGCTGATGGGCGATGAGGAGGATTTCTCCAGCCGTCTCTATATCGAGAACCAGCTAAGGAACCTGTTCTTCTCTTCCAGCGGAGACATCGCCGCCGTCTCCCTGTTTATTCCGCGGACCGGGGCCGAGTATAGCCTGTCACGTCTGATGGACCCGCCGAAGCTGGAGGTCGGTTACCCGAAGCAGATCACATCGAACTCGTGGTACAAGGAGGCAAGCTCCAGAGCCAACAGGTTTCGGAGCATCCAGCCGCCGTTACAGTCGTCCTGGGCGTATAATATAGAGAACAAACCGCTGTTTTTCACTTTTCACAGGGCGCTCATTAATATACCTAGCCAGAGGCCTCTGGGCATGGTGTCCATTACGCTCAACTCGACCTACAGGGACAAAATGATCAACGATGTTCTTGAACAGAACGGCGAGATGCTTGCCATTTTTGACCGGAACAATACTTCCTTCTATAACAGCAACACGAAGATGCTAAGCAATGAAGCCGGGCTGCTGGGGGCCATTGACTGGGCGAAGCCGGAGGGCTATCTGAGCTGGAGCAGTGGCAAGGAGAATTTTCTGGTCACGTACGCAGTATCGCCGGACGATGGCTGGAAGCTGGTCAAGCTGATCTCCACGAGAGCCTTGAACGAGCGGGCCCAAAATACGAGAAATCTGGAGTTCGTCATTGGGCTGGTCTTTTTGCTGATCGGCACATTGCTTGTAACTCTTGTAACGAAAGCGATTACAAAACCATTGAAGCAGCTGTCGAAGCAGATGGAAAAGGTGGGCGGAGCGAACTTTGATGTGATGATTGAAGTCAACGGCAACGACGAGATCGCCTACCTGTCCAAAAAATTCAACACGATGGTCGCCAAGATCAACGATCTGATCAATGAGGAGTACAAAGCCAAGCTGGGCGAGAAGACCGCGCGCATGAAGGCGCTTGAAGCGCAGATCAATCCGCATTTCTTGTATAACGCTCTCCAGACCATTTCCACGGAGGCGCTGGTTCACAGAGTCGATCACATTGACCGGATGGTGCAGGCGCTGGCTTATATTTTACGATATTCGATCCGGACCGGCGACCATGTGAATCTGGCCCAGGAAATGAATAATGCCGAGAGCTATGTGATGCTTCAGCAGGCCAGGTACGGCGAAAGATTATCCGTCAGAATCGAGCTGGAAGAAAGGATGCTCGGAGTCCCTATTCCCAAAATGGCCGTGCAGCTTCTGGTGGAGAATTCGATCAAGCATGCTCTGGAGCAGACCCTGGACCCCGTCCTGATCAGAGTTCGGGGCTATTGTTCGGATGAACGGGCGATCATTGAGGTAAGCGACAACGGTCCAGGCATCCCGGAGGCCCGGCTTAGAGAGCTTCAGCAATTGCTATTGAAGGAGAACTGGATGAGCGAGCAGGGAGGCATCGGGCTGAAGAACCTGTCCGAGCGATTAAAGCTGCTGATTCATAGCGACGCCAGGCTGGAAATTCGCAATCTCCCGGAGGGAGGAGCATCCGTACAAATCATCATTCCTGTGAAGGCTGGAGAAATTGGCCCATAAGCAAATGAACGGGAGGGATCTTGGCATGTATAAGGTGTTGATTGTCGATGATGAGCGCCCTGTCCGGACGGCGATCAGGCTCGCCGGAGAGTGGGAGAAGCTTGCAGTATCCGAAATCGCGGAGGCGCCGGAAGCCCAGACAGGACTCCAGATGCTGGAGGCGTGGAAGCCTGACATCGTTCTGGTTGATATCAGGATGCCTGTCATGGACGGCATGGAAATGCTGCGCAGGGCGAGCGCCCGGCACCCGGAAGTCAAATATATCATCATCAGCGGCTTCGACGAATTTGAATACGCCAGGCAAGCGATCCACTGCCGGGTATTGGACTATTTGCTGAAGCCGATCGATAAGGTGGAGCTGAACCGGGCCTTATCCGAGGCGGTTCGCCAGCTCGAAGAGGAACGAAAGGTCCGGGAGCTGGAGCAGCAGCAGCGAATGATGAGCAATCTGTCTATGCCTCTTTTTAAAGAAAAGCTATTGACCATGATTATCGACGGCGACCGCATCCATCCTCCTATTCTTGAAGATTACAAGCGGCTGACCTCCATAACGAAGCAGCATGTGCTGTACGGCTGCGCCATTGTTCAGGTTCTTAATTTTGACGAGGTGTGCGCCTCCAGGTTTAAGGGAGACTCCTTCTCCTGCTATTTCGCGTTAACGAATATGATTGACGAATGCTGCGCTCCCTGGAGCCAGGGCTTCAGCTTCCGAAGCTACAAGACCGATCATGAAATTATTGCCGTGCTGGAAATGGGTACTGGACCGGACCCCAAGGTCTTCAGCGCCGCGAAAATAACGGAAATGCTCCATTCCCTGCGGACCCTGTTCGGCTTCGTTGCCATTGCCGGGATTGGCGGATTCTCAGCTTCCTTTGAACAGCTCGGAGAATCCTACTATGAAGCCTGCGCAATCAAGTCCAGCATTAACATTCTTCAATCCGGGAACCGGGTGCTCACGGAAATTCAGGCCGGACGCAAAGCTGAAATGTATTCTATTATGAACAAAAAGGAGCTGCTGCTCCGCGCATTTGAGAGTGGGAATATCGAGTTTACCCGGGGCATTATGAACGGGTACTTTGATCTTATCCAGCAGACCGGTTATTTCAGCATGGACGACGCGAGAAAATCCGCCGCCGAGTTTATCCTGATGATCGAGGATATTACGGTTCAGCTTGGCATCGCCGCAGATTCGCCCTGTAAGCCTGTGTCCTGTGGAACCGCTCCTGTCCACCCCTCGTTCGAGGATTTCCGCGGGTTTGTGTTTCGCGTCATTTCGCTGGTGTTCGACAGAATTCAGACTGGACTCAAGGATTCGGAGGCTTTCAACATTATTCGCATCAAGAACTATATCGACGACCATTTTTTTACCGATATCAATCTGGCGATGTTCTCGGAGCAGTATTATTTAAGCAAGGAGTATCTCTCCAGGCTCTTTAAAGAAAAGTTCGGCTTCGGCATTTACGAATATGTGCTCAAGGTGCGGATGGACCGGGCCAAGGAGCTGCTGGATGATCCATCCATCAAAATCCAGCTGGTATCCAGCAAGGTCGGCTTTAACGACAACGCCTATTTCAGCAAAGCCTTCAAGAAATACACCGGTCTGTCGCCAAGCGAATACCGGAGCCTGACGCTGCAATCGAAAAAGAGCATCTGAGCTGCTGACAAGATCCTTATCCGGAAGCAGCTGCGCAAATGATGTTCGAGTTCAGGATATTCCTATAAACCCTTCATTTTTGTACATTTCAATCGGAACGGCTTCACGTTATTCTGTCATAGAGGAACCTTAAACGTTTACGTGGAGCCTGAACAAAGGAGCCTCGGAATGAAGAAGAAACCGGTATTCGTCGCAATGGGCTTGATTCTGATGACGGCTGCGCTCACAAGCTGCCTGGGAGGCGGCCAATATTCGGCGGAATCCAGGGAGGCAGGCGGCGAGGTCCGGCCGGTTGTCCTGAAAATGTTCACCTTTGGCGAGGGCTTGTCCGAGCAGCTGCATGACATGGCCGACAAGTATCACGCCCTGCATCCTGAGATTACGGTAGAAACGGAGCTGATTTCAAACGAATACGATTCGGTCCTCAAGACGAAGCTGAATTCCGGCGATGTGCCGGATATCTTCATGACTCAGGGCTACATGGCGAACCGGACGTACAAGGACATCGTGGTGGATTTAACCGGCGAGCCATTCCTGGATCAGATTAAAGACAGCGCCCTGAAGGTCGCCAGGCTGGATGGAAAAATATACGGGGTGCCCGTCAGCATCCAATCTTACGGCTTCATATACAACAAAAAGGTGTTCGCCGATGCCGGCATTGACACGCTGCCTGCCACCTATACCGAACTGGAGAAGACGGCCAAGCGGCTTCAGGCCAAAGGGATCACGCCATTCGCCAACTCCTTCAAGGAGTGGTGGGTGTTTAAGCATATCGCTTCCCAAGCTTTTGCGGCCGAAGAAGGCGATTATGCAAAGACGGCGCAGGAAATTTCCGAAGGAACCAAGACCTTTAGGGATTTGCCGCTGTTTGGCAGGACCTTCGATATGATTGATCTGATGGTCAGGTACGGCAGCGACAAGCCGCTTGAGACGGATTATGGAACAGGACTTGCTCTGGTGGCCCAGGGCAAGGCGGCTATGGTCCATAACGGAAACTGGTCGGAAGGCGATATGCTGAAAGCGAATCCATCCGCCATGCTCGGCTTCTTCCCGGAACCGGTCGGAGACGATCCCTCCAAAGCGAGGCTGATGGTCGATTCCTCCGTGCTCCTTCGCATCAGCAACAGCTCCAGACATATAGAGGAAGCCAGGAAATTTCTCGATTACATCGTTACCGATTATATCAGGCAATACGGATGGCACGGCGAGGTTCCGGTCGTGAAGGGAGGAGCGGCGCCGGGCGGCCAGCTTGCCCGGGAAACGATCCGCTATCTGAACATGGGCAAGATTTATCCCTGGGTTCAGGGCTATTGGCCGGATGGCTTCGATACGCAGCTTGGAGCGCTGTTTCAGGAATATGTGGCGCAGGTCAAGACCAGGGAACAGGTGCTTGACGAATTGACGGAGGCTTGGGTGAAGCTGGTGAAGGCGGCGAAGATGTAGCGCGGGGGAAGGGATAAAGCTGGCTCGAATGGATTGGTTGAGGAGGTGAATTCCGCAGCGGGACGTGGTGCCATGGTTGGTTATGCCGATATCCACTCTATTCCAAATGGGAGGACACTAGGGGATGCAAAAAAAGAATAGAAAACGTTTACATCGAGTGATGGCCTCGATTATGGCATTAAGCCTGATCGTGCCGGCCTTCGGCTCGGGGTCCGTAATGGCGCGGGACAGCGAGTTTACCCGAAAAGGCTCCGGCCCGATGTACTGGATCACGTACGAGCATCAGTGGATCCAAAATATATTCATGCCGGAAGACCGCTGGAAGGCGAATATTGACTGGATGGCGGAGAATTTTCAGCCGTATGGCTATGATATGGTCAGTACGGACGGATGGATTGAAGGGGCCACGCTATTAAATGAGAACGGTTATATTGTGTCGCATAACAATAAATGGATGACCGATCCGTTAGGTTCGGAAGATGGGAACACGGGTCCCGTATACGGAGTGGTCAACGGCAATTTCAGCGATCCCGAGACCAAGGGCTGGACTTTTACCGGACCGGCGGCCCACGGACGCAACAACGACAACGGCAATGATTCCTTGTATACTTGGCTGGATGATCCCCATAAGGAGACGGTCAGCCAGAACGTTTATCTGGAGCATACGGGCCTGTACAGGCTGAGCGCCAAGGCGAGGACCAAGAATGGAATGTATGAGGATGGCGTTCCGGCATTTATGAAGATCAAGGGCTATGACGCCGCCGACCCGGAGGCTGAAACGGTAACCGCGATTACTTATGAGAATTGGACGGATTACAGCGCCCAGCTGAATATTACGAATCCAAGCGTATCTCTTGAATTTTCCTATGACGCTTTAGCCAAGTCCAAGAGAAGCGCCGGGCTGGACCTCGACGATGTGAAGCTGGAAAGAGTTGCGGATGAGACGGACACCTCGAACCATGCGGTGAACGGCGGCTTTGAGCAGGGCGATTCCGTGGGCTGGACATACGGCGAGGGCTTCCTTCACGGAACCAACAACGATAATGAGAGCGGCACAGACAAATCCCTGTGGACCTGGTCGAATGATCCGAATACGGTTCAGACCGTCAAGCAGAGCGTTGATTTGCCGAACGGCAAATATGTGGTGAAAGCCAAAGCCAAGACCAAGGATGACATGATTAAAAATGGAGCGACCGCCGTCTTCCGGGTTAACGGCTACAATTCAGCGGTTCCGCAGGCGACTCTGGCCAAAACGGTGAGCAGCCAAAGCTGGACGGACTATTCCATTGAGGTTGATGTGACCTCGGGTTCGCTGAACCTGGAATTCGCAGCTGACCCGAAGGGCAAGTCAACCAGCGCGGGAATCGATGTGGATGATGTAGAGGTCAAATGGGCCGGGCCGAACGACTGGCAGGGCTATCCATCGGAGCTTTATCCAGGCGGACACACCTGGAAATACTGGGCGGATTACATCAAGAGCAAAGGCATGAAGCTCGGGATTTACTATAATCCGCTGTGGGTCACCCCCGAGGTGCTGAAGCATCCCGACAAATACCATGTTACGGTAAAAAATGACGACGGCAGCACCGAGCAGATTCCGGTAGCGAGCCTCATCAAGACGGAGCCGTACAATCTCGGCAACGGCAAGCAGTTGAACGGCGACCGCTTCGACGGCGGACAGGGCGCGGACCAGGCGCTGTACTGGCTGGATGTCAACAAGAAGGGTGCGAAAGAATACCTTCAAGGCTATGTGAAGTTCCTGGCTGAGCAGGGCGCTTCCTTCCTGCGCGTCGATTTCCTGTCCTGGTATGAATCGGGCTACGATCAGGGTCTCGGCCAAATCGGAACGGGCCATAATTCGGACACGGAATATGCCAAAGCGCTTCAGTGGATGGATGAAGCCTCCGCCGACAATCATGTGTTCCTGAGTCTCGTTATGCCCGACCTGAAGGGCCATGCCCAATATGAGCAGCAGTTCGGCGATATGATCCGCATTGACGAGGACGTATTCGGAGGCGGCTGGGATCATACCAGCGGACGGCGGCAGAACTGGACCCCCGGCTGGTCGCAGTGGGCTAACTCCTTCCAGGGATTCACGGGATTCTCCGATATTTCCGGCCGCGGCTCAATGATTAATGACGGCGACTTCCTGCGCCTGAACACCTACAGCGGCCAATATGCCGACAACGAGCGGAAGACCGCCTTGTCCCTGTTCGCGATCGCGGGCTCGCCGATTACAATTGCCGACCAGTACGACACCATCGGGGATAACGCCAGGTTCTATCAGAATCCCGAACTGATCGAGCTGAACAAATCGGGCTTGGCCGGCAAGCCGATTTACTATTCGGGTGAGCATTACAAGAATAATGCCAGCCGCGACAGCGAGCGTTGGGCCGGTCAGCTTCCGGATGGAACGTGGGCCATTGCCCTGTTCAACCGCAGCGACGAAGCCAAAGCGCTCACTATGGATTTCGCGAAGGAGCTTGGGCTGGCCGACGGAGCGTATGTGCGCGATATCTGGAAGCATCAGGACCTTGGATATAAGAAGGTCTACTCGAAGACCCTCGAACCGCATGACACGGTCGTGCTCAAGCTGGTTCCGAAGACGGCTTCCAAGTCGTATCAGGCGGAAGTGGCCGCGTACCAGGGCGGGGCAATCTTCGGCAATGATGCGGCGGGATACCAGGGCTTCGGCTATATCGGCGGGCTGGCTGAGCAAGGCGCCAAGCTGACCTTTGCGGTCAGTGTTCCGCAGGACGGCGATTACCCGCTGAATATCCGCTACGCCAATGGCAATGAAGCGGACAGCCCGCTGACGGTGTCTGTTGAGGACGAAGCGGGCGGCGGAGCGGATTCGGATACCGTCATTTTCAAGAGTCTTGGCCAAGGCAACTGGGATCAGTGGAGCAGCGCGGAACAGACGGTTTCCCTGAAAAAAGGAACGAATCTGATCACCCTCAAGCAGCCGGAGAACAGTGCGGGTTCCGTTCGGATCGACTCCATTTCGTTCAGCTCCGGAACCGGCCAGTTGATTAACGGAGATTTTGAAGCGGGCAATGAAAGCGGCTGGATCGTGGATACGCACGGCACTACGATATGGCATGGCGTGGACACCAATGATGCCTTTGAGGGCCACAAGCAGTACCTCTATTCACCGGATGCCGGGGGAGAGGCGACCTCGCAGCAGAAGATTGCCAGTCTGAAGAACGGGCATTATACGCTGTCCGCCATGGTCAAGCTGATGCCGCATCTGGACCCGACATTTGCGGGCGGAACGGCGAAAATGGTCATTTCCCAGCCCGGCAAGGATGATGTGGCCGTTGATCTTACGCCGAGCCTGAAGGATGGGGTTCCATCTACAGGCAAGACGAAATGGGAAGCGGGCGACTTTGAGTACAAGGAATTCAAGGCCGAAGCGGATATAACGGAGCAGGAGGCTACGGTCAAGTTCATTATTGAAGCGCCCAAGGCGGACACTTCCATGCAGATCGACAACGTAAAATTTACATCCGGTGAAGCGGTGACGGAAGCTCCGCTCGTAGGCCTGTACAATCCGGGCTTTGACGAAGGCTTCACCGGCTGGAGCCGAACGAACATGACGCATCAGGCGATTGTCCGAGACGGAGATAGCGCCTTCGCCAGAATCGGCGGGGACAGCGACTATTCCTCCGATATCTGGCAGTTCCGCAATGCGCCTGCCGACGGCCTGTATCAGCTGTCGCTGAAGACCCGCAGCACCGGGAATTTTGACAAGGCCGAGGTCTATGTAAGCTATTCCGGCGGCATCAAGAAGCTGGATATTCCGTCCGGAGCGGACTTTGCGGAGCTGAAGCTGCCGAATATCCAGCTGTCCATGAACGAAGTGGTCAAGGTCGGCGTTCTTGCCGAGGGCAACGCGGGGAGCCGATTGGATATCGACGACTTCAAGCTGCAGAAGGACAACGACCAGCAGTTTAAGGACGTTACCTTCATGAACAGTCTTTCGGACACCGATCCGTATCAAGTATCCGATGGCGGCCGGGCGGTGGTGCTGAATTCGCAAGGCAGCGCAAAGGTGAAGCTGGAGTTTGTGAAGGCCGATACGGCCAAGGTATGGATGGAGCGTACCGGAACGTTTGCGAAGAAGGACACTTTTGTTGTGGATAGCGAGCAGGGAACGGCAACGCCTGCCGTCAAGGATATGGAAGATGACGGGTATATTCTGATTCAGACCGATGCGTTGAGTGTGCGCGCCTATAAATCGCCGTTCCGACTGGCTTATTATGACGCTGCCAACACGAAGCTTCTATCCGAGCAGGTTGGCGGCCAAGGCTTCGGGTATGACGGAGATACCGGCGTTTACAGCGAGATGGTCCTTGCGCCGGACGAACATATCTTCGGGCTTGGCATGGACCGCGACGCGCAGTCGTTCGACCGCAGAGGCAAGAAGGTCGTCATGGACAATGCGATGACCGGCGGCTACGGCGGCAATACATCCGACGTTTCCAGCACCTTTTTTACCAGCACGAGGGGTTACGGCCTGTATTTCGATAACACGTACGAGAAAGCGGTCTTTGACATGGGCGCCATGGATGAGAGCAAGTACAGCTTCAGCTCGCCGAATGGAGAAATGCTCTACTATTTCATAGCTGGCGACAACGGCGGTTCCCTGAACAGCATCATGAAGAGCTTCTCTGCCCTGACCGGAGCGGCTCCGATTCCGCCGATATGGACGCTGGGCTATATGCAGTCGAGATTCGGCTACAGAAGCTGGAATGAGGTTGACGGCATTGTCGATACCTTCCGCGATAAGGACATCCCGCTCGATTCCATGGTGCTGGATGTGTACTGGGCCAAGAAGAATCATTATTTCGATATGACCTGGAACGATGATCCGAAGCAGGACTTCATGAATCCAAAGACTAACATGGATGAGCTGAAGCAAAAAGGCGTCAACATCGTGACCATCGTCGATCCTTACGTCCAGGTTACGGCTTCCAATTTTAAAGAGGGCGACCGCAAAGGGTATTTTGTCAAGGATGCCTCGGGAAAAACCGTCATTTATCCGGCCTGGTACGGCAAAGCGGGACTGATCGACTTCACCAATCCCGAAGCGGCCAAATGGTACAGCGCCCAGGTGAAAAAGCTGCATGATGCCGGTGTGAAGGGCTACTGGATCGACCTTAACGAGCCGGAGCAGCCAACCGATTCTGTGAAAGACCAGTTTGCCGCAGGCAGCGCCGCAGAAATTACCAACGTGTATGCGCTTAATGAAGCAAAGGCTTTCTATAACGGCCAGCGCAGCTATACCGGCGACCGGGTCTGGACGCTGGCAAGATCCGGATTTACCGGTATCCAGCAGTACGGCACCACCGTCTGGAGCGGAGACATCGATTCCAGCTGGGAATCCTTCTCTCATCAACTCCAGCTCGGCTTAAGCGCGGCGGCGTCGGGCATTTCGTATTTCACCAACGATACCGGCGGCTTTAACGGCAAGCCTACGCCGGAGCTGTACACCCGCTGGATGCAGGCGGCATCGCTGATGCCCGTCTTCCGGTCGCATGTGGCGCTGGGCGACAATCCTTCCGACCCGAGCAATATCAGGGAGCCGTGGGCGTTTGGAGCCGAGGCGGAGGCTTCGGTTGCGAAAGCGATCAAGCAGCGGTACCAGCTGCTGCCGTACATTTATTCAACGGCGAAGCAGACGGCGGACGGAGAAGCCTTGCTTATGAAGCCGCTTGTCATGGATTACGCGAGTGACAGCAAGGTGTACAACATTCAGGATGAGTGGATGTTCGGCGGCTCCATTCTGGCCGCTCCGGTTCATCAGGAGAATGCGGCGGAGAGAACGATTTATCTGCCAAACGGAACCTGGTATGACTGGAACTCCGACCAGCAGTTTGAGGGCGGCAAGGAAATAGCGTACAGCGCGGACCTGAGCACCATTCCGATGCTGGTGAAGGAAGGCGCCATCATTCCGGTCAGAGAAGCGCAGGACTTCTCCGAACAGACTCCGGCAGGCGAGCTGACGCTCAAAGTGTATCCGTCAAGCGGCGGAGCGGCCTCAAGCTTCACGCTCTACGAGGATGACGGCAAGACATATGATTACGAAAAAGGCAAGTCTGCGGCAACCGAGCTCAAGGCGAGTGCGCAGGAGGATAAAGTAACGCTGAATATCGCTGCGATGAAGGGCAGCTATACCGGCAAGGTCGACCAGCGGGTGTGGTCCTCCGAGGTGAAGATCGGAGCGGGCGATAAGACGGTCTATTCCGTCAAACGGAACGGCAAGGAATTGACCGAGGTTGACTCGAAAAGTGCCGTGAATGCAGGCCAGGATGTGTGGTACTACGACACGGCTGCCCGCAAGCTGTATGTCAGAACGGCAAAGGTGGCCACCTCGGAGGCTCAGCAAATTACAGCCGCGCTGACCGCAGCCGGAGCCTTGAGCATCAAGGACGTGACGTTGGACGCCGCAATGCACCGCGCAGGCAGCACCAAGGATGTGCAGATCGCCGTGAGTACGGTTAACGCCGCTGACGGCACGCCCGTCAAGGCGGTACTGCTGAAAGGCGCTCTGCCCTATGAGGGCGTTCCAGCCGCAGCCGGTTCCGTTAGCGGCGGGCC
>NZ_ASSC01000030.1 GCF_000520735.1 Paenibacillus forsythiae T98
CATAATAATACTGGTTGAAATCCTTGTTATAAATATCCGCCGCCAGAATGTCTACCTTATCCGCCCCAGGATAGGTCTTGATGTAAGGATCGGCCCAGCTGTTCGGCGCGTTCGGACTCCATACCCACAGCAGATTATTCAGTTTATGAACATTGACAAAACGGTCATACATAATATCCCACAGGTCGGCAAAATTCTTCTTCTTGCCCCACCAGAACCAATCACCGTTCATTTCATGGTACGGACGCCACAGAACGGGTACCCCGGCATCACGCAATGTTTTCAACGATACCGCCACTTTGTCGAGTTCCGTGATCAGGTTGTTGTACTCCGTGGTTCCGGGCGTCACATACTTGTCGAAATCGGCCTGGGACAACGACTTCTGCACATTCGCCCAGCTGTAGGTCGTACCGGGCAGGTTCGCGTGGTAGGTCATGGCGACGATGCCGCCGGCTTTATGCCATTTGATGGCGCTGCTGACGACATTTTGCCGCAGCCACGTCACAGCGCCGTCCGTCTGGCCGTTAATCGCTCCAAGCTCGTATCCATGGAGAGCCGCATATCTGCTGCTCGTTACTTGAAGCTTATTATTGAACTCGTCCGGACTTTCAAGATAATCATGCTGGCCGGTAATAATGCGGTTGCCGGAAATGGAGTACAGGTAGCTCAGCAGCTTAACCGCTTCAGGAGAAGCATCGGGATTAACCGGGCTCTCCGGAGCCGCAGCAGCCGAAGCAATGGAAAGGCTTCCTGCGCCCGTGGGCAGGACAGATGCAAGGAACAGACAGAGGGAGAGCATAATAAAGAACAGTCGATACGTACGGTGGGCTTTCAATATTCATCTTCCTTTCGGTAACCAGGCTGCCTCTTGAAATGAAGAGGCCCTATGGCTTTGCGTCCCTACCTCGCGATAGGTTTGCCTTTGTCGTATTGGAAGGCTTAACCTTCTACCGTACATATCGACGTCATTCAATTATTCATGAACCCCAATTTTCACATTTCCTTAATAAATAGGTCTGAAGACCTGTTTCTCTGCCCTGAAAAACGGTTAATAATTAGTTTTGGCTGTAATTCCCAGCTTTTTCAAGAAATGAACTGCTGCAGCTCAATATCCTTCCAATCCAGCGTAATGCGGATATTGTCCTCTTCCACCAGCTCCGATCCGGTCTGCACCTCGATGAACTCCACATCGGTCAGGGCCAGAATGCTGTGCTTCGTTCCTTCCGGTATGCGGACAACGTCTCCCGCTTTGACCTTGTGCATCTTTTCATTAAGGATGATGCTCGCCTCCCCGCTGATGAACGTCCAGATTTCACTGCGCTTGAGGTGATACTGGTAGCTGATATTTTTCCCCTCGGCTATAAAAATCCGCTTGGTCAGCACTTCATTGCTTTCCCGGTATTTGACGTAATCGATCACCCGGTAATGGCCCCAGCGGCGCTCCTCGTACATCGGTCTTTGCTCGGTGCCCTTCAGCACCTCTTTGATGCGCGGACTTTCCGATTTGCGGGTGACGAGAATGCCGTCCGGACTTGCGGCGATAATCAGATCCTCCGCGCCGATGACCGTGATCGGAATATCAAGCTCGTTGACGAGGCAGCTAGTCGAGGAATCCTCGGTCAGCACGCCCCTGCCCATTTGATTGCTCGCCATCTCTTCGGTCAGCGTGTTCCAGGTGCCCAGATCCTTCCAGAATCCGTCGTACGGCTGAACCACGATTTTGTCCTCGCGTTCAACCACCTCGTAATCGAAGCTGATCGATGAGAGCAGCTTGTACTGCTTCTGCAGCTCCTCGTAGGTCAAAGGCAGTCCTTTTTGCTGCAAAATATCAAGCAGATATCCGAGGCGGAAGGCGAAGACCCCGCAGTTCCACAGAGCGCCTTGCCCAATCAGCTCTTCGGCACGCGCACGGTCCGGCTTCTCAAGGAATCCGCTCACCGGCTTCACTCCATTCTCCCCGGCTTCAGCGCTCGAAGGGATAATGTAGCCGTACTTCTCCGAAGGAAGCTCCGGTACGACGCCGATCAGCGCCAGGTTGGCGCCGCTGGCGTCAAGCGCCTGTTCAAGCTGCGATACCGATCCGAAGAAGGAGCCCTCCACATAAGGGTCGACCGGCAGAATCGCCACCGTCTCATCCGGCAGAACGCCCTCTACCGAATACAGATAGACCGCCGTGAGCGCAATGGCCGGAAAGGTATCCCGGCGTTCGGGCTCGATAATAATCTTCACGTCCGTGCCGAGCTGGCTCTGAATCATCTCCACCTGCCCGCGCCCTGTCGCAAGATACGACGATTCAGCGAGTCCCGCTTCTCCCAGCTGCCGCCATACCCGCTGGACCATCGATTCAGGCTCGCCAAGCGGGCTTTCCAGTACCTTCAGAAACTGTTTCGACCGGGAGTCGTTGGACAGAGGCCACAGCCGTTTTCCCGAACCGCCAGATAAAAGCACCAATTTCATAAATGTACCCTCCCTTTAAATGGTCATGCTAGGGCCGTGAACAACCGGCTGCTTAATCGAAGATCTCCACCATATCAATAACGCAGTCTTGAGGAGCGCTGCGGAAAGCCTTGTACCCAAAGCCCTGCCGTGTCCCGGAGGAAGCGGTTATACCGCCCCCGCCACACTCGGAGAATAGCCGCTGAGTCCGCCCATTCGCGGGCGTCCCACCGAATAATATTCCAGCCCGGTCCCTTCGATCTGTTCCTTGGAGTAGACATTGCGGCCGTCAATCAGGATCGGCTTGCGCATACCCGCAGACAGAATATGCAGATTGATATCCTTGAACACGCCCCAATCCGTCAGCAGGCAGAGCGCGTCGCTGCCGGACGCCGCTTCCTCCGCCACGGCGCACCATTGAATGTTCGGGTGGTTGTACTCCTTGCGGAAATTGTCCGCCGCGATCGGATCGTAGACCTTCACATGCGCGCCTTCCGTTACGAGCGCCTCTACGATTTCCCTTGCCGGTGATTCGCGGACATCGTCGGTATTCGGCTTGAAGGCAAGCCCCCATATGCCGATACTCGCGCCCTGCAAGCTTCCAAGCGATTCATGCAGCTTGGCGAGGATCATGAACCGCTGTCCCTGATTGACCTCAACCACGGACTTCAGCAGCTTGAATTCGTAATCGACGTTACCGGCGATCTGGATCAGCGCCTTCGTATCTTTGGGGAAGCAGGAGCCGCCGTATCCGATTCCGGCCTGGAGGAAGGAAGAGCCGATCCGCCGGTCAAGGCCCATTCCTTCGGCCACCTCGGTCACATCCGCGCCGACCTTCTCGCAAATATTGGCAATCTCGTTGATGAATGAGATCTTCGTCGCCAGAAAAGCGTTCGACGCGTATTTGATCATCTCCGCGCTGCGGATATCGGTGACGACAATATTGTCGGTAAATCCTTGATGAAGCTCCCGCATGACAGGCTCTAATGACGGATTGTCCAGACCGATGATAATCCGGTCGGGATGGAGCGTATCCTGGATGGCCGAGCCTTCCCTTAAGAATTCCGGCGCGGATACGATGTCGAACGGATAGCCGGTGTTCGCGGCGATGATCTGACGAATCTTCTCGTTAGTTCCTACGGGAACGGTCGATTTCGTCATAATGATCTTGTAGCCTTCCATCGCCCGGCCGATGTCCGCCGCCGCGCTTTCGATGTACTGCAGGTTCGCCTCGCCGTTCGGGAGGGAAGGCGTCCCTACCGCGAGGATGACGATATCCGAGCGGCGCACCGACTCCTGAAGATCGGAGGAGAAGTGAAGTCTCCCTTCTTTCAGGTTCATCTCAATCAGTGTCTCGATTCCCGGCTCGTAGATGGGCGACTTCATCTGTCTCAGTTTGGCAATCTTGTCCTCATCCTTGTCCACGCAAATGACACGGTTACCCCCAAGTGTAAAGCATACGCCGGATACGAGGCCGACATAGCCGGTGCCGATTACCGCCAGATTCATATCATCATCCTCCTTTTAAAAAGTTCACATAGGCTTGTTCGACATACTGCTTGAACTGCACCATGAAGGTTTGTTCATCGAATTTCTGCGCGTGCTTCATAATTTCCCCGACGTCCCATGCATACGATTCCACCTCGGCAATCGCCCGGAGCAGATCGTCTACCTCCTGCCGCTTGAAGAACACTCCATTAACATAAGGCACTATCGTGTCCAGCGCCCCGCCCGCCTGGTAGGCGATGACCGGCCTGCCCGCCGCGTTCGCCTCCAGCGGAGTGATGCCGAAATCCTCTTCTCCGGGAAAAATATAAGCCCGGCACCGGGCCATGAGACCCGTGACCTCCTCGTCTTCGAGACGGCCGAGGAACTTCACATTGCTTCTGGCCAGTCCCTCCAGCCGCTTCCGGTCGGGACCGTCGCCGACGATAATCAGCTTCAGCCCGTTGCGGTTGAAGGCTTCCACCGCCAGATCGATCCGCTTGTAAGACACAAGCCTTGAGACGATCAGATAATAATCGCCAATCGAGCTTGAGCTGGTAAAGCGCGACGTATTAATCGGCGGAAAGATGACATCGGCGTCCCGGTGATAATAGTTCTGAATGCGGCTCTTGACGACGGAAGAGTTGGCCACAAACTGGTTCACATTTTTGGAAGTCCGCTGATCCCACATTTTAAGCTGCTGGATGTAGAGCTTCAGCACTCTTTTAAAGAGGCCCGAGTTCGACTGCCGTTCCATGTACGTGTCATAATCCCAGGCAAATCTCATCGGGGTATGACAGTAGCAAAGGTGAAACGTACGCTTGGGCACCTGGATGCTCTTCATAAACGCGCTGCTTGAGCTCAGGACAATATCGTAACCGCGGAAGTCCAGATCGCGAATAGCCATGGGATAAAGCGGCAGCACCCCTTTAAAATTGGCCTTCACTCCCGGAATTTTTTGCAGCCAGGAGGCCCGGATATCCGCGTCCTTGAGATTCTCGGTGAGGCGGCTTCCGTTAAAAACCGTCGTGAAGATTGGAGCTTCCGGATACATGTGATGGAACACCTCCACCACTCTCTCCGCCCCGCCCATCTGGATTAAGTAATCATGCGCTATCGCAATTTTCATGTGAATCATCCTCAACATTTTATGGAGCAATTTTTGTCAAAAGCGGCTGCTTGCTTCGTAGTGGATATCCGCTCTGCGCCGGCCCCTTCAGGCGCCCGCCAGCAAGCCTCTGTAGTAATCGACAATCTCCTTAACCGTATTTTCGATTACAAAATGTTCCCTTACCCGCTTGATTCCGGCTTCTGCCATCTTCTCCCTCTCCTGGGGATGATCCACCATCCAGCTAATTGCTTCAGTAAGTATCTCCGGGTCGCCCGGCTGAATGAGCAGTCCGGTCTCGCCCGGCACAACGATCTCCACCGGTCCTCCCTCGTTGGACGCAATCACCGGCAGTCCCGCCGCCATCCCCTCGACGATCACCTGGCCGAACGGCTCCGGCGTAATCGAGGTGTGCACGAGCAAATCAGCCTGCTGCATGAGTCCCTGAATGTCCTCCACATGTCCCAGCAGGGTTACATTCGTCAGCCCCTCCCGCTCGATCGTCGAGACGAGCTGCCTCTTGTATTCGTCTTCGCCGAAGAGAGCGTCGCCCGCGAGCCAGAACTTGATTCGTCCGTTCTCCCGCAGCTTCTTCGCCGCTTCCAGCAGAATATGCTGCCCCTTCCATTCGGCCAGACGCCCTACCAGCAGAACGTTGAAATCTTTCTGCTCTTTCCGTCCGGCCGTGCCGCCGATCGCTTTGGCGAAGGCGGAGTAGACGACGAGCGTCTTCTTGGAGCGGGGCAGCTCCAGCGCGCTCAGCGTGGACTTCGAGTTGGCGATGACGCCGTTGGGAAGCAGACGCGAGAGCAGCCGGATGGCTTTCGCGACAACCGGCTTCAGATAAGGCGCGCCAATATGGTCGCGAATATGCCAAATGAGCGGTACGCCGGCCATCTTGGCGGCAACCGTTCCGTACAGCGCGGACTTGAGAGAGTTGGTATGCACGCAGGCTACCCGTTCCTTCTTCAGCAGCGGGGCAAGCTTCCGGCCATAAGCCAGCAGCTTCACGGCGGCGGCCGGGGCGCCCAGATTGACGGTATTGCGCCCGCGGCTGCGGATGCTCTCGTCCAATGGAATAATCCGGACGTCGATGCCTTTCTCGCGCAGGCGGTCCGCCAGCGCCCCTTCTTCCGCCAGGATCACGAGCGGATCAACCTGCTCTCCGATATGGGTAAGAATGTTGAACAGCGCCACTTCGCCGCCGCTCCATCTAGCCGTGTGATCGATATACGCCACTCTGAGCATGGATCGTCTCCCCCTTCCCCATCACTTCTCTGAATACCGCTTCCACCTGATCCGCCACATGCTCCCAGGTGTATCTTTCCAGCACATGCTCCCTGCATTCCTCCCGGCTGGGAAGCAGTCTTCGGTTGCCCAGCATGTGGGAGATCCCTTCGGCCATGTCCGCAGCCGATGCGCTCTTGAACAACAGCTCCGGGCGGAAATTCTGCAGGATTTCCCGGTTGCCGCCAATCGGCGTTGCCATGACCGGCAGCCCGCTCGCAAGCGCTTCGGTCGTAATCAGGCCAAAGCCCTCCAGAGCTTGTGATGGAACGACGAACAGATCAGCCGCCTGATAGTACGATGCCAGCTCATGGTCGGGAATATAGCCGAGCAGCCTGACCTTGCTCGCCAGCCCGTAATCGGCGATGCGTTCCTCCAGCTCCGCCCGCAAGGGGCCTTTCCCCCCGATTAGCAGAATGGAGTTCGGGAAGCGTTCCGATACGGTGCGCCACGCCTCCAGCAGTTGCAGCAGCCCCATCCGGTTCACCAGCCTGCGGACCGTCAGCACCGTGGTTGCCCCCTCCGGCAGATTCAGCATGCGCCGAACGGCGAGCCGGTTGTTGGCCGGGATGAAGCGGTCGATGTTGGCCGCGCCGGGAATGACGACGATCTTGTCAAGCGGAATGCCATGCAGTGAATGCAGAATATCGCGAAAGGTCTCGCTGAGAACGATGAACTTATCGGCCAGCCGGTAGGCTTTGCGCTCAATCGACTTGGCGATTGCGGTCTTGACCTGATGCTTGATGCCCTGGCCTTCGATTTTCATCTCCTCGTTCCAGGGACCGTGAAAGGTCATTACGACCGGAATGCCGCGTTTCTTCGCCTCCAGGGCGGGGCCGACTCCGTAGGGGGCAAAATGGGAGTACAGGATATCAATCCTTTCCTTCCCGCTCCTCATCAGCTCCGACGCCTTTCTCTGAAAGGCGTCCTTTCGCCTCCAGATCGATTCCTTCGGGTCGCCGGCGTTGTGGATAACCAGTTCCTCGGACGTTTCCGGCTTCTCCTTGCTGCAGATCAGCGCATGCACCCGGTTGCGGGAAGAAAGCTGCTCGCAGACGGATTTATAATACGTATTGAGCCCGCCGGGCTGCACCGTCGGCCAGCTTAAGCCGGTCGACATAATATTCAGTCCGTCATTATAGGACATAGCCTTCCTCTCCTTTCACCCGCTTCTTCTCCATCTGAGTGGCTTGCAGAGCCCGTAAAACCCGTAAAGTCTGAAGCCGACCATGAATTCGCACATGACCCGGGGAGTCCTCGCTCTTTGCGGTCTGCGCTGAACATTCCCCGCTTTCATCATGGGCCGCGGTCTCGCCTGCGAACGGTTGGCAGGGAGGCATCGCCCTGTCTGTCCGGATGATGTCATTTCGGAACGTGTTGACCGCTGGAGTCGGGCTGCGGCCCGGGCCGGCAAGCACGATTGTCATTGAATCCATGCTGGTTTCCTCCTTTTTCTCACCGTTCGCAATCCATCTTGTCCTATCCATATAGGAATTCATCGTCGTCTTCATCGACAGCGGGCTTCCTCCCCCCGCCGCTTAGCGGGGGGCAGCCCCGGTCCCCATCATGGCGTGGGGCGCTTCTTTCTTCCTTCCGTCCATGGCCTCTCTGGCCCCAAGGCCCAGGCCGATCAGCATCCAGATCAGATAACCCTTGAGTCCGAGGAATCCGTTGTCCGATACAAGCCCCACCACCGCTCCGGTCCATGTCGCGAGGGCCAGCCTTCCATACATCTGAAGCCGGCTGGAACCCGTGACTTTCGCAATAATCTGTTTGGCCGCCATGCCGAGTGCGCAGAAGAACAACAGGCCGCCCGGAGCGCCGAAGGTGAGCATCAGGGCAATGAACCCGTTGTCCATAATGCCGTACTCTCCAAGCTCTCCGCCGTTTCCGAGCTTCGTGCTCTGTCCCACGCTGCCGATTCCCTGGCCCACCGGATTCGATTTGATCGCGGGAATCATATTTCCCAGCAGATTCAACCGGTCATTATACGAGCGGTCCTCCTTGATGGAGGAAAGGGTCTCCATCCGGGACGTCAGCCCTTCCGCACCCGGAAGCTTCGGTACGACCCAGAACAGAGCGAGCGCTACGAACAGCACCTGGATCAGCGTCTTCCATTTGCCTTTGGATGACGAGGAGGCGATGTACACAAGCAGCATGACCAGCAGGAGAAGCCAGGCCGCCCGGACCAGCGTGGTCAGCAGACAAACCACCACCAGCAGGACGCCGATCCAGCTGAGGGCGCCCCGCCATCTCTTCTCCAGAATCATCGGCACCAGGGCAAACACGAGAAAGGTAGCGGCGGGCCCCGGCGAATTCAGGGTGGAGAAGACCCGAACCTCCAGCGGATGCGGAGTGCCGATGGAATTCATCCCCGAGTTCGTCATCCAGAAGGCGTCCCATGCGGGCACCGTCAAATATTGGACGATGCCGTAACCGGCAACCAGAACCGCGATATTCGCGTAGCCGCTGAGCAGCTTGTCAATATCACGGGCCGCAAACGGCGTCACCGCGAAGTACGGCAGCAGCAGCAGCGGAACAAGATAGTTCGTCAGATCGTAGAACGAACCCATTCCGTTCTTCGCAAGCCCGATCAAGGTGGCGTAGCCGAGCGGAACCGCGAACAGCAGCAGCAGTCTCATGAAGGGACGGCGGATGGCATGCACCTCGCGCATCACCGGAATGGCGACCGTAGCGCCCGTAAGGAGGGGCGCCAGGCTGAGCAGCGATACGGAGTGGTAGACCCCTTCACTCCAGTCGGCAATGCGACGCAGCTCGGGAGCCACAGCCCAGACAAGCAAGGTGTAGAGAACGAGCAGCCTTGGCTTCAGAAGCGCCAGCAGCAGGGCCGGAAACAGCAGGGCCGATACCATGGCGAGCTGCAGGCTGCTTGAGGAGCTTAGCTTCGCGCTGACATACCCGATCATCAGCGGCAGAACCGTACAGACCGCGGTAAAGATTCCCGCTGTTGCCAAGGGGCGAAGATTACCGGGAAAGGAAAGACCGGTACTGCTGCCTGAATGACGGCTTGCCATCGTCTCATACACCTCCAGTTCCTTGGGGACAAGCCTCTATTCAAGGCTCTGTCCGTTCGCTTTATCCCGTTTGCGCATTTCCTTCAGCAGAAGGAGCAGAAACTGCGTGTCGTCTACCAAATACCGCTTCCACAGCCTTCCCGGCTCCTGGCTCAGCCGCCAGAACCATTCCAGGCCGCTCTTTTGCATGAAATTCGGCGCCCGCTTGACCGATCCGGACAGAAAATCAAAGGTTGCGCCGACACCGATGGAGATCGGCGCCCGGTAGGACAGATAATGGCGGTAAATCCATTTTTCCTGCTTGGGGGCCCCTACGCCGACGAACACGATATCCGGCCGGGTTTCATTCAGCATTCCGATGATCCGCTCGTTCTCCTCCTTGTTGTTCTCGAAGCCGTAGGAAGGAGAATAACAGCCGACAATGTTAATATCCGGGTACGCCGCCTTGAGGTTCTTCGTCGCCCGCTCCGGTACGCCCTCAGCCGAGCCAAGAAAGAACAGCCGGTATTTCCGCTGCTGGAACGCATGTCCCAATCTGCTGAAGAGGTCGGCGCCGGACACCTTCTGCTTGAGCGGCTTGCCCAGCATCTTGGAAGCCCATATGAGGGGCATCCCGTCCGCGACCACAGCCCCGGCTTCGGAGTAGACGGTCTGAAACTCCTTGTCCTTGCGCAGCTTGATCACATGATCCACATTGCACGTCAGAATGTAGGAATGATTCCTTTCCCGGATCGTCGTATCGATATACTCCAGCAGATCCATGAAATCGTAATTGTTAAAGTTGACATCGAACATGTTCACTTGATTCATCGTATCACTTCTTTTTGTGGGGAATCGGTTGGCTGCGAAGCCCGATACAGGCAGTTCAGGTACCAACAGAACGGGATTATAAATTGGACCGTCGACAGCGTATTATCGGAAAACGAATAGATCAGAAACGCTGCTATCAAGAGCAGGTAATAAGGCTTTACCGGCGGCGCCAAAGCTCTGTAAACCAGAATAAACACAGCCAACAAGGACAGCAGCAGCAGGATCGAGCCGATATACCCCCCGTCGAAGTAAAACCGGATGTATTCGTTATGGGGAACGACGAAGCCGATATACAGCGTGCCGTCGTTCGCCACTGTAACGGCCCCCAGCCCTCTTCCGGATAGCGGCGAGCCCGACGCCTTGTCCAGAAAGTAATTCCAGGCCTCCGTGCGTCCCGACAGGTCGATTCCATCACTCGTCTGCCTTTCAAACGAACGTTTTTTGATATTGTCCCACTGCGTAAGCGCCGCGCCGGCGATCACCAGAACCGAGCACAGCAGCGGAATCAGATACCGGGTCTTGCCTTTCAAATAGCGCCGGAAAATGTCGTAGAAGTAGTACAGCGCCACCGGAAGCAGCGCGAGCAGCGGCCCCCGCGTTCCCGTACCGATCAAAGTCACGAAATTCACGGCCAGCATGCTGTAATAAAAGCGCTCATGGCCCGGATTCCGCCTCAGTTCAATGAACGGAATGACCGTTCCCAGAAAGGCCAGCATCGCCAGATGCGCCGGGATGTTCGCCCCTTGAATCCGCACCGCCCCTGTAAACTCCACATTAAGCATGGGATGAAGATGGGCCGCCTGCAACGCCGCTCCCACCAGCAGGCTCACCGTCGGCAGAAGGCAGATCATGTAGATATGCCGCTGCGCCACTTCCTTCTTCCAGTTGATCAGCAGAAACACGAACGGCAGCGAAAGTCCAATGAACGCCTTGACCGCAATGGATGAGGTCATCTGTGGCAGCCAGATCGAGAAGGTGAACGTCATGAACACCATCGCCATCAAGGCCCACAGCGGGTAGCTGAGCTTGAAGCGCAGTCCGTTAACCAGAATGCAGGGTACGAGCAGCGCCAGCATAGCCAGCTTGTACAGCGACAGGATTTCCATGCCGAACAGGCTGCCATCGTACAGAAAATTGATGGATATCGCCGTCGTCAGCAGGACGAAATAACTGATGTAATCCGGTCTGGTCAGGGATACGACGAGCAGAAGGAGCAGTCCGACAGCGGCAACCGCGACAGCCGGCTCGTAGATCACTGCCGTGCCCAGAAACAGCGCCGACAGGAGAAACAACATCCCGTACGGCAGAGCATACAATTTGGAAGCCCGGTGGCCGCTTGTCATCATCCATTCACCCCGTCGCCGATTCCCGATTTCGATTCCGCAGCATATGAAGCGTTCCGCGGACACTCTCCAGCCTGCATCTGTTCAGCAGCTTTCTTCCCTCGCTTCCGGATATCGCGGCCAATACAGAGTCGGCGGCGATATACAGAACCTTGGCCGCCGTCTTTCCCCAGAGGGTCAGACTGCCCAGTTGGCCGCTGCTTCCAAGGGCATTGGACAACCCCTGGCTGTAATACCGCTTCATAATCCAGTCCTCGGTCAAACGGCTGGCCGGGACGAAGTGGTCCACCGCCATTTGCGGATGATAGAGGACGGATTGCCCTTCTTTTCGTATCTTGCCGAACAGCCAGGTTTCCTCGCCGGACAGGAGTGATTCCCCTTTGCGTCCAAGCTCCAGCGGAAACAGGCTGACATTGAAGACCTCGCGTCTCATCGCCATATTGGCCCCGCAGGGATGGAACTTGCCCGGATATTCTCTGATCCGGCTGCCCAAATCCATGATCGTGTAGGGGAACTCGAATGGCTTGATGAGCCAGCCGGGCCTGCCGCTTTCAAAAATAGGAGAAACCTTTCCGCCCATCGCCATCACGCCCGGTCTGCTGTCCATGGTGTTAACAATCGTCGATATCCATGAACGGACAGGCAGCGCGTCATCGTCGAGAAAGGCAATGAGCGGTG
>NZ_ASSC01000031.1 GCF_000520735.1 Paenibacillus forsythiae T98
AGCGGGAATCAGTGAGCGGGATTTGCAAAAATACGCGGCGCTGGAGATTTTGCCGTTTTCGCTGACCCGGACGCTGTCTTCCATCGGCGGTCAGGCGGCAGCAATGGGTGGCGCTGGAGAAGCGGACGCGGCGGACAACGGAGCGGCGCAGGACGGGGGCAGCACCCTTTTGCTCGTGCTGTACCAGCAGGATGAGAGCCAGAAGCCGAGGGTTTATGATCTGCCGGTTCAGCGGGTTCTCCAGTAGGTTCCTAATTATCGGCGGGCCTTCCGGGACAGCGTTGTCCATGCCCGCACATCTCAAAGGGAGGAATAGCATGTCCGAAGCAGAGGAGCTGCGGGAGCGGCTGATCGGCATTATTGAACGGAATGACTGCTTGCTTTCGCTGTTCGAACGGTCGGGAACCCTCAGTCCGCATCCGTATTACCTCGGGGCGGGCTGTCTGGTGCAGACGGTCTGGAACGAGCTTACAGGCAAGCCGCCGCTGTACGGAATCTCGGATATGGATATCGTCTATTTTGATAACACGGACCTAAGCTATGAAGCGGAGAACGAGATCGTGGAGAGGGGACAGCGGCTTTTCGCGGAGCTGCCCGTTCCCGTCGATATCAAGAATCAGGCCCGGGTGCATTTGTGGTATCCCGGCCGGTTTGGCGTTCGCCTTGCCCCTTACGCTTCGCTGGAGAACGCAATCGACAGCTGGCCGACGACGGCTTCTTCGCTTGGCGCGCGGAAGGAGCGTGACGGGGGCTGGCGAATCTACGCGCCTTTTGGCCTGGAGGACTTGTTCCGGCTAATCGTAAGGCCGAACAAGACTCTGGTTACGGAAAGCGCGTATTGCGCCAAGGCGGTGAAGTGGAAGAGCCGATGGCCGGAGCTTACCGTAATCCCGTGGGAAGCCTAGCGCCTGAGCGGAAGCATAGCGTCTAGCTGGGCCTCCTGGCGGCGGCCAGCATATGCGGACTCATTCCCAGCAGGCTTTCCTCGAGTTATCTCCCAATTCCAGCCCTCCCCGTTTCCAGATTTAAGGAATAGTATGTCTGGATCTTCCTTATTTGGTCAATTCATTTCTTCACACTATAAACCTGTCCCAAAAGGTGGTAAACTGTGTTCAACTTGAGTGAGATTGCAGAGCTTAGCGCAGGTACTGTAAGCGGAAATGAGCCGCGGAGCAAGGAGGGAAAAGCGGGATGAAGTGGGAAGAAATGAGACGGCTTTTTCCCCATCAGTATGTTTTGTTCTCCGTCCTTCAATATCATCAGGAGGGCACCAGAAGATATATAGACGAGGTCGAGCCGATCCGCGTGGTTGCAGAAGAAGACGCCCGTACGGAATTTAATCAAGCCGGACCCGGCAAGCTGGTCTATCATACTTCCAGCAAGGTATGCATTATCCGTATCCGCAGAAGGAAATTAAGCCGAGTGAGGCGTAAAAAGACAAAATAAGCGGATCTGAACGGTTAGAGGAGGCTGTTATATGGAATCGGTCATACGCTACTATGACGGCTACGATGAAGCATCCAGACTGACGAGGGACAATGTCGGCAAGCTTGAGTTTATCACGACTACGCATCTCCTGAACAAATACATATCGGCGGAGCATACCCTGCTGGACCTTGGCGCCGGAACGGGGATTTATTCTTTTTATTATCTTAAGGAACAGGCGGATCAGAGCCAATGTATAAGCGAATGCATGAGAGTGCTCAAGCCTGGCGGGATTTTGGCGGTTGCTTATGTGAACAAGTTTTTCATATTCCCGTACCTGGTGAAGTGGGACACCCGTTTCCTGACCAACCAGTGGATGGCGAAATTTCTGGAAGAGGGCAGCATCAGCTCGGCCGATGAGGACTGTTTCTGGACGGATGCCTATTTCCATACTCCCGCACAAATCGAGCAGCTGCTGGGTGAGCATGGGGCGGACAAGCTGGAACATGCGGCAGCGGACGGCATAGGCGTAATTATGAGGGACACCGTTAACACGTTTGGCGGGGAGCAGTTCGACTCCTGGGTGCAGTACCATCTGAGAACCTGCTCCGAGCCGTCCATTCTTGGCATCAGCAATCACGGCTTGTACGTGGGACGGAAATAGCAGCAAGTTATAGGGTAAAAGCAGACACAAGACAGGCCTCCCGTGAATGCGGACGAGACCTGTCTTGCTGGCTTCATGCAGATATTCGTGTTATACCCGCAGCAGATTGTTGCCGGGGGGGAGATGGCGGACCAGCCAGTCGAGCAGATCGTCCGTAACCTGGCCGCGGTCTCTTTCATTCAGCATTTCATGCCGGCCGCCCGGGTACAGCCGCACCTCCAAATCGCTCACGCCCAGACTCCGGTACAGCTCGGCCAGCCGAAGGACTCCTTCGCCGTTCATGCCAACCGGGTCTTTCTCGCCGGAGAATAAATATACCGGCTTGTCCTTGCATAGGGAACAAAGCGAAGCTTCGGTATGGATGTCCTGCAGCAGCCGGAAGAAATCCCGGAAGAACCGGGTCGTGCAGATTGCCCCGCAGAAGGGATCAGCTATGAAGCCGTCGACCTCCGCCGTATCGCTGCTCAGCCAATCGAAGGCCGTGCGGGTAGAGGAGAATGAACGGTTATAAGGACCGAACACGATGCCGTTCAGCAGCACACTGCGATGCCGCTCGCCCATCAGCTTGAGCTGGGCCTTTGCCAGCATCTCCCCAAGCCGCAGCATCCCGCGCGGGCCGTTGCTCCCGCTCAGAATATAGCCAGCATAGATTTCGCTTCCCGGCTGGCACATCAGCTTCTGCGTCAGAAAAGAGCCCATGCTGTGCCCGAGCAGAAATACCGGGACTCCCGGGTGTCTGCCGGACGCGATTGCCGCAATCTGAAGCAGGTTGCGGCGCATCCAATAGAAGCCGTCGCGTCCGGCGTCGCCGAGCAAATCGATTCTTCCCGCCGTCTTGCCGTGTCCCCTGTGGTCTCCCGCGTACACCACGTAGCCCGCGGCGTTCAAGCGTCCGGCCAGGCGGGCATATCTGTAGCCCGTTTCGCACATGCCATGCGAGATTTGCACAATGCCCCGGACAGGGCTGTTCGCCTCCGGCAGCCATTCGTATACATGAATAGGGACCCCTATGGGATCGGTCATGGTAAAGGAATGTTCCGTCACGCGCTTTTCCTCCTACTGTAACAAGCGGCAGGACGGATCGGAAGAAGCGTTATTCTCCAAGCCGGAAGCGCCTGTCTGTGAGGTCAAATTAGATTTAAGGCAAATAAGAACGAAGTAGGGTTGCTTGCCCCTCAATAGTATAAGTGCCGAGATTCGCCGGAAGCAGATAGCACTCGCCCGCCGAATACGGCTGGGAGCCGCCTTCCCAGATCAAATGGCCGCTCCCTTCGCAAATGACCAGCACGGTGAAGCTCTCCGGATTCGTTTCAAGGCTCCAGTTGCCGCTTACAATGCCTTTTTCCACGATAAAATAAGGAGATTTCGCCAGCTGCAGCCATTCTCCGGCTACGGCGCCATCGGTCTTCATGGAAGTTGCTCCCGCGCCTTCGTAAGCGGTCACGTTCAGCGAATCCTCGATATGCAGCTCGCGCGGCTTGCCGTCAAGACCGGGCCGGTCGTAATCATATATCCGGTATGTCGTATCGGAGTTCTGCTGGATTTCCGCCACGACCACGCCCGCGCACAGCGCATGCACCGTACCGGCCGGAATGTAGAACGTATCCCCCGCCGAAACAGGCACCTCCTTAAGAAGTTCCATGACCGTCCCGTCCCCCAGCGCCCGGCTCAGACCTTCGCGGTTCACGCCTTCTTTGAGGCCGTAGATGATTTTGGCGCCCGGCTTGGCGCCCAGCACGTACCACATTTCCGTCTTGCCGAGTTCGCCCTTGGGCAGCCGGTCATAATCGTCGGTGGGATGAACCTGAACGGACAGGTTGTCATTGCAATCGAGGAGCTTGATGAGTAGAGGAAATCTGCCGCCATTCTCCGAATAGCCCTTGCTGCCGAACCACTCGCGTCCGTAGCCTTCGCGGATCTGGTCCAGACCTTGTCCGGCCAGCTCGCCGTTTACGACGGAAGAGGTTCCGTTCGGATGATCGGCAATCATCCAGCCTTCGCCGATATGACCTTCGGGGAGGTTCAGGCCGAACTTCTCAAGGGCTCTTCCGCCCCAGATGCGTTCTTTGAATTCCGGTTGAAATTTTAAAGGATAAGGCAGTGTCATAGATCCATCTTCCTCTCCAAATCAGGTTTAATAATCTTATACCCTCTTTTTCTCAAGCGCGATAACATAGGGGGCCGTTCTTCGCTGAAGCTGGCGGTACATGATGGCGCTGGCCGTTGTCTGCGGCACGGAGGACGCCCAGGCCATAACCGCTTCCGCTTCCAGCTCGCCTCCGGGATGTCCGGGGTAGAGAACCGCCGTTACAATTCCGCCGGGCCGGAGCAGGTCCAGGGAAGCTTCGAGCGCGGCCACCGAGCTGTCCGGCAAAGTAATCACGCTCTTGTCCGCGTCGTCCGAGGGAAGATAGCCGAAGTTGAACATGATGGCGCCGACGCTGCCGCGCCACGAAGGAGGTAGTTCGTCAGCCATCGCGGCATGGCTCTTTAGTAGAAGCGTTGAAGGGGCGAGGGCGTTCCCCCCGTCCTCCCTGGCGCGGCGCAGGCGCTCCCCGGCAAGCCTCAGCGCCTCCGGCTGGATATCGAAGCCGTAGACCGAGCCTCTTGGTCCGGCTGCCTTGGCAAGGAACAGCGTGTCCGCGCCGGTTCCTACCGTGGCATCAATGGCCCGCTCGCCGGAGGCGAGACGTTCTTCTACCATTTTATGGGCAAAGCTCAGTACAGACAGGAAGCCCATCAGCGCTTTCTCCAATACTTGCCCTGCCAGGTATCCCGGCGCTTCAATTCGTCGTCGATCGCGTTGAGCACTTCCCATTTCTTGAGGCTCCACATCGGGCCGATAAGCAGCTCGCGGGGGGCGTCTCCGGTCAGACGGTGCACGATCATTTCCGGCGGCAGCATTTCCAGCGAATCGGCGATGAGCCGCACATATTCATCCCGCTCCAGAAACCGGAGCAGCCCGGCCTCGTACTGCTTAACCATCGGCGTCTTGCGCATCAGATGCAGCAGATGGATCTTGATGCCCTGAACATCCATCTGCGATACGGCGGACACCGTCTCCAGCATCATTTCATGCGTTTCCTGCGGAAGACCGTGGATTATGTGCGTGCACACCCGGATGCCCCGGCTGCGCAGCTTCTCCACGGCCTCATAATAGCACTGCGTATCATGCGCCCGGTTAATGAGCCGCGAGGTGGACTCGTGAATCGTCTGCAAGCCCATTTCAACCCATAGATAAGTCCGTTCGTTCAATTCCGCCAGATAATCGACAACATCATCCGGAAGGCAGTCGGGGCGGGTGGCGATGGACAATCCGACCACGCCCGGCTGTTCCAGAATAACCTCATAGTACTCCCGCAGCTGCTCGACCGGAGCGTACGTATTAGTATATGCCTGGAAGTAACCGATATACTTGGCGTTCGGCCATTTCAGATGCTGGCGGTCGCGGATGCTTCGGAACTGAGTGACGAGATCGTCGCGCCGGCTTCCGGCATAATCGCCCGAGCCGCGCGCGCTGCAGAAGGTGCACCCTCCTTTGGCAATCGAGCCGTCCCGGTTAGGGCAGGTAAAACCGGCGTCCAGCATAACTTTGAACACTTTATCGCCGAACTGCTTGCGCATTTCGCAGTTCCAGGTATGAAAACGTTTGTCTCCCCACAGCGGCGCTGTGGAAGAGGCTGCTAGTATAGACATGGATGTCTCCTTTGTAATTGCAAATAATGATTGACACGAGTTCATTGTATCAAAAAAAGGGAGCAAGCGTAACAGGGCGGCATGCTCAGCAGTCCAGCGAAAACTCGGCGGGCTTCAAGGGCTGAAATCGCCTCGTCCAGGCCTGTAGACAGCATCAAAATTATTTAAAATATAGGCCTTTGGAAGGTGGAAAGACACTTGAAATTACTGACACGTCATGTTATATTTTAATTGTAAAATCGCTTTGATGTCACTCGTATGAATGAAGGAATGGATAGTCTCTTGTCGGCATGGTCCATACAATTAACCGTGAGGTGATCGCACATGAATTCTCAAGCCGTATATCCTGAAGGCAGAGGTCCGATCGACGTGCAGCTGACTCCTGACGAGGCTCTCGCGCTCACAGGCGTGGAATTTAAAGGAAACCCGAAGATCAAGACCGAAGCGCAGCGCAAAATCCGCAATGCTTTCGAGAAGACATTTGATTTTAGCTCCGAACCAAGATAGACTATGAATTGTTGAAATTAGGGACCCCAATTCCAAATACAACAGGAAAGGAATTTCCTTGTGTTTCGCCGGGTAGTGCGAAGCAGGGAGATTCCTTTTTCTTTTTCGTTTTGCATCTTTACTTTTCGGGGCAAGTTAGTCACAATATTGCAAGGAATCATGATCGTAACCTGTCGGTTAGTGAAAGGAGTAAACATGCGTTTACGCGGAAGAAAAGGAATACGTGAAAGTCTGGAACAGCAGACCGATCTGGTCGTGCTTGACCCTCGCAAGCATAAAGGACAATGGTCCGGGCTCTTTGGCAACGACCGCCCGATTTATGTGGAGTTCGGAATGGGGAAGGGGCAGTTCATCAGCCAAATGAGCCGCAAGTACCCCGAAATTAATTTCATCGGTGTGGATATGTATGATGAACTGATCCGCCGTGCGGCGGAAAAGGCCCGGAATATATGGGAGCCGGAGGGGCAGGCAACGCCGCCGAACCTGAAGCTTGCGCTGGCCAATATCGAATATGCGGAAGAGGTGTTCGCCGAGGGAGAACTGCGGCGCATCTTTCTGAACTTCAGCGATCCCTGGCCCAAAACGAAGCATGCCCGGCGCAGATTAACGCATCCCCGCTTTTTGGACAAGTATCGTGTGCTGCTGGACGATTTGGGGGAAATTCATTTGAAGACGGATTCGCGCAGTCTTTTTGAATTTTCCTTGAACGCCTTTGCCGACTTCGGTCTGCAAATGTCGAATATATCGCTGGATCTGCATGCGGGAGGCATCAATGAAGAGCATGTCATGACCGAATATGAGACGAAGTTTGTCGGCCGGGGCGTTCAGATTCACCGCTGTGAGGCGATGGTCGGCGCTGAAGCGCTGAAGCGCAATCAAGCCTCCCGTCTGGACAAGTACAGACTGTAGCCGGCAGCATCACGGGCCGAAACGTGCAAGGCGGAGGCTGGTCCTCCGGCATTCCTTTAACAAAAAAGAGAGTCCTTCGGCTCAGGCCGGAAGGACCTTTTTTGATATAAGGCCATTTATTGGTTCTGCGCGTATAAAAAATCCGGTGCGGGGAAAACGTGGTAAGACGGGTGAATTTGCGGCGCCGACCTGACTTTCGCCGGGCTACAGGTTCGGCGGCGGCGCGGGCTTTAGCTCCATAGCGCGACTGTGCCGGCGGCGACCGTGGTGCCGATCAGCGCGCCTGCCGCTACATCGGAAGGGTAATGCAGCCCAAGGTAAATCCGCGAGAATCCCACCGACAGGGCCAGAGGCAGCAGAATGAAGCCCAGGACGGGGAAGGCCGCCACATAAGGCACTGCGGCAGCGAAGATAGCCGTCGTATGCCCCGAAGGAAACGAATGGTCTTTAAGGGGATTGCGGAACGTGTTCGTTCCGGGCAGGGCCAGATAAGGGCGGACTCTGGGATACAGTCTTTTGGCGACGGCCACGGGAAGGTGGCTGACGGCCAGGGAGATCAGCGCCTGCTGTGCGGGCTGCTTCAGCGTATGGGGAGCAAAGGCCCAGACGAGAAGACTGATGCCGATGCTGGCTGTCGCTCCGCCCAGATGGGTCAGATAGAAGAGCCAGAAATTCAGATAGCGATTGTGCAGGCGCCCGTTGATCCATTGGAACAGACGCCGCTCTGCGGTAAGCAGCTTTAGCATTTTAGTTCTCATAGTGGTCCCTCCGCTAATAACGGCCGCCATTGCAACGGCGTTAATTAGGATAACCCGCTTTGGCCTGTACAACTAATATCATCATACTTTTTTGCACGAACCGATTTCAAGAAAAAGGTCGATTTTACGCGAAAAATGACAGTTTTGACTTGGATGCCTTTAAGCCGTACAATGGTTCAAGCGGACTTCCCACGTTTATATGGTAACAGAGAAAATAAAGCGTTTTGTAAAATCCGGAACGCAAGCAGAAAATCCATATCGACGGCATATATAACAAGATCGGGACCGCAAACAAAACAAGGGTATGCTTCACGTCTGTCGCTTTAGGATTGCAACAAAAGGGTCATTTATTACGTTCAAAGGTCAGAAAAAAAGAACCTGAACAGAAAAAGGGGGCATCGACGGATCATGACAGATGCAATTTTTGTGACGCTCCAAGTGATCTTGGCGCTAATTGCGGTTTACCAGTTTGGCTTCTCATTGTTCGGACTGCACAAGAAAAAGAAAAAGGAGCTCTTCCCGCCGCAAAAATCGTTTGCCGTGCTCGTAGCCGCGCATAACGAAGAAGAAGTGGTCGGGGCGCTTATGGAGAACCTGAAGCAGCTGAACTATCCGAAGGAACTTTACGACGTATTCGTCATCTGCGATAACTGTACGGACGGAACCGCCCGCATTGTCCGGGAGCATGGCATGAACGCCTGCGTCCGCACCAACAATAATTTGAGAGGCAAGGGCTACGCGATCGAGTGGATGCTCGGGAAGCTTTGGGACATGCCGCGCCAGTATGACGCCGTCGTCATGTTCGATGCCGACAATCTGGCCCATACCGACTTCCTGATGGAGATGAACAATGATCTCTGCTCCGGCGCCAAAGTCATTCAGGGCTATATCGATACGAAGAATCCCGAGGATTCCTGGATTACCGCCGCTTACGGCATTTCCTACTGGTATATTAACCGGCTCTGGCAGCTGTCGCGCCATAATCTCGGCATGGCCAACTTTCTTGGCGGAACGGGCATGTGCTTCGAAACGAATCTGCTTAAGGAAATGGGCTGGGGAGCAACCAGTCTTGTAGAAGACCTGGAGTTCACCATGCGCAGCGCGTCGAAGGGCGTATACCCGGAGTTCAACTATGACGCCAAGGTGTTTGACGAGAAGCCGCTCACGTTCAAGGCATCGTCCAGACAGAGGCTTCGCTGGATGCAAGGGCATTTTACCGTCGCCCGCCGTTACTTCTTCCCTCTGCTGTGGCAGAGTATCAAAGAACGCAGCTTGACCAAGTTCGACCTGGCCCTGTACGGTGCGAACGTATACATCGTCCTGCTTACGTTCCTGATGACCGCTGTGATGTGGATCGACAACTCGCTCCTCGGCGGGCCGCATATCGCCAACCTTTACGGCCACCTGCCTTTATGGCTGAGCTATGTCGCCGTTTTCGCCAATGTGTTTACCTTTTTCGTATCGATGATTCTCGAGAAGGTAACGTTCAAGAAGGTGTACGCCTACATGCTGCTGTTCCCGGTGTACCTGATTTCATGGTATCCGATTACGTTCTACGCGTTCTTTACCCAAAACAACAAGCAGTGGAGCCATACGAAGCATACCCGCGTTGTGCGTCTGGAGGAAGTTCAGAGCAAGCAGGGATAGGCTCTCCAATCGCATTTAAATAACACCGGGGAAAATGTTTGACATCGATGGCTGGATGGTGTAGACTATTCAAGTGTGCTAAATTAACAAGAGATTACAAGCAGAAGCATCGGCTTCTCACCTGATCGGCTAACTGCCGGCTGGTTTTGATCTCAATGCTTTATGAATGCTGTTCATTCATGAACGTTGATCAGACGGGCTGTCGGTAATTCCGGCACCCGTTTTTTTATTGGGTAGAAGCTTATATCTTACAGCCAATCAGATCCGGAGGTGGAGAATTATCAGTAAGGACCATATGATCAATGATGAGATTCGGGCGAGAGAAGTTCGTTTGGTTGGTGCGGAAGGAGAACAAATCGGGATTAAACCGATCCGCGAGGCGTTGCAAATGGCAATCGATCTTAATCTGGATTTAGTCAATGTAGCGCCGCAGGCGAAGCCGCCGGTATGCCGCATCATGGATTACGGCAAGTTCCGTTACGAGCAGCAGAAGAAAGAGAAGGAAGCCCGCAAGAACCAGAAGATCGTAGACATCAAGGAAGTCTGGTTCCGCGCCAACATTGAGGAGCATGATTATCAGACCAAGTTCCGCAATGTGGTCAAGTTTCTGAATGAAGGCGACAAGGTGAAATGCTCCGTCCGTTTCCGCGGACGCGAAATTACCCATGCCAATATCGGACAGAAGATTCTGGAGCGCGTCAAATCGGAAGTGGCCGAAATTTCCGTTGTGGAGCGCCAGCCCAAGCTGGAAGGCCGCAGCATGATCATGATTTTGGCACCCAAATCGTCTTAAACAGCAGCATAACTATTGAGGAGGAAACACCATGCCTAAAATGAAAACTCACAGCAGCCTGAAAGGCCGCTTCAAAATCACCGGAACAGGTAAAGTAAAGCGCTACAAAGCTTACAAAAACCATCTGCTGTCCCACAAGTCCAAGCGCGCTAAGCGGGTTCTGGGAACCAACCCTGTAATGGCTCCCGGCGACGTAAGACGCCTGAAGCAAGGCCTGGCTAACCTGAAGTAGTTCTACAACACATTTTTTGGGAGGTTTATTAATATGGCAAGAGTTAAAGGCGGCTTCGTCGTTCGTCGTAAACATAAAAAAGTACTGAAACTGGCAAAAGGTTATTTCGGTTCCAAGCACCGCATTTTCAAAACCGCTAAAGAACAAGTAATGAAATCGTTGGTCTACGCATACCGTGACCGTCGTCAAACGAAACGCAACTTCCGCAGACTGTGGATCGTTCGTATCAACGCCGCAGCCCGTCTGAACGGTCTGTCCTACAACAAGCTCGTACATGGCCTGAAGCTGGCCGGAGTGGACATTAACCGCAAAATGCTGGCTGACCTGGCTGTTAACGACCTGAACGCATTCAACTCGCTGGCTAACGTAGCCAAAGAGAAGATCAACGCGTAAGCATCGGTCAGCGATATAAGAAGCACCGCCTCCGGGATTCCCGTGAAGCGGTGCTTTTTTTTGTGCGTATTTTTGAGGAAGGACGGGGTTACTCCCAATACTTTGTGGTAATAAGCTGGGAGGCCAGCTTCTTGCTGGCGGCGCGCCTGATTTTCCGCTGCTCGGACCGTTCCTCCGCCAGATCGCTGATCAGCTTCTCTTCGTCCGTCTCGGGGATCACAGCGGGCACAGGGGCGGGTTTCCCGTCAGGCCCGATGGCCACAAAGGTGAGAAAGGAAGTGGCAGCTACGGTGCGCTCGCCGGAATACAGATTTTCGGCAATGACCTTCACGAACACCTCTATGCTGGTGCGGCCCGTCCAGGACACAAAAGATTCGAAGCAGAAGGAATCCGTGGGCCGGATCGGGGACAGAAAGTCGACGGAGTCCGTGGAGGCGGTAACGACACTGCACCGGCAGTGGCGCATCGCGGAGATGGAGGCGACTTCATCTATATTGCTCATTAGCTTGCCGCCAAACAGGGTCTGGTGGTTGTTGATATCGTTCGGGAAGACTCGCCCCGTTTTGAATACACGTGATTCCCGGCAGTATTTTGATCCCGGAACTGGCGGCTGGGATGATTGGCTCATCATGATTGGCTTCCTTTCTTTGGAATGATAGGCATTTATAATAATGGAAATCCCCTTATTATGCAATACTATCTTAGGTAATATAACACTAAAGGGAGATAAACATTACACAAGAGGTTAGAGTAAGCGGTTTACTGGAGGAAAACACAAATTTTTATTAACCGAAGGTCATTAGTTTACTGGATTTTACCGTTTTTACCCGTTATAATTTGTTTCAGTGGCATGTCCAACGAACAATACAGAAGGCATCCAAATTTCTTAAGGGGGATCACAATCGATGAAGAAGATTTACAAGCTGTCTCTTGTTATGCTGCTTGCTTTCACGGTCATTCTGGCCGGTTGCGGAAGCAACAATAATAACGCGAATAACGCATCCGGAGACACAGGCACCAACACAAGCGCCAATACTGGAACCAACACGGGGTCCGGCGAAGCTCCTGCGGGCAACTCCGACATCAAGATCGGTATGGTTACCGACGTTGGCGGCGTAAACGACAAATCGTTTAACCAATCCGCTTGGGAAGCCCTTAAAGCCCTTGAGAAAGAGAATGGTGTGAAGGTCCAATATCTGCAAAGTAATTCCAATGCGAACTATGAGCCGAACCTGAACCAGTTTGTTAAAGGCGGCTATGCCCTGACCTGGGGGATTGGCTTTGACATGGGCGTCTCCGTGAAAAAAGTTGCGGGTGAGAATCCCGACGCCAAGCTGGCCATCATCGACAATGTGGTGGATGCTCCCAACGTTGAGTCCGTTACCTTCTCCGAGAACGAAGGCTCGTTCCTGGTTGGCGTTGTTGCCGGCCTGACGACCAAGACGAACAAGATCGCATTTATCGGCGGCGCGGAAAGCCCGGTAATCAAACGTTTTGAAGCGGGCTTCAAAGCGGGGGTTGCTGCGGTTAATCCGACTGCCAAAGTAACGCCTACTTATGCCGGAGCTTACGACAAGCCGGATATCGGCAAATCGCTGGCAGCTACATTGTATGACGCAGGCAATGACATTATCTTCCCGGCTGCGGGCGCAACGGGCAACGGCGTATTCAACGAAGCAAAATCCCGCAACAAGGCAGGCGGCGCCAAAGTATGGGTTATCGGCGTGGACAAAGACCAGTCAATCGAATTTGGCACGGATGTAACGCTGACTTCCATGATGAAACGCGTTGACGAAGCGGTTAAAGTCGTTTCCAAGCAAGTCATCGATGGAACTTTCAAAGGCGGCACAACCACTGTTCTCGGCTTGAAGGACAACGGTGTGGGTCTGCCGGAAACCTCCAAGGTTAACGTAAGCGCGGAGATCCTGGCTAAAGTGGACGATTACAAGCAACAAATCATCGACGGGAAGATTACAGTGCCTACGGAGTAACTCTTTCCCTCAATTGAATAGGATTGAACAATGAGAACCAAGGCCGGTTATATATAGCTGGCCTTGTTCTTAGTTATAAGATAGACTTAGGAAGATTGGCCGCAAGAGTTCCCGGGACGCCCCCCGTTTTGGGCCATGCGACATTGGCGTTAGCCGCTGTAAATATATTCTGTAATGAGGGTGATTCCATGAGTGCTGCGGCTCCTGTCGTAGAGTTGAAGCAAATCACAAAACGCTTTCCCGGTATTGTCGCCAATGACTCCATCAGCCTGACGCTGGAGAAAGGCGAGATTCATGCGCTGCTCGGCGAGAATGGCGCGGGCAAATCCACACTGATGAATATCGTATTCGGACTGTACCAGCCGGATGAGGGCAGTATTGAAATCGGCGGGAAACCGGTAATCATCGACAGCCCGAATAAAGCCATTGAGCTAGGCATCGGTATGGTGCATCAGCATTTCAAGCTTGTAGATCCCTTTACGGTTACCGAGAATATTATTCTTGGAACAGAGCCGAAGAAAGGTCTGAAAATCGACTATAAATCCGCGGCGGAGCAAGTCCGCAAGCTGTCGGAGCTGTACGGTCTTCAAGTTGATCCGCATGCCAGAATCCACGATATTTCGGTCGGGATGCAGCAGCGTGTGGAAATTATGAAGACCTTGTACCGCGGCGCGGATATTCTTATATTTGACGAGCCTACCGCCGTGCTGACCCCTCAGGAAATCAATGAGCTGATGGCGATTATGAAACGTCTCGTCGCCGAGGGGAAATCGATCATTCTGATTACTCATAAGTTAAAAGAAATTATGACCATAGCCGACAGGGTGACTATTATCCGGCGCGGCAAGGTAATTGACACGGTCAGAACTTCGGAGACCAATCCGAACGATTTGGCCGAGAAGATGGTCGGCCGCGGCGTTACGTTCAAAGTGGACAAGCAGCCTCCGAATATCGGGAAGGCGGTACTCAAGCTTGACGGAGTGAACAGCAAGAACAAGGAAGGCATATCCGTATTAAACAATCTGAGCTTTGAAGTCAAGGCCGGGGAGATTCTGGGTATAGCCGGCGTTGACGGAAACGGGCAGAGCGAGCTGATCCAGGCCATCACGGGCCTCCGTAAAATCGATTCGGGTTCGATTACCATGGAGGGGAAAGAAATCGCCAACCTGTCTCCGCGCAAAATCACAGAGAAGAACGTCTCGCATATTCCCGAGGACCGGCATAAGCATGGACTCGTGCTTGATTTCACCGTCAGCGAGAACATGGTGCTTGAAACCTACTACAGAAGCCCTTATAACCGGAATGGATTTATGAACAAGGATATTATTGACAAGCATGCCGAGAAGCTCATCAGGGAGTTCGACGTGCGTACGCCATCCATCCATACTTCTGCCCGTTCCTTGTCAGGCGGCAACCAGCAAAAAGCAATTATTGCGCGGGAAATAGAAAAAAATCCAAGCCTGCTGATTGCGGCTCAGCCGACGCGGGGACTGGATGTGGGTGCTATCGAGTTCGTACAAAAGCAGCTGATCGCCCAGCGGGACCAAGGCAAGGCCGTGCTGCTGGTTTCATTCGAGCTGGACGAAATTATGAATGTGTCCGACCGCATCGCCGTTATCTATGAAGGACATATTGTGGGCGAGGTTTATCCTGAGAATACGAACGATCAGGAGCTTGGACTAATGATGGCGGGCAGCCTGAAGCAGGGAGGTAATTCGGGTGTTTAAGCTTAAGAAAATATTTGCGACAGACAGCTATATCGTGCCTGTTGTCGCGATTTTACTCGGGTTGCTGGTCGGCGCGGCGGTTATGCTGATCGGCGGCTATGATCCGGTTGCGTCCTACCGGGCTTTGTTCAACCGTGTCTTCGGCAGCCCATATGATTTCGGCGAAGCGATCCGTGAAATGACGCCGCTTATGCTGACCGGTCTGTCCGTGGCCTTCGCCTTCCGCTCGGGAATGTTCAACATCGGCGCGGACGGTCAGGTGCTGATCGGAATGACGGCTGCCTCTGTGATCGGCATCAAGCTGGCCGGAGTGCCCACATTTTTGCTGGTGCCCCTGGCAGTGATCGGCGCCGGTCTGTTCGGCGGGCTGTGGGCCGGAATTGCAGGTTATCTGAAAGCGAAGCGGGGGATTAACGAGGTTATTACGACCATCATGTTAAATTGGGTCGCCCTGTATCTCGCGAACTATATCGTAAGAACGTTCCTCCTGATTCCGGGACAGAACCGTTCCGAGGATATACCGGCATCCATGTCGCTTACTTTTTTGAACTCTGTCTTTGACAACGCCCGCCTGCACTGGGGAACTGTGATTGCACTTGCGGCGGCCGTATTCTTCTACGTCTACTTGTGGAAGACGAAGCAGGGCTTCGAGATGCGTGCCGTCGGTCTCAATCCCCACGCCGCCGAGTACGCCGGTATGAATGTCGGGCGCAATATCATAAAATCGATGTTCATCGCGGGCGTGTTTGCCGGACTCGCCGGAGCGGGCGAGGTGCTGGGCGTATTCCACTACCAGTCTGTGTTCGCGGGTTCACCCGGCTATGGGTTTGACGGGATCGCCGTTGCGCTGCTCGGAATTACCCATCCGTTCGGGGTCATTCTGGCCGCTATCCTGTACGGCATGCTGACGTATGGTTCCGCAGGCATGAGCTTTGACGCGAACGTGCCCCCGGAATTGATCCGCATTGTGATCGGCTCGATTATATTCTTTATCGCGGCCCAAGGGATCGTTCGCTGGGTGCTTAAGCCGTTTTACTTCAAGCGCAAGAAAGAGAAGGTGTTATAGATGGATCTGCTGACACTTGGCCAAATGCTCAATACAACGCTTGTGTTCTCCACCGCGCTTATTTTTGCCGCGCTCGGCGGCATCTTCTCCGAGCGCTCGGGCGTGGTTAACATCGGGCTTGAGGGCCTGATGATGTTCGGCGCCTTTGCCGCGGCTGTCGGCGGTTATTATGCGCAGGATGCCGGCTACGAGACCATGGCCCCCTGGATCGGTGTGCTCTGCGCCATGGCGGTCGGCATGATTGGATCACTTATTCACGCAGTCGCTTCGATTACGTTCAAGGCGGACCAGACGATCAGCGGTACGGTAATCAACTTTCTTGCCGCAGGCAGTACGCTTTACCTGGTTAAGCTCCTGTTTGAAGGGGCGGGAGAAACGCCTCTGATTGACGGCTTCAGCAAATATCCGATACCGCTGTTGTCCCAAATTCCGGTGCTCGGTCAGGGTCTGTTCAATAATTATCCAACTACGTATCTGGCGATCATTCTCGTTGTCGTGGTGTATTTCCTGTTGTTCAAAACGCCGTTCGGTCTGCGCCTTCGGGCGGTTGGCGAGCATCCGAGCGCGGCGGATACGCTTGGCGTTAATGTCAACCGTATGCGGTATATCGGCGTTATGCTCAGCGGCATGCTTGCAGGCATTGGCGGCGCGACGATCACGCTGACAACGACAGGAACCTTTGCCCACAATACCATCTCCGGTCAGGGCTTTATTGCGATTGCGGCTATGATCTTCGGCAAATGGAATCCGCTTGGCGCCTTCGGCGCGGCCGTGTTCTTCGGCTTCTCTCAGGCCATCCGCAACTATGTTCAGATGTTCGGCTGGTCCCAGAGTATTCCGCAGGAATTTATCTATATGATTCCTTATGTGCTGACGATCATCGTTCTTGTGAGCGCGGTAGGCCGCTCTTCCGCGCCGTCTGCGCTTGGACAGCCTTACGATCCGAGCAAACGTTAACGGCTGCGTCCGCTTGCGCGCCATTTCTGTTCTTAGCCGCATTTCCGGGTTCGCCCGGAAGTGCGGTTTTTTTGGCATGAAATCTGCTTCACAGGCCTTTCCGGATGGTCTGGGCATAGGTACAGGCAGAATGGAGCGGCCCCGAATACACTGTACTCGAAGGCGGCAACAGAATCTGTGCTCCAACGCCAGAAGGAGGAGGGATATTATGACACAACCAGTGACCAAGAAGCAGGTGATGAAGCTGGTGGGCAAAAATATCATAGCGGTGAAAAAGGACGGAACAAAGGTTGCGGGCAAGCTGCTTCGCATTTCGGGCAATCGTCTGATTGTACAGCGTACCGGAGGTAGAAAAGTGCAAATCAAAGCTATCATTCCGCTCGTGCTGTTCGACCTGCTTGCAGTAGGAACCGCTCCTTACGCCTATGGCGGATATGGCTATGGACCCGGCGCGCCTTACGGTCCGGGATATGGCTACGGCGGCGGTTACGGCTATGGCGTCAACAATACGTATGGACCTGGCGGTTATGGCGGGGGACCTTCCCCTTACGGCTTTTTCTAAGCAGATATTCAAATGCCCGTCGGCAAGAAGCGCTTCTCCAGCTCGTAGCACATGCTCTGCGGCAAATATCGGACAACGGTATAGCCCAGCTTTTCGTAAAAAGCAAGCCCCGGCGCATTGCCGACGTCTACCGCTACTTTGGATCGGTGGCATCCGCGTGATAATGCAAACCGTTCCGCCCGGTCCATTAGCATATTCCCCCAGCGCTTCCGCTTCGCCGAAGCGGCGACGGCAAGCATATCAATATAGAGCAGATCCCCGTGCAGCATGAAATGGACAAATCCCAGCGGGCCGCTGTCATAATCGGAACTCGCTACAAGCGTAACTCCCCGTCCGAGCCGGCGCGGGAGTTCTTTTTTGACCTGGTCCAGCACTTTTGCGGGCAAATGGGACAAAGGCACAAGCTCGGTTTCAATCAATCGGTGAATAATCTCATCGTCCTGTTTGGGGCGGCGGTAACGGATCACGGTGCTTCCCCCTTCCACACTTTGTCGTACATCATATGATTGGCGGGGGGCTGCGGGTTCCGCCCAGAATAAAAGAAGGACAAAGCGGTGAGATTAAAATAAGGGATTGACTAACCGTGTAAGGAATCATATAATGTGTCTAAACATTTTAACGAGCATATCGGCAATGAAGAGGACGAAGTTTTAAGGGCTCTTTTGACCAGAGAGCGGGTGGAACTGCTGAAACCACCGCCAAAACCCCTTATATACGAGCTCACCTCGGAGCTGTTTCCCTGAAAGGTCCGCCAGTTTACTCCGGTGGAATTATTAGGGGAAATCGTGTGGTCTGCGTTACGGACTTTAGGTTGCAGAAATCGGCTTTTGCCTACATCGATGGATTTTTGCATACCTGCCAAGGCATTGCATCGCGAGATGCTCTGTAAATATGGGTGGTACCACGGAAGAACAGCCTTTCGTCCCTCACGCGCTTATGCGGCGCAGGGGTGATGAAAGGCTTTTTTGTTTTGTATGAACCCGGCTGAAACGGATGAACACAGGCGATCGTCGTTTGCATAGGAAAGTTGATATTTTGTAAGGAGGATGACTGAATGATGACGCAAATACCGGAAATACGGTCCACAGAGGAGTTACGGGAGAAATGGAAGACACCGGAAGTGATTACCGGGTCCGAAATTCTGCTGCGGAGTCTGGTGCTGGAGGGCGTGGATACCGTGTTCGGATATCCCGGGGGAGCCGTTCTATATATCTATGACGCATTGTACGGATTCAATGATTTCAAGCATGTGCTGACCCGGCATGAGCAGGGTGCGATTCATGCGGCGGACGGATATGCAAGAGCAAGCGGCAAGCCGGGCGTCTGTATCGCGACTTCCGGACCCGGGGCGACCAATCTGGTCACCGGCATCGCTACCGCCTATATGGATTCCGTCCCGCTGGTTGTCATCACAGGCAACGTATTCTCCAGCCTGATCGGCACGGACGCATTCCAGGAGGCCGACATTACCGGGATCACAATGCCGATTACCAAGCATAGCTATCTGGTGCGCAGTGTGGAAGATCTGCCGAGAATCATGCATGAAGCTTTCCATATTGCGTCGACGGGCCGCAAAGGACCGGTGCTTATCGATATTCCGAAGGATGTATCAGCGGCAAAGACGCTGTTCACTCCTGTAACGAGCGTCAACCTCCGGGGCTATAATCCCCGATCGGTTCCGAACAAGCTGCAGCTTGACAAGCTGGTGCGCGCGATTGCCGAGGCGGAGCGGCCGGTAATCATCGCAGGCGGCGGGATTATTTATTCCGGGGCGCATGAAGCGATGTACGAATTCGTCAAGCGGACGGAAATTCCGATCACGACGACATTGCTTGGACTGGGCGGTTTCCCTAGCGGCCATGAGCTGTGGATGGGCATGCCGGGCATGCACGGCACGTATACGGCGAACAACGCTATCCAGGAATGCGACCTTCTGATCAATATAGGAGCCCGGTTCGACGATCGTGTAACGGGCAAGCTCGACGGCTTCGCGCCAAAGGCCAAGATCGTGCATATCGATATCGATCCTGCCGAGATCGGCAAGAACATATCGCCTGACATTCCGATTGTTGGCGACGTCAAGACGGTGCTGGAAATGCTGATTCCCGAAGTGGAACGGGCTTCGAAAGCGGATGCCTGGAGAAGCCGGATTGCAGAGTGGAAGCAGGATAAGCCGCTTCGTTACAAGGATGAGGGCAAAGTGCTGAAGCCGCAGTGGGTTATTGAGCTGATCAATGACACCACGAAGGGCGAGGCGATCGTGACGACGGACGTTGGCCAGCATCAAATGTGGGCCGCGCAGTATTACAAGTTCAATCATCCGCGTTCCTTTATTACGTCGGGCGGTCTCGGAACGATGGGCTTCGGCTTCCCTTCGGCGATCGGCGCGCAGATGGCGAACCCGGAACGGCTCGTCGTGTCGATCAACGGCGATGGCGGCATGCAGATGTGTTCCCAGGAGCTGGCGATCTGCGCGATTCACAATATTCCGGTCAAGATCGTCGTTATTAATAACGAGGTACTAGGCATGGTGCGGCAATGGCAGAATCTCATTTACGAGAAGCGTTACAGCTATACGGACCTGGCCGGCAGTCCGAACTTTGTGAAGCTTGCTGAAGCCTATGGCATCAAGGGCATCCGGGCGACAACGAAGGAAGAAGCAAGGGCCGCATGGCAGGAGGCTTTGGAAACACCGGGGCCGGTATTGGTGGAATTCCTCGTTTCCAAGGATGAAAATGTCTATCCGATGGTAACCCAGGGCTCGACCATCGATCAAATGCTGATGGGGGATGAATAACGGTGGAAAGAAATACGATTTCCGTGCTGGTAAACGACCAGCCTGGCGTGCTCCAACGGGTATCGGGGCTGTTCGGACGGCGCGGGTTTAATATTGAGAGCATTACCGTTGGCCAATCCGAGGAAACCGGACTGTCCCGGATGGTCATCGTCACCTTGGGGGATGATGACCAGCTGGAGCAGATTGAGAAGCAGCTCTATAAGCTGATCGACGTCATCAAGGTGGTGAATCTTAGCGTAAGGCCGATGGTTGCGCGCGAGCTGGCGCTGATTAAGGTCAAAGCCGATCCCTCCGAGCGGCCGGAGATTATGGGTGTGGTCGAAACGTTCCGCGCCTCTGTTGTCGACATCGGCAGCACGAGCCTGCTCGTGCAGGTGGTGGGGGACACGCAGAAGATCGACGCGATGATCGAACTGCTGAAGCCTTATGGCATCAGGGAGTTGTCCCGGACCGGCGTTACGGCGATGATCCGCGGAAATGTGCAATAGATCTATTTTGCAGCTTTAGCGAATTACTGCTTTTTTGCAGTACAATATAATAACGAACGGCATTCCCGCTAAAAAGCGGGAGCTTGAGGGAAAGCGCCTGCACAGCTCTTCTCCTGAAGCACCCGCTTTTTAGATGGGTTCCAATTTAAAGGAGGATTTTGACAATGGCAGTAACAACGTACTATGAGCAGGATGGAGATTTGAGCGTATTAAAAGGTAAGACAATCGCGGTTATCGGTTATGGCAGCCAGGGGCATGCCCAGGCCCAGAACCTGCGCGACAGCGGACTTCAAGTCATCATTGGCCTGCGCGAAGGCAAATCGTTCCAAACCGCGAAGAATGACGGTTTCGAAGTGCTGCCGGTCTCCGAAGCGGTATCCCGTGCGGACGTAGTGCAAATCCTGATGCCTGACGAAACCCAGGCGGCCGTTTACAAGAACGAGATCGAGCCAAACCTGAAACAAGGTGCGGCGCTCATGTTCTCCCACGGTTTCAACGTGCATTTTGGACAAATCATCGCTCCGAAGGATTCGGACGTGCTGCTGGTTGCGCCTAAGTCCCCTGGACATATGGTTCGCCGCACTTATGAAGAAGGCTTCGGCGTTCCCGGCCTGATCGCGATCGAGCAGGATGCCACAGGCAATGCGAAGGCAATCGGTCTCGCTTATGCCAAAGGCATCGGCTGTACCCGCGCAGGGGTAATCGAAACCTCCTTCCGTGAAGAGACGGAAACCGATCTGTTCGGCGAACAAGCCGTACTGTGCGGCGGTGTAACCGCTCTGATCAAAGCGGGCTTTGAAACGCTGGTTGAAGCCGGCTATGCTCCGGAAATGGCTTACTTCGAGTGCCTGCACGAGATGAAGCTGATCGTTGACCTGATCTATGAAGGAGGCATGGCAACGATGCGCGATTCCATCAGCAATACGGCGGAATACGGCGATTATGTAACCGGACCGCGCGTTGTTACCGACGAAACGAAGAAAGCGATGAAGGCGGTTCTCAGCGATATCCAGCAGGGCAAATTCGCGCGCGATTTCATTCTGGAGAACCAATCGGGCCGTGCGTTCCTGACCGCTACTCGCCGCAACGAAGCCGCTCATCCAATCGAGGTTGTCGGCGGACAACTGCGCGAAATGATGGCCTGGATCAAGAAATAAGATTGGCATAATCAGGTACGGATTCACATATAAATGCAAGTCTTCAGGTGCGGCTCCGCTTTAGGCGGGCCGCATTTGGAGCGTTTGATGATTACTTTTAAGGAGGTGCCCGGCATGCGAAAAATTTATGTATTCGATACAACATTGCGTGACGGAGAACAGTCCCCCGGCGTGAATTTGAATACGCAGGAGAAGCTGGAGATCGCCTATCAGCTGGAAAAGCTGGGGATTGACCGTATGGAGGCGGGATTTCCCGCAGCATCGCCGGGAGATCTGGCGGCAGTCAATGCCGTTGCCAGAGCGGTCAAGAATGTGACGGTTATCGGCCTTTCCAGATCCCGCGAAACCGATATTGATGCCGTCAAGGAGGCGCTTAAGGGCGCGCAGGACCCGTGCATTCATCTGTTCCTCGCGACTTCCCCGATTCACCGTCAGCATAAGCTCCGGATGGATAAGGGGCAGGTGCTGGAGACGGCTCAGGCAGCCATCCGCTATGCGAAGAAATATTTCACCAAGCTGGAGTTCTCGCTTGAGGATGCGGGACGGACCGAGCTTGACTTTATGGCCGAGGTGGTCGGCATGGCGGTTCGCGAAGGCGCGAGCGTTGTCAACATTCCGGATACCGTCGGCTATCTGAATCCGTCCGAGTACGGGGCAATCTTCAAATATTTAAAGGAAAATGTTCCGGACATCGACCGCGTTCAGCTTAGCGCGCACTGCCATAACGATTTGGGAATGGCCACGGCGAATACGCTGGCGGCAATCCAGAACGGGGCGGATCAAATCGAGGGCACAATCAATGGCATCGGTGAACGCGCGGGCAACACGGCCATTGAAGAAGTGGCGCTGGCGCTTGAGACGCGCAGCGATTTCTTCGGGGCGAAGACGTCGCTTGTACTGTCTGAGATTTCCCGCACAAGCCGTCTGGTCAGCAAATTGACCGGTATGGTCGTGCCGGGGAACAAGGCGATCGTCGGGGCGAACGCTTTTGCGCATGAGTCGGGAATCCATCAGGACGGCATGCTTAAGGAGAAGACAACGTATGAGATTATGACGCCGGAGACCATCGGCCTGAAGGAGAGCAAGCTGGTGCTCGGCAAGCATTCCGGCCGCCACGCTTTCCGGGACAAGCTGAACGATCTGGGCTACGATCTGCCGGAAGACGTGCTGAATGCGGCGTTCGCCAGATTCAAGGATCTGGCCGACAAGAAGAAGGAAGTATCCGACGAGGATATTTTGGCGCTGATGGAGGAACGGCTGGGCGTTACGCCGGAAATTTACAGCCTGCGCACTCTGTACGTCACTTACGGCAATGAAGCGACGCCGACCGCCAAGCTGATTCTGAACGGTCCGCCCGAGGAGCCAATCGTCGCAGAAGCCGAGGGGAATGGCTCGGTGGATGCGATATACAACGCCATCGACCAGGCAACTGGCGAAGAAGTCAAGCTGGACGATTATTCCATAAAGTCCGTCACTCAAGGCAAGGACGCCCAGGGCGAGGTGCATGTCATTCTGTCTCAGGGCATTGTCGCCGCGGCGGGGAGAGGGCTAAGCACCGACATTCTGGAGGCGAGCGCCCGGGCTTACCTCGATGCGCTCAACAAGCTGATTGAGAAGCGCAAGACGTATACGAAGCGCGAAGACGCTCATTTATAGGAAGCGGCGCTTGCAGTTTCATGGGCAATGAGGCACGGAAATATGGCAAGGACTGTTTTTGGAGCAAGCTCTGCTCAGAAACAGTCCTTTTTTGTATTTGCAGACCGTTGATGAGGTTTACGGCCGGCGGCAAGGATATGGAATAAGATACGATGTGGACGGTATAATCGTTAATACTGGCGGACGGGATGCCCGGGTCTCCCAGATCTTCGCCGCTTTTGTATATGATGTTCACATAGTTGCTCCATCCTTGCCCGGGGGAAATCGGCACGGTAAGTTTGCCAGTTTGCGCCAACGGGTTGCCGAAATTTTTGTCCGAATGAATTTTATGATAAGAAATCGATGATTTTTGCAGGGGAGCGGAAGAAGCGCGCGTCAAACGTAATGTAGAGAAGGAGGGGAGAGAACTGGAAGAGGCGGAATGGATATCGGCCGTACTGAACGGCGAGCGTCAGGCTTTTGCTCATTTGGTGACGCGCTATCAGGGCTTGGTATACCGGGTATGCATCAAAATAACGGGAGAATCCGAGTCGGCCAAAGATATGGCCCAGGAGGTATTTATCAAAGCCTACAAGGCGCTTCCCTCCTTCCGGGGACAATCCTCATTTTCTACCTGGCTGTACCGGATTGCCTACCGCACCTGTCTGGACTGGAAAAGAGCCAATGACAGGGAATGGAAGTATCGCAGCATGGCGGATTATACGGAGAATGACTATGTGACTTCACAGACGCCGGAACATGCCGCACTCCGCAAGGAGGCTTCCGAGGAATTGGGGAAAAGTGTGAACAGTCTTGCCGAACCGTACCGGTCGGTTGTGCAGCTGTACTACTTTAACCGGCAATCCTATCAGGAAATAGCTGAAGCGAAAGGCATATCGGTCAAAACGGTTGAATCTCAGCTGTACCGCGCCAGACAGATCATGCGAAGACAAGGGGAGAGATGGGAATGAAATGCGATGCAGTAATGGATTGGCTTCCCCATTATATCGAAGGTCTGCTGTCTCCCGAGGCAGAGCGGGAAATGACGCGGCATATCGGTGCTTGCCCCGCCTGTGCGCGGTGGCTGGAAGAAGCGAGGGCGATGGAGGAGATATGGAAGGAAGCGGACGGCGCTCCGGAAGCCGGGCCGTTTACCGATTCTCCTGATCTCGTTCCGCGGGTAATGGCGGAGATTGAACGGCTGGAGTCAGCGCGCCAATCGGATAATGCGGGACCCGCTGCTTCAAGACGGCGCTCCGCGCGCCGGACCTCATGGGTTCACTACGGCCTGGCGGCCTGTCTGACCTTTGTGCTGGTTCAATACGGCGTATTTGAACAGCTGGCCTACGGGCTGACGGAAATCAACGGCCACATGTCGAACTCGGTAACGGCGCTGCTCGGCGCCCAGGGGAATCGCTAGAGCCGAAAGCCGAAGAGATAGATCATTGCGAGGCATGCGGAATGCTCGGCAAGACCACATAATCAGGAGGATGCTACATGATAAAAAAGAAACGCTGGCTCACTTTTATGCTGGCCATGGTTCCGGGACTCGGACATTTGTATCTGGGCTTCAAAAAACAGGGAATGCAGTTTATGATCGGCGCGTTTGTCTGTATCGTCTTTATTCCTTCCATGCCGACGGTATTCCCGTTCGCGCTGGCCGCTCTGTGGTTCTATCAGCTGTTTGACGCTCTGCAGAAGGCCACATGGAACAAGCTCGCCTTCGCAGAGCATGAACGGCTGATGTATGGGCCGGAGGGTCTTGGCTCGCCCTGGCCGCCCTTTGCCGTACCGCCAATGCCCGATTACCCGCAGGATGACGTCAGTCCGGCATGGATGGGGGGAGCTTGCATCGTGGCGGGGGCTCTCCTGCTGCTGATTACGGTCTTCCCGGGACTGTGGCTCCTGCTGACCGAGCTTAATATCGGCACGATTTTGCTGTCTCTTGGCCTGATCGCCTACGGGCTGCATATGCTTAGAAAGAACACAAAAGCGTAAGAACGGAGAGTCATGGGATGGGTAGATGGAAGATTGGAAGCTTGACGGCGGCGCTCGGCTGCATTGCGCTTGGCGTCATAATCACGCTGATTCAATTCGGTCAGCTTACGTATGAAGCGCTCGGGTATTTGTGGCCCGGACTTCTTATCCTGCTTGGCCTGGAAATGCTGCTAAGGCTGCTGGTTAGAACGGAGACCAGGACCCGCACGAGCGGATGGGCCATCGTTCTGATTCTGCTGCTGGGCCTCATGAGCGCGGGACAATCCGTGCTTCCGGGAGGGTCGCTGGGCACCTGGCTGGGGAAATCGCATTTAAGCTCCGTCAACGGGACGGTGCAGATCGGGGATAACATCAAGGCGGTCCGAATATCCATTCCGGGCGGCAAGGTCAAGGTGAACGGCATTCAGGGAAGCGCTCTAAGCTATGAGGGCCGCTTGCTCGCTCCCGGAAGCAGTCAAAGCGAAAGCGAACAGGCAATGAAGGACTACTGGAAAGTGTCAACGCAAGGGGATACGGTAGTGCTTGAGATGACGGCGGAAAAGAACCTGTTATCGGGGATTTACTTCGGCTTTACCGGCAACAGTCCCTATCTCAATGTGAGTCTCCCTGCGGATCTCGCGGTCAAGATCGGAACAAGCGACGGTTCGCTGGATGCTTCCGATCTGGAGGGCGGGATCGAGGCCAGCACCTCCAACGGCCGAATCGAAATGCGGGAAATTAAAGGCGGAGTCAAGGCCAGCACCAGCAACGGTTCGCTTGATTTACAGCGGGTGGAGGGAGGAGCCCATATCACCAGCTCCAACGGCTCCATCACGCTGGAGGATATTGCCGGCCAAGTGTACGCCAAGAGCAGCAACGGTAAAATAGTCATTCAATCTCCCGTTACGGGAAACTGGGAGTGTACTTCGAGCAATGGCAGCATCTCGCTGAAGCTGTCTGGGGCGACGGATGCGACGATTGCCGCCGATACAACCAACGGCTCGCTGAAAGGAAACGTGAACTGGCAGAAACAGAGCGATACGAATGGAACCGCGGTGCTTGGCAGCGGGAATCATACCGTAAAGCTGTCCACGACCAATGGCAGCGTCAGCGCGGACATCGCTGAATAGTCTGACAGAAGAAGCCGCACGCCCGGGGGGAATCCGGAAGCGTGCGGCTGTCTGCTGCCTTTGGGGAGATGTAATGAATGCCGGGAAATCGGGAACGCTAACGCTGCAAGGGCGGGGCGCCCGGCTGTGCATTCTGTCCGATGCTTCTGAAGCGTTATTTCTGTCCGGTCCTGACCGGGTTATAGGCAATCCCTATTAATTTGATAGATTCCATATCTTTGTCCTTTTGATGATGTTATGTTACAACAGTATACAGAAGAATTATGTCCGCGTGAGCGCGGATCAATTTAAGGAGTGACGAAGGATGAGCGAAGTTAAAAAAATCGCCGTAATCGCAGGGGACGGCATTGGTCCCGAAGTTGTGGCGGAAGCGGAAAAGGTGCTAAAAGTAACCGAGGAGGTATTCGGCTACAAATTTGAGACCGAGCATGCCTTGTTTGGCGGCATTGCCATCGACGAGAAGGGCACGCCGCTGCCTGAGGAAACGCTGGACATCTGCAAGAGCGCGGACGCCGTGCTGCTGGGCGCCGTCGGCGGTCCCAAATGGGATACCAACCCGAAGGAGCTTCGTCCGGAGACCGGGCTTCTGGGTATCCGCAAAGCGCTGGGCCTGTTCTCTAATCTGCGTCCTGCGGTCGTATTCGACTGTCTGAAGGATGCCTCCACACTAAAACCGGAAGTGCTTGAAGGAACGGATCTGATCGTTGTCCGCGAACTGACCGGCGGTATTTATTTCGGAGAGAAGTTCCGCCGTCAAAGCGAGCAGGGGGAAGAAGCGGTTGACACCTGCGCTTACAATGTGACCGAAGTGGAGCGCATCGCCCGCCAGGCGTTCGAAATTGCTGCGAAGCGCCGGGGCAAGCTGGCTTCTGTGGACAAAGCGAACGTGCTGGAAACATCCCGCCTGTGGCGTGAAGTGGTTATCCGGGTCGCGGCGGACTATCCGAACGTAGAGCTGGAGCATGTGTTGGTCGATAACTGCGCCATGCAACTGCTGCGCCGTCCGTCCAGCTTCGACGTCATCGTGACCGAGAACATGTTCGGGGATATTCTGAGCGACGAAGCTGCCATGCTCACGGGTTCCATCGGCATGCTGGCTTCTGCTTCGCTGGGCGAGGGAAGCTATGGCCTCTATGAGCCGGTTCACGGTTCCGCGCCGGACATCGCCGGACAAGGATTGGCCAATCCGATTGCTACTATTCTCTCGCTGGCTCTGATGTTCCGTCTGACCTTCGGCTATGAAGACGCGGCCGCCGCAATCGAAGCCGCCGTAGCGCAGGTGCTTGATGCGGGACATCGTACAAGCGATATTGCCACAGACAAGAGCAAGGCGATCAGCACGAGCGAGATGGGCGACCTGATTGTCGCTGCTATCCGCAAATAAGGAAAAAACCGTCACAGAACTTTCCTTATTTATAATAATTATAAAAAAACAATGAATGTAATCTTGACTTTGATTTTGTACGGTGATACCATTTGGTTTGTAACAGCAGAGACGTAACCAACCCCATCAAACCCAAGAAAGACACCGCCCCATCACCATTTTATACGAATGGCTGGCAGCTTGTTTTTCTTACATAATCAAAGGAGGATTTTCGCAATGGCAGAACGTTTGGTAGGCAAACCGGCACCGGATTTCACAATGGAAACTGTATCGGGTGACGGTAAAGAATTTGGCAAAGTAAGCTTGTCCGACTATCGCGGCAAATGGCTCGTCTTCTTCTTCTATCCTCTGGATTTCACTTTCGTATGCCCGACTGAAATTACGGCGCTCAGCGATGCAGCCGATCAATTCGCCGCGCTCGACACCGAAATTCTGGGCGTAAGCATCGACTCCGTACACAGCCACAAGGCTTGGATCAATGCTTCGAAAGAAGTGGGCGGTCTTGGCCAACTGAAGTTCCCGCTTGCTTCCGACATTACGAAGAAGGTTGCCAGTGATTACGGCGTATTGATCGAGGAAGAAGGCATCGCGCTTCGCGGTCTCTTCATTATCGATCCGGAAGGCGAACTGAAATACCAAGTAGTTAACCATAACGACGTAGGCCGCAGCGTAGAAGAAACTCTGCGTGTGCTGCAGGCGCTGCAATCGGGCGGATTGTGCCCAATGAACTGGAAGCCTGGCGACAAGAACCTGTAAGCATTGGCTCTAAAGCGTCTCATTCCATGTCCTTTGAAATGCTGATCAAAGCCTCCTTCCGGATAATTATCCGGTTAAGGAGGCTTTTTGCAACAAAACCTCTGCCAGAGTTGTCCTGACCGTTCGAAAATGGGTGCAGAGGTTGATTTAAACCGTTTATCAGCAGGAATCGCCGGCAACCGAGTATAATACAATAATACGAAACCATTGGAACTGACTTGAGGAGGGTGAACAATCATGAGTTTTTGCTGTGGAGCGAGTATGGTAGGTACGAAGGGGACGCTTAAGCATTATCGCACGCAAGTCCATAATGTTCCCCTGCTCTTTTGCCCGGTATGTCACCGGGTCGAGGTTCATTACAAGGTCGAGAATGAGTATGAAATCTTGGCGGAATACGCGCATGGCGACGGCGTTACCGATGTGGATTTCCAGGATTATGTGATGGAAGACGAAGAGTCGATTTTTGAAAATGTCGTCAATGTGGAAAGTGAGGATGCTTTGGCCATTATCCGCAGCCAGATTGATATGGCGCTTGACCTGCTGGCCGTGTCCAAACAGATTGGCGATACGAAATGGGAGAGAGAGCTCAAGAAGAGACTCGCGGTTATGAGTCAACGGCGTCATCGTCTTCAGCAAAAAGCGTAAAGGCATGCTGCATACTATCACTTCACCAGAAAAAATTTCCGCAGGTTGCGAGGACATCGAAACAGGCTGTGTATTTCTACTTCATGTAGAGATCATGGCCTTTTTGATGTGGCAGCAATAAAAGGAAGATCGCCGTAAGCCGCCGAAAATCGTCTTTTCCTAATTTATTACGAAGCCCGATTCAGTGTTGCCCGCAGGTTGCGCGGGGCTTCATCATGGAGTACAGGCTGTTTTCTTAGACCTTCGGAGCGGCACTAAAGTATCATTTTATGAATTTTTTGACATTCGACACTATCTCTGATTGCTTTGGGTACTTTTCTTGGATATGATTGGAATATAGTAAAAACGCTTGGGTGACTGAATAAGAATATGATTGCCGAATGTACTAGCGGTTCCATGGCATATACTGATATAACAGCATATTTTGATGCCGCAGAACTGCTTCGTCAATTTTAGTCGTTCTGCTCCGTCAATTTCAGTTGAAGGGGGAACTTCACATCGTGCTACATGAAATTCACGACAGTCGGCTTCTGTCGCCGCGATCGTTCCAAGCCGGGCTTCTGGACAGTACATATGAGAATGTTCTGGAGCATATTGACAGTGGAATCATGCTTTTTGATGAAGAAGGAGTCCTAACCTTTGTTAACGCGCGGGCGTACGGAATGCTTGAGCTCCAGCGCTATGCGCTGGCAGGATGCACTGTAGTCGATTTGTTGACCCATCTTTCCTTGAGCCGAAGCAAGAAGAGACAACTGCTGCATATCTATCGGGAAACGGTATACAAAGGAAAAACGATGTATGAGTTTATGGACGAATATGGCCGATATTGGGAAGTCAACGCGTCATTTGGCGCGGACATGAACGGCGGCTATTTATTCACCTTTAAGGAAATTTCCGATTATAAAAAGATAGAGCAAACCGCTTACCAAAATGATAATCTGGCCATGTTAGGCAAATTATCCGCCTCCATTGCCCATGAAATCCGGAATCCTTTGACAGCCATTCGCGGATTTATCCAACTGCTTCGCCCGCATCTGCAGGGACTTGGGAAGGAAGAATACGCCAAGATTATTCTGGCCGAGATCGACCGTGCCAATGATATTATTCATGAATTCCTGTCCTCGTCCAAGCCTTCCTCTCCTCAAGCCGGAATCATTTCCGTTTCCGCCCTGTTGAAAGAAGTTATTCTGCTGACAGAAAGCGAAGTCCTGATGAAAGGCTGCCAGATCGTGCTGAATTCTTCACCCAGCGACTTGTACATTTCCGTAGACGTAAAGCAGATTAAGCAGGTCCTGATCAATATGATAAGAAACGCTCTGGAGGCGATCTCGGACCGATTGGACGATTCCACCGGGAAGATTGAGCTCGGGGCGTATAGAGAAGGCGGAGAGGTGCGTTTAATCGTCTCCGACAACGGTAAAGGCATGGATGTATGCACTATGAGTCATCTGTTCAACCAGTTCTTCACCACCAAGGAGAACGGAACGGGGCTGGGTCTTTCTGTCAGTGACCGGATTATCAAGAACCACGGGGGACGAATTTCCGTCAGCAGCCGGATAAATGAGGGGACCAGTTTTGTGATATCGCTTCCGCTGACCCCCGGATTTCCCGCATAGCCGGGAAGGCCAGGGTGGAGCGGTTTCTTGTTTCATGGACCGGTTACGGCCACAGAAACGGCCAGGAAGGGGCCAAGGCATTGAGGGCTATAAATAGAGCCTCCAATGCCTTGCGCGGCTTAGGGAGGCGCAGAGAACGTCAGACAAGGGTGTTCTTATGTTGGCTGCATTCGGCCCGGGAGATCAGCTCGAAATGGAAATTTGTTCGCATGCAAAAAAGACCGGTCAAGAAGATTCCTTGGCCGGTCCCTTTGTATGCTGTCCTGTTCACTACAATCCCGCTTGATTGCTATGCAGTCCGGATGACGGAACGTTATTTTGCGGACTGCAGCAGGTTGACGACAAGTCACTGGCTGCGCCCGGGCAGCTTTTTCCTTTGTCACATCCGGCGCAAGCGCCCTTTTTCCCTTTTTGCACATGGCGGTAGAGAATCCAGCCGGAATAACCGAAGATAGCGGCAACAATCAATATATTAATCAATACGTTTATCATGTAATTTCCCCGCTTTCCCCATATAGGGCCATTCGTATTGGGTCAGGCCCAGCCAAGGAGCCGTCCACCCTGATAGATAACCAGACTTACCAAATAGGCCAGGACAACGGCATAGGCTATGGAGAAGAAAGTCCATTTCCAGGAAGCCGTTTCTTTCTTGATTACACCCACCGTGGCAAGGCAAGGCGTATACAGCAGAATGAAGACCATAAAGCTCACCGAGCTGAGCGGTGTGAACACCTGAGCAATTTGCGCTTCGAGTCCGGCAGCCTCCGGTGCGTGATAGATAATGTTCATCGTTGATACGACAACTTCTTTGGCGAGAAAGCCGGGAACCAGCGTCGAACCGGCCTGCCAGTTTCCGAAGCCGAGCGGTTGAAGCAGAGGTGCGACAATGCCGCCGAATTTGGCGAGGAAGCTGTCGTCCATGGGTACATCCAACCCCGCAGGCCCGGCGTAAGACATGATCCAGATGATAACCGAACCGGCCAGAATAATCGTACCCGCTTTACGCAGGAAGCCTTTTCCTTTTTCCCAGGTGCTGCGCGAGAGTGACTTAAGCTGCGGCATACGATAGGGAGGAAGCTCGATTACGAAAACCGAGGCTTCGTTCTTGAACAAATATTTGGAGAAGAGCTTGCACAGCAGCAGCGCGAATACGACTCCCAAAGCATACATTGTCATAATGACAGCCGCCTGGTTTTGCGGGAAAAAGACGGCGGCAAACAGCAGATAGACCGGAAGTCTGGCAGAGCATGACATCAGAGGAAGCAGCAGAGTAGTCAGCATCCGTTCTTTCGGCTGCTCAATGCTTCTCGCGGCCATAACGGCAGGAACGTTGCA
>NZ_ASSC01000032.1 GCF_000520735.1 Paenibacillus forsythiae T98
CTGCTGGACGAGGGCGAGCTGCGCCAGCTGCCCGGGCTTGGCCCGAAGCTGGCCCGGGCGATCCGCAAGCTGGGCCTGTTCCCGTAAGGCGGCCCGGTCCGAGCTGTCCTGAACCTGACGCATTCAGGTTCGAAGATAACAACGCCGCTATCCCATCATTTCAATACACTTCCGTATAGAGGCGGCATAAGGAGAGAAAAGGCATGAGCGCAACATTAACGGTGGTCGGACTTGGCTCCGGCAATCCCGACCGGCTGACGCTGGGCATAGTGAACAAGCTGCGGACGGCTTCCAAAGTCTACGTGCGAACCAAGGAGCATCCCGTGATGCAGGCTCTGGGGGAGCTTGGCGTGGAGTCGCAGTCCTTCGACGGGCTGTACGAGTCCTTTTCCTCGTTTCCCGAAGTCTATGAAGCGATAACCCTGAAGCTGCTCGAAGAAGCGCGTTCGGGCGATGAGGATACGGAGATCGTCTATGCCGTTCCCGGGCACCCGATGGTTGCGGAATCCGCCGTTTCCAAGCTTCGCCTGCGCTGCGCGGAGGAGGGAATCCGTATAGACGTCCTTGGAGGGGAGAGCTTTCTGGACGAGGCATTCGTGCGGCTTGGGTTCGATCCAATTGAAGGCTTCCAGTTGCTGGACGCCTCCGGCATCTCGCGCTCGCAGCTTCGTCCCGAGCTGCATACGCTGATCGGACAGGTGTACGACACCTTTACAGCCTCCGAGGCCAAGCTGTGCCTGATGGAGCTGTATCCGCCTGAATACGAGGTCACGATCGGCCATGCGCTCGGCGTAGAGGGCGAGGAGCGCATCGTCAGAGTGCCGCTGTATGAACTGGATCGTCAGGAGGGCTACGGCAATTTGTCGCTGATCTACATTCCGGCTGACCGCTCCGAGAGCTTGCGGAGCCGCACCTTTGACCGTCTGCATGAAATTGTCGGCATTCTGCGCAGCCCGGAGGGCTGTCCCTGGGACCGCGAGCAGACCCATGATTCGCTCCGCAAAAATCTGATCGAGGAAACCTACGAGGTGCTCGAAACGATTGACGAGGACGACCCCGAGCATATGAAGGAGGAGCTGGGCGACCTGCTGCTGCAAATTATGCTGCATTCCCAGATGGAGGAAGAGCTTGGCGCATTCACGGTGTTTGACGTCATTGAGGGGCTGAACGGGAAGCTGATTTTCCGCCATCCGCATGTCTTTGGCGACAAGGACGCCCAGGATGCGGAGTCTGCCCTCCAGAACTGGGAAGGCATGAAGGCCGAAGAGAAGCGGCGCAAAGGCATCAAGCCGGAGGCCGAGTCCGCGCTCAGCGGCGTTCCCCGGGATTTGCCAGCGCTTATGAAGGCGTACAAGCTGCAGAAGAAAGCGTCCAAGGTCGGCTTTGACTGGGACAATATCCAGGATGTGCTCGCCAAGATCGGCGAGGAGCTGGATGAGCTGAAGGAAGCGATTGAGTCCGGTGCTCCGGCGGAGGAGCAGATGCTGGAGCTGGGCGACCTGCTGTTCGCGGCGACCAACGCCGCCCGGTTTATCGATGCCGATCCCGAGGAGGCGCTGACCCGCACCAACCGCAAATTTGTCGAACGCTTCCGGTACATCGAGCGCCGCCTGCGGGACAAGGGAATCACGCCCAAGGACAGCAGTCTGGAGGAAATGGACGCTTTATGGCGGG
>NZ_ASSC01000033.1 GCF_000520735.1 Paenibacillus forsythiae T98
CGTCTCGCCGACCTGCTCTGGGAGCTGGACAAGGTGGATGGACTGGAGCGCGTGCGCATCAGCTCGATTGAAGCGAGCCAGATTGACGGCAAGCTGCTGGATGTGCTGAACCGTTCGTCCAAAATGTGCCGCCATCTCCACATTCCGCTTCAGGCCGGACATAACGAAGTGCTGAAACGGATGCGCCGGAAGTATACGACCGAAGAGTATTTTGCCAAAATGCAGCTGATTCGCCAGGCGATGCCGGATGTCGCCATTACGACCGACGTCATCGTGGGCTTTCCCGGCGAGACGGACGAGATGTACCGCGCGGGTTATGATTTCATGAAGGCGGTCAATTATTCGGAAATGCATGTATTTCCTTATTCGAAGCGCACAGGCACGCCCGCGGCCCGCATGGAGGATCAGGTGGACGAGGAGATCAAGAATGTCCGCGTGCAGCAACTGATCGACTTGTCCGAGGACATGCAGCTGGCCTATGCCCGGAGATTCGTCGGACAGACGGTTGAGGTGATTGTGGAGAGATCCGCAAAAGGAGCGCCCCGCCGGGATGTCCAGCACGGCTTCAGCGACAATTACCTGCAGGTGTTCTTTGAAGGAGCCGATGAGCTGCAGGGCCGGCTCTGCCAGGTGAAGCTTGCCGAAGCGGGCGTCAACGAATGCAAGGGCGAGCTGGTTAGTGTGGCCGGGGAAGCCTTGCGCCAGGTTTAGTTGACCGAAGGAACGGCCGGGACTTAAGGGAAGCCCGCAAGGCAAGGGCGTTTCGCCAGCGGCGGCGGTAAAATGAAAGGCGGCCTGCGTTATTGCAGCCGCCTTTCCAGCCTT
>NZ_ASSC01000034.1 GCF_000520735.1 Paenibacillus forsythiae T98
GCGAACAGGAAGCATTTTAAGTTCCTCATCCTTCATGGCCAGATCCGGATCGGTCAGCGCGGCGGCATGATAAGCCCCGCAGACGACTACGATCTTGTCTGGCCGGTGGCCGTCCTGCACCGTCTCTTGAATGCAGCGGGCCATGTAGGCTTCCCGCACGGCGTTGACCGCGTGTTCCCCGGTGCGTTCCCGGCGCTCCGTCTCCTCCATCAGCCCGCGCATACCGGAGGAAAAAGCCAGGATCGCACGCCGGTAAGCATCCGAATTCAGATTATGTTCAAAATGGCGCTCCCAGTAAGTTTCGTAGTCCGGCTCTCCGTGCAGCCGGGCAAAGGTCTCGTAGAGCGATAAGCCGCTATTTCCGGTTTCACTGCCCTCTGCAAAGGCGCGGGACTTTGGGCTAGGCTCCACCGTTTCATCAATTTCCCGCTCCTGCAGCGCCAGCATTACCGAGGACGGCAGATCGATAAAGCGCGACTCCGCTCCATTGCGGCGGGCCCACAGCATCGCCTGATACTCCGGGGAGTACACAGCCAGCGGCCA
>NZ_ASSC01000035.1 GCF_000520735.1 Paenibacillus forsythiae T98
GCCCCGGGAGGCACAGACGGCCTCGCTGCCTGCGTCTTACTTCCGCGATTATGTCGGCGCTGCGGCGGCCAAGCTGCTCGGCATCAGCACCGAGGAGCTTGAACTGGAAGGACTGAGCGTGTATACCACGCTTGATCCGGATATGCAGCAGGCGGCGGAAGCAGCGGTGGCCCAGGGGATGGCGGGCGCGGGCGGCCTGGAGACGGCGCTCGTCTCCATTGATCCCCGCACCGGCTACATCAAGGCTATGGTCGGGGGCGTCAATTACCGGGCGAACCAGTTCAACCATGCGCTCGCGACCACCCGGCAGCCCGGTTCCTCCTTCAAGCCGATTATGTACCTGGCCGCGCTATCCGAGAAGGAAATGACGGGCCTGTCCGTCTTCAACAGCCAGCCGACCCTGTTCCATTATGACAATAACCGCAAGACGTACCAGCCCCGGAACTTCGGGGACAAATATCTTGGCGAGATCAATATGCGGCAGGCGATTGCGGCCTCGGACAATATTTACGCGGTCAACACGATTATGAAGGTGGGGCCAGACAAGGTGATCGAAACGGCGCGCAAGATGGGCATCGTCAGCCCGCTTTCGAATGTGCCTTCGCTGGCGCTGGGCACCTCGCCTGTCAGTCCGCTGGAAATGGCCGGGGCTTTCTCGGTTATCGCAAGCGGCGGCGTCAAGATGCCGACAACCGCTATCCTCAAGATCGTAGACGCCAAAGGAAACGTACTGTACGAGGCCCCCGGGACGGCAGGGGAAAGCGTGGTCTCGCCGGCGGCCGCTTATGTGCTGACCCGGCTGATGGAAGGCGTGTTCGAGACGGGGGGGACGGGCAACCGGGTGGCCTCGCTGATCAAACGCCCCGTCGCCGGAAAGACCGGAACAACGGACACCGACGCCTGGATGGTCGGCTTCACTCCGGAGCTGTCCACCGCCGTCTGGGTCGGTTATGACAAAGGGCGTGATATTACGGCAACGGAGGGGAGACGGGCGGCTCCGATTTTTGCGCAGTATACGGAGCAGGCGCTGGCCAATGTCCCGCCGAAAATCTTCCCGATTCCGGACGGCGTCGTCAGCGTCTATATCAATCCGGAATCGGGCAAGCTGGCCACGGCGGCTTGCCCGAATAAAGTGCTGGAGACTTTTATCAGCGGGACCGAGCCGACCGCCTACTGCAACCTGCACGGAAACGGCAAAGAAGCGGAGCAGGCGGCGGGAACAGGCGCCCGGAAAGGCAGCTCCGGCGAAGACCATACCTGGTGGAGCGATATCAAGCGCTGGTGGCTCAACTAGCTTCATGTGCTTGCACAGCGGGCCGGGGACCCGGTGTAACATGATATATCCAAAGCAAGCCTTTCCTTTTGGGCAGCCAATCGGGGAGGTTTTTTCATGCAACCTTTTTACAGCCCACTACGTCCATTATCGCACAGCATTTCCCATTATTTTGATGGTAAAGTGAATTATCGCCATTTTAAAGAGAAAGAGGTTATGTCATGAATACCCGAAGCCAAGCCTCCAGACGAACCGCCGCTCTGTTAGCCGCTTCCGCGCTTACCTCCCTGCTTCTTGCCGCTACGCCGATTGAAGCGGCTTCCGTGACGTCCGCTCCCTCCGCCGTCCCATCCGCAGCGAAAGCCCCCGTGCTGCATGAATTGTCTCTGGAGCATTCCGGCTTTCAGGAGAATGGAACGACTTATATCCCTTTGAGAGACATCTGTTCCTTTCTGGATCTTCAGCCGCTGTGGAATCCGGATAAGGCCAGCCTTGAAGTCACGGGAATTTATCAGGCGGTCAGCCTGAAGCCGGACCAGCCGAAGGCTTACACCGCAGCCGGAAAGGTGATCATGCTCGGGGCAAAGCCGCTGATCCGGGACGGAGTCACTTATGTGCCGGAGAAGCTGTTCTCCAAAGCGTTCAGCATACCTGTTGTCTGGAAAGGCGAGAATCGGTTCTCCCTTCCTTATACAGTCAAGCATGTCATGACGGCTGCGGGACGCGAGCTGTTCTGGCTAAGCCGGGAGCACGGCGTCCTGCGCAGCGGACCGAGCGGCTCTGTGCCCCGCCGCGCAGGGATAATCCAGGTTGCCAACCTCGATTGGGTGAGCATGTCGGCGCGCAAGATCAACCCCGCCAGCTATGCCGTCGAAATCGAGAACGCCTACGGTGAGCCGCATATCAACAACACCCGCTGGCGCGTGCTTGTTTCAGAGGGTTCCCTGGTGCGCCAGGCCAAGACCCAATATTGGGGTGCCCGCATGCTCGGGATGAAACGGGATGTCTTCGCTTTTCAGGGCAATGTGGTTATGGTTGACGGACAGACGCTGATGCTTGCGGGTCCGGACGGGCATATTGTTGAAGAATATAATCTACAGAAGCTCACCGGCATTGATGACGCCTTTGCGGCGGAAGCTGTGGACACCGACTTTGTGCTGGTACGGCCCTTCCAGAAAGGGACGCTCATTCTGATCGATCGCCGCAGCGGACAGAGCGTTCAGCTCTACAAGGAGCTGCTCAGCGCGGCCGACCAAGCCTGGCTGGAAGCCTGTCCAGACACGAACATCGACTATCCCGGCGACAGGCTTGTTTATACCGGTCGCTCGGAGGACACGCTTTCTTTTGAATGGACATCCTTCAATCAGGGGCAAAAGGTTCATTTTACGTACACGCTTTCCCCTTTATCTTAAAATACATTTACTGTTATAATAATTAAATACAACCAAATCTGAAGATATAAGAAGGGACATGGAATGAAGGATACAGGTATGATCCGGAGTTTGGACAATCTTGGACGCATTGTGGTTCCCGTAGAAATTCGTATGACGCGCAATATTGATATCGGGGATCCGATCGAGTTTTTCATTTTGGATGATCACATTATTGTACTGCGGAAATACACGTCGACGGAATGCACCTTTTGCAGGAGTCTGGACAATGTCACTTATTTCAAGGATCAATTCATCTGCAGCCAGTGTCTTCAGGAGCTTGCGGCTCCGGGTCAGGGCGAGGACGCTCCGGAGCAGGAGCCGGGCGATGAAGTCCATGTTCCCTCTTCGGATCTTGGCACCGGGAAGAGAAGGACCAAATCAGACGAGCTGCGCGAGCGGCTGGAGCAGACGATGCTGGAGCATCCGGGCGCGAATCAGAAGGAGCTGGCCGGGATGCTTGGCATTAGCCAGGCCAGAGTCAGCCAGCTTAAGCGAAAGCTGGGAGGTGGCCGGTAGACGCAGTACGCAGCTATCCATAAATGTAAAGGCTTCGCCCTTCCTTAGATTTCATGGAAGGGCGAAGCCTTGTTATGCCGGTAACGGGTCTTCCTGCCCGTAGAAACGCTTCTTCAGGCTTCGAGAGCCTGTCTCAATTCCTCGGGCGACGCATTCCACCAGTCCGCATTATGCGAGACGAGCAGCGATTTCAGCGCGGCCTTCTCCTGTGCGCCAAGCCCCTCCACAGCGATCCGCCGCTTAAGGGCCCAGTCCAGCCTGTTCACATGATCCGCAAGGATCTTCCAGCCGCGCTTGGCCTCACTGTCAATCCACATCTCGCATGCGGTCAAGCCTGCGTAATGCTGTCCTTCCGGCGTACGTTCAACCGCCACCCACACCACCCATACCTGCCTGCCTTCCGGCACTTCCTCGCGGTTCGGGGAGAACTTGATTCCCTTCTCCACCTTGCTCTTGGCATGCATGGCTCCAATGTCAATGACTGCCTCGTCGCCGTCAATGATTACAGGCGACACGTTATTCAAATCGATAGAGCCTGCCCCGAAGCCTTTATGCTTGCTCCTCGCGTTCACAATATTCAAGGCAATCTGTTTCTTGCTGTCCGGCTGCTTGTTGTCCATGCCGCCACTCCCTTCCCTTGTACAAAATGTAGTGATTTACAGGCCTCGCGCCTGTCTTCTTCTCTTAGATTTCCAGGAGAAACGTGCTTGCATCCTTCCAGAACGCCTTCGGGCTTTCTGCTTGAATAATTTAATTTTAGCTAATAAAACGGCGGATGCCAACATATACATCCCGTAGAAGCTTGTCAACGGGAGGAATTACAGTATGAAGCGACGATTCCGCACAACCCTTCTCTTCGCCGCCCTGGCCGTCCTCTGTGTGTCCGGAGGAGTGCTATGGGCGCTAACCGGTTCTTCTCCGATCTCCCGGTCCGCCGCCGCCCTGGAGCCAGCCAAGCCCCCGGCTATCATCCGCCAGGAGCCGGCTGGTAAGCCCGCCCTGCCCGACACCCCCCAGGCCCCCGTGACCCAGGCGCTCAGCCGGAGAGTGGCGGAGTATCACATCAGCGTTCAGCTCGCTCCGGATGAAAGAAAGCTGACCGCTGCCGAGACGGTCACCTGGACCCATCCCGGCAAGAAACCGGTCAGCGACCTCTATTTTCATCTCTATCCGAATGCCTTTGCCTCGGACAAGACGACCTTCATGAAAGAATCCGGCGGTAAGCTGCGCGGCGACAGCATGCCCCAGGACGGATATGGCTCCATGACGCTGACCGATGTGCGCACGGAAGACGGCGTGTCCCTGCTGCACCGGATGCGGTACGTTCAGCCCGACGACGGCAACCCGGGCGACCGGACGCTGGTCAAAATCCATCTTCCCCAGCCGGTAAGCGGCGGGGAGAGCGTTACGCTCAGGCTGCAATATGAAGTAAGCTTGCCCAAAATCTTCGCCCGGATGGGCCAATCCGGAAATTTTGTCATGGCCGGTCAGTGGTTCCCCAAGCTTAGCGTCTACGAACCCGCAGGGACGCGCGGTGTGAAGGAAGAGGGCTGGAACCTGCACCAGTATCACGGCACTTCCGAATTTTACAGCGATTTCGGCATATACAGTGTGGCTGTTTCCGTGCCCGCCAATTATACGGTGGCCGCAACCGGATTCCCTGTCAAGAATCCCAAGATTGCGAAGGGGCGCAAAATCTATCAGTTCTATGCCGACGATGTCCATGATTTCGCCTGGGCCGCTTCTCCTGACTTTGTCTATGCGGAGGAAGCCTTCTCTTCGGCGGAAGTGCCCGGCGTGCGGATCAAGCTCTATCTGGACCCGCTGCACAAAGATCTGAAGGAGCGCTATTTCCAGGCCGCCAAGGCCGCATTGACCGCTTTCAGCAAATGGTACGGCCCGTATCCCTATACCACGCTGTCTATCATCGTGCCGCCCAAAGAAGGCAACGGAGCGGGAGGCATGGAGTATCCCACCCTGATTACCGCCTTCGGCGCGGAAAGCGGCTCTGCCGGGACCTCGCTGGAGCGGACGGTGATCCACGAGATCGGGCACCAGTATTTTTACGGCATGGTTGCAAGCAATGAATTCGAAGAGGCCTGGCTTGATGAAAGCTTCACCTCCTATGCCGAGGATCGGCTGATGGAGCAGGAGTACGGGATCGCCACCAACCTGCCTCTGCAGGCCAGTCTCGTCACTTCTCCCAAGCCGCTGACGCTGAATACCTGGAAATACGGCGGAGCCAAAGCCTACACCCAGAACGTCTACGTTCGGGGCAAGCTGGTGCTCAAGGATATCGAAAGGCAGGTCGGCGTGAAGACGATGGATTCCATTCTGTCCTCCTATGCGCGCAGATATCGCTTCCACCATCCCTCCACGGCCGATTTTCAAAAAATGGTGGAGAAAGCAACCAAAACATCGTGGCAGGAATACTTCGACCATTACGTATACGGCGGAGACGCTCCGGACTTCTCCGTTGAAGGCATTACGGTAAGCAGGAACAAGAACGGCAGCTACGAATCGCTGACAACCATCGCCAATAAAGGCAGCCTGTATGCCGGGGTAAGCGTCAAATTCACCTTTGCCAATGGCCGCACGCTGCAGAAACCATGGAACGGCCAGGGGGGAGAAACTTCATTCCGGCTCACCTCCGCGGCTCCACTTGTTTCAGCCGAGGTCGATCCCGGTCACGAAGTGCTGCTGGAGAACAGGCATATGAACAACTTCAGAAAAGCGGCTCTCCCCGCCGCCTCCGTCTCCCGCTGGACGCTCGGCCTGACTAACGCAATCGAAACTGTGCTCGGAATCTTCGTCTGGTGAGGTGAGATCAAATGAGAACCTGGATAATCCGCGGCTGGGGCAGTGTCAAGGAGCAGCTATATATTCTGATTCTGCTGTTTATCTATCGTCTGCTGTGGGGCTATTGTTTGTACCGGTTTGTGAGATCCGCGGTGGTTCCCGCGCTGCTGCGCTATCCGTCGGAAAATGCAGGCGGCAGCGCGATCGGCAGGCTGCTGTACTATATCGAAGCCCAGCTGAGTCTATCCTCTGGCACCGACGCGCGGCGCTGGCTGTGGACGCTGCTTATCCTGGCCGCCGTGCGCCTGCTGGCCACGCCGTTCATCCGCGCCGGCCTGCTGCATGAGCTGCATCAGGAGAGCAGGGGCGAGCGCGGGCTGTTCTTTTTTCCCGGAATGAAAAAGTACGGGCTGCCCGTGCTGCTCTTCAGCGCCGCTGAATGGGTCCTGACCCTGCTCCCCCTGTACTGGCTCTTACCGAAGGGCTACAGGCTCATTCTGTCCTCCTACTGGGAGCCGGCGATGCTGCTCCGGATTCTTCCATACCTGCTCGCATGGCTGCTCTATGTATTCATTATCCGGCTGATCCTGCTCTATATGCAGTTCGGTTATACCGGAGGCACCGGAGTATTCGCTTCCTTGCCTGTAGCCTTGCGCTGCCTCCCGCCCGCTTCCGCGCTAAGCGCTCTGTTTGGGGCAGGCGGCCTCCTGACCTCTCTGATATGCGCAGCCGCCGGCTGGCTCTGTCCCGGACTGCCCGCTCTCTTCATCAGGCAGCTTGCGCCCCTGCCCTCCACTCTGCTTGATATGTGGGGATTGTCGGCGCAATATCATCTATGGCGCAGCAAAACTGCGGCTCTATAAGAATAGAAAAAAGAGTTCGAATTCCTTGACCGGAATCTGAACTCTTTTTTATTTCTCCATCTCCGGCGACCCGTCAACTGAAAATTGTTTGCAAAACGGGAAATCCTCTGATACAATGAGGCATGTGTTGAGGTAACAAGTTTGTAATCTTTAAAGTGATTTTGTTATATTGCCATATGATGTTGAAACGAGTCGATATACAGGTGCACAGCAAGCCAAATCCCCGGGCACCGGGGAGCGGGGGAACCATTTTTTTGGGTGAATTGATCTGGCAATCAAGGGATCATAGGGAACCTTCAAACCGAATCCTTAAGCTAACCACGCAGGCAATTGGAAGGAGAACATAAGCTTTGAGAAGTCGACACATAAAGAAGAAACTCGCAGCAGCTGCACTCAGCCTTGTGATGGCTTTCACTTTAGGCTCCGGAAGCGCTTTCGCAAATTCCAAAATGGACACGGTTATTGCAAAAACTTTGGGAACCTCGTATAAAACCGGCGGAACGAGCCTGTCCGGCTTTGACTGTTCCGGGTTCACCAAATATGTCTTTAAAAAGATGGGGCTCAATCTGCCCCGCACCTCCAAAGCGCAATTCAGTGTAGGGACCTCCGTATCCCGCAGCAAACTGCGTTCAGGGGATCTTGTGTTCTTCAATACGCTCGGAAACGGCGTCTCCCATGTTGGCATTTATGTCGGCAACGGCAAATTCGCGCAATCTTCTTCTTCCCGAGGCGTAACGATCAGTTCGATGAGCCAGTCCTACTGGGCCAATCGTTATATCGGCGCCAAGCGGGTTATGAGCACGAAAGCATACCAGGCTGTAGCTTACGACTAATTAAATATTCGCCCGGGCCATGATTCAAATATGCAATCAAGCTCCGGGTTTTTCCTTGTTCCTGACAAAATCTATGGCCAGTCTATTAGACTAGCACTTTTAAGACTGCTTTTTACTATATTATACTAAAAGTAATTGCCAAGCCTCAGAAGGTTTGCTACAATAATCGCAGTGACTTTTAAGTAACATTTTTGTAATTAGTATCCCGGTATTAACAAAAATTTTGTCATGATTGACGCAAAATCCGAACAATATATACAGCAAATGCCGAGTTCCCTAACGATAGGGAAGCGGGGGAACCATCTTTGGGTGAATTGACCTCCTGTTTCAAGAGGGGTCATAGGGGACCTTCTACCGAACCCTTAAGCTAACCTCGCAGGCATATGGAAGGAGTCCAGTCTCTTGAAGAAGAAGTTGGCAGCAGCATTTCTGAGTTTGTCCATCATCCTTACGCTCGGAGCAGGCAGCGCATTCGCCGATTCCAAAATGGATAAAGTGATCGGGGGCGCTATTGGAACGAAATACGTATCCGGCGGCATAACCACCAACGGATTTGATTGTTCAGGATTTACGATGTATGTGTTCGACAAGATCGGCATTAATCTTCCGCATCAGTCAGGCTCCCAATATAAAATGGGCAAAACGATATCCCGCAGCGATTTGCGGTCCGGTGATCTTGTATTCTTCAACACTTCCGGAAGAGGCGTCTCCCATGTCGGCATTTATGTCGGTGACGGCAAATTTGCGCATGCTTCCTCTTCGAAAGGCGTGACCATCAGTTCCCTGAGCGACAGCTACTACGTTAACCGTTATGTGGGCGCCAAGCGAGTGATGAGCTCCGACGCTTATCAAGAAACGGCTGTCGATTCCCAGGACAATGATGATGTGCAATAGCATTGTTCAGCGTGGCCCCCTCCCGGATGATCCTTTCCGGCGAGGGGGCTTTATTCAAATTTTCTACGAGAAACGCTCTTGCGTCCTTGGTGGACGCCGCCAAGCCTTTCTTCTTGAGTTATTCTTATTTTACCCCTCCCCGGATTTGTCAAACACGTTCGCCGCATTTTTCGCCCGTTTTCAGAATATTTTTCACGTTTGCTTTCAGTTTGGCCTCTACTGCAAAATTTTTGCGTCGCAATGCCCATTTTATGTATATAATTTAAGTATAAAGGTTCCCTGCGAGGAAAGGAGGTCGCTGAACGTATGATTAGCTCTCCCGTTATCTTTCACGTCGTTCCTATGACCGCTGCGCATGCCAAGAACATTTGCGGATGGCATTACAAGGCGCCCTACAATATTTATGGCTGGCTGTCATGGGATAAGATGGAGGCCCTTGGCATTGAATTTGGAGATCCCCGGATTCGGAGGGAGCAGTATGTTTCGGTATTGAACGACAAGGATGATCTGTGCGGGTTCGCGCAGCTCTTTCCGATGGTAGGAACCGTCCGGCTCGGTATCGGCATGCGTCCCGACCTGTGCGGTCATGGTCTGGGCCATTTGTTTGTGGGCGCGATTGTTAGAGAGGCGCTGAAGCGTTACCCCAGCCGTGAGGTGGATTTGGAAGTCCTGACCTGGAATCAGAGAGCGATTCGCGCCTACCGCAAATGCGGCTTCACAATCACCGATACGTACGAACGCCGTACGCCAAATGGCGAAAAACCGTTTTACTGTATGGTCTATGACAAGTCCTCGGCTAAAGCTTAAACCGGGCTGCCCGCTGTTCATTTTTTTGACACAAACGCTATGATAGCGCTTCACCATCCGTTATAATAAGTGTAGCAGCTTACACAGGAGGGACGAATGGGATGCAAAAATGGATCATGAGCGGTTTGTTTTTCGCCGCCTGCGCCTTCGCGGTTATCCTGATGTTCACTCTGCCGGGGAAGGAGCAGGTTGCTGAGCAGAATCAGCCGACTATGCCGACCGTTAAGGCGGACCCTGCCAAAGCGGAAGCGACTGTGAAGGCCAACTGCATCAGTTGCCACGGCGATCAGCTTCAGGGCGGGGTCGGACCGAGTCTGCAGCAAGAAGGAAACGATCACAATGCGGAGCAGATTTACAGCATCATCACCAAAGGAAGAGGACAAATGCCTTCCTTCAAGGATAAGCTGACTCCGGAGGAGATTGCAGGCGTCGCCATGTGGCTGTCCGAGAAAAAGTGACTTGTTACAGACAATACGCCTCTGCGGGGGAAAGACTCAGCTTCCTGTCGCAGAGGCGTATTTTTCAAAAAAATCTTCTATTGTCGCTACCGAAACTAACGGGTCTTCTCAAATGCTTCGTTAAACTCATGGGCTTCGCGTACATCAAGCGCGGTAATGCCCGTACCGTCTTCCCCGCCTGTCGCAAGCCGCAGGATCACCGTTTTATAATCGATTGTAATATGCGGATGATGGTCGAACGCTTCCGAGATGGTGGCAACCTCGTCCACGAAGGCAATGCCTTTCATGAAATCGCCAAACATATATTTGCGCACCATGGCCCCGCTTTCCAGCTTCCAGCCTTCCAGCTTGCCTATCTGCTCACGCAGCTCTCCCTCGGTTAATAGCACTTTATATTCCCTCCCTTATAAGCGGCCCCCATGTCACCTCAGCCCATTCGCTAAACAAAACATCCCTCAGTTCTTTCGTCCAAGGGATGCGCTAGGATAAAGGTTTATTTTCGGTTTAATCTATTCTTGAATCCCTACAGTTATACCTTGGGCACTATCAATTTTACCATGGACCGCAGACTTCGGGCAAATGCAGCGGCTGTTCCTCCCGTCCCCGGGTTAAACAAGCTCAACGGATTCCATATCCTCGTCCCCGACCAGAATATTGATGCGGTGCGCCTCCTTGTCGTAAATAACGACTCCGCTGCCGACATGGATCATCGGCTCGTTGCCCAATGCGAAGAACAAGTCCTCGGCCAGCGCCTCCCATACCTCCTGCTTCGACTCCTGCGGCAGCTCCCG
>NZ_ASSC01000036.1 GCF_000520735.1 Paenibacillus forsythiae T98
CTCCTTATCCTAATCATTTAAAAAAACAGCCCGGCATAACTTTATCGCCGGACCACCCGCCTCTATAATTCCCCATTTTCCCGATCAACTAAAATAATGTGGGCTGCTCCGCCAGGATTCTCCCCAAGAAGCTCCGCCGATGCATCAGAGTCGGTCCAAGCCGCGCAATCCGCTCGCGGTGAAGCTTTGTGGCATAGCCCTTATGTACAGCAATTCCGTAATCCGGATATAAGTCCTCCCACAATCCTTCGCACAGCCTGTCTCGGGTCACCTTGGCTATAATGGACGCCGCCGCGATCGACTGACTGCTCGCATCCCCTTTAACGATGGCCCGCTGCGGCAGAGGGAGGTCTATTTTTTCCGCGTCAATCAGCATATAATCGGGTAGGACACCCAGCCCTTCGACCGCTTGCTTCATGGCCAGCCTGGAAGCCTGCTTGATATTGATTTCATCGATCCTGGAAGAGTCCACATAACCCACCCCGACAGCCCGCGCCTGCTCCATAATCAATTCGTACAGGGCTTCCCGTTTTTTGGCCGTCAGTTTTTTGGAATCGTCCACTCCCTCGATAATAAGACCCTCCGGCAAAATGACGGCAGCCGCAACCACATCGCCGAACAAGCAGCCTCTGCCCACCTCGTCCACACCGGCAATTCGGGAGTAAGACTGCCCCCAGCCCTCTTTTTCATAGAACAGCATATCGTTATCCATTCGCTTCCCACCTGCCAAACTGTAATTTCCGGGGCTTCTCCCCTGCTCCATGCCAAAGCACCGTACTGCATATATCTTCTACTTATTGAAACGCAAGTTTGTGCAAAAAGTTTCTCCGAGCAAGCCAACCTCTCCCCGCACCAAAAAAAGAGCCGCCAATATGGCGACTCTCTGTCTGACGGAACAACCGCTATGTAGTGAGGCAGCCAAACCGCGCAAAAACGGTCCGTATCCGCCAGTCTTTCTGCCCGGAGCTTGGCATGACCAAGCGCACAAGCTGCTGTATCAGTGTTTGGTGCCCGGAGCTTCCAGCGTGAACCGGCCCAGCTTGCCGGCTCGCAGCTCATGCAGCAGCGTACGGGAAGCCTTCTCAAGATCCACTCTTCCTCCGCTCACCAGACAGCCGCGCTTTCGGCCCACCGCTTCCATAACCGCCACGATTTCGTCCGGATTCTCCAAATCCTCTGGAAGCTTGTCAATCCCGTACCGCTCCCGGAATCGGCCGCCGTAATCCCGCAGCAAATATTTGACCGCATAGAACGCAATGTCCTCTACATTAAGAATCTCTTCACGGATCGCACCGGTAATCGCCAGCCGGTACCCGACCTGCTGATCCTCGAACTTCGGCCACAGAATTCCCGGCGTATCGAGAAGCTCAAGGTTGCCTCCGGTCTTGATCCACTGCTGCCCCTTCGTGACGCCCGGACGGTCGCCCGTTGCGGCGATGTTGCGCCCGGCCATCCGGTTGATCAGCGTGGATTTGCCCACATTGGGAATACCGACGATCAGCGCCCGCATCGCGCGCGGATTCATCCCCTTGGCGATCTGCTTGTCGATCTTTTCTTTGAGCAGCAGCTTGACCTGATCCGGAATCTCCTTGACCCCGTTACCGGTCGAGGCGTCCACGAGATGCGCGGCATGACCCTCCTCCTTGAAAAAGGCAAGCCACTGCCGGTTCATTTCGGGATCGGCCAGATCGCTTTTGTTCAAAATAATAAGCCGCGGCTTATCCCGCAAAATATCATCAATCATCGGATTGCGGCTGGACAGCGGAAGACGGGCATCCAGCAGCTCTATCGCTACGTCAATGAGCTTCAGCTTATCCTCGATTTGCCGTCTGGCCTTCGTCATATGACCCGGAAACCATTGTATGGTCACTGCCCATCGCCTCCTTTGAATGTATTATTTCAATGCTTGATCCATTCCATGTCCGATATCGGCCAAAAAATCACATCAGCCCGGCCTACGATATCGCCCAGCGGAATATAGCCGATCATCCGGCTGTCCGTGCTGTCGGAACGGTTGTCCCCCATGGCGAATACATGGCCCTTGGGTACGACCCCGTCCTGGAAATTCTCGTTAGGGAAGTTCTTGTTATTGTACAACTGGTTATTCTTATGCGCCTCGTCGATGGCTCCCTGAATATAGGTTTCGTCTACCTTTTTCCCGTTTACGGTCACCACGTCGCCTTCCACCTTCACGGTATCCCCGGCTACGGCGATGACCCGTTTGATGAAATCCCTGCCCTCGGAAGGCACATGAAACACGATGACCTCGCCCCGGTGCGGAGGCCGGATATCATACAGAATTTCATTGACAATGACCCGTTCGCCGGTATGGAAATTTGGCTTCATGGATGGTCCATCCACAATAAACGGTTTGAACAACAGCCAACGAATCAGAATAACCAGTATTAAAGCGATCGCAATCGCCTTTATCCATTCCAGCAGTTCATTCTTTTGCTTGGGCGGAACCTGTGAAGTCTGATTGTCTCCTCCATCTTGTCCCTGCTGCAAATCCTGCTGCATAGTTCACCGTCCTCTCCTTAACCTTGACTGTTCAAGGATTCCTTATGAACCGTCTCCATACAAATCAAAAAAACTTCAAACCAAAAAACCTCTGCCTTTCCTCAGAAGGCTTTTTCGAAAGAAGCCCGTCCCCAGCTTTATCTATCTGTAAAGTATATGCAAATATCTTAATAAACGAAAAGGGCTTGAAATCAAGCCCCTCTCCCTTGCCGCTTGGATTAGCGGCGAATCTCTTTAATTCTTGCGGCTTTACCACGCAGTTCACGCAGGTAGTACAGCTTGGCGCGACGAACTTTACCATGGCGAGTTACTTCGATTTTCTCAATCTTAGGCGAGTTGATCGGGAAAGTTCTTTCCACGCCAACGCCGTAAGAAATTTTACGAACCGTAAAAGTCTCGCTGATTCCGCCGCCGCGGCGTTTGATTACAACGCCTTCGAACAGCTGAATACGCTCGCGGCTTCCCTCGATAACCTTAACGTGCACTTTCAAAGTGTCGCCAGGACGAAAGCTCGGGATATCTTTGCGGAGCTGCTCTTGAGTAATTTCTTGCAAAATGTTCATTAAGGACTTCCTCCTTCCGTACAGGTGTTCATGCCTCCTCCGGAGAAACCTTCGTTCTCCATCATCATCCGCAGCGGACCACCGTATTCCACACAACAGAAATAATATTACCATATCAGGCGAATGAATACAACCTATTTATTTGATTACAAGGGAAGCATATCCCGCTTTTTGGCCTTTGCCTGGCAGTCCTTGCATAAGCCGGCGACCGAACCGTCATCCTGTGCATAAAAAATAAGCTTCCCGTTTTTCTTTTTGCAGCTGGAGCAAGGCTGTTCATCCGCAGTTTTCCGGAATTTCCGGTGCGCGTCCAACGGAATTACATTATTTTTCGGGGGATTTCCTTTTTTCCGCTTCCTTGTGTTCAGAACCCGGGTTACAGCGTAAATGACAGCGACCGCCAACAAAATCATGAGGAATACAATATATCTCATCAGCAGGTATCCTTTCTTTTGGGGCTTTATTTATTATTATACGGGAAGGCTTTTTTCTGAAACAAGTTTCCCCAACTTTAGTCTAGGTTGCAGCCAGTCTCCGGCCTCTGTTTCAATAAATTTCCACAAGGTATACTTTGGTGAGTACATACCTTACACAGACAGATCATGGAATTGTTTATCTATATTAAAGGGGGAAAAGAGACATGAGAACAAAGATGAGGAACACGGCAGTGGCTGCCGCATTGGCGGCTATGCTTCTGGCGGGCTGCACTCCGCTTCCCGGGAAGTCGGAGAGCAGCGCGGGCAGCAGCGTGGAGAACTCCATACAGGATATCGGGGAAGCGGCAGAGTCCTTCGGCGAGACTGTTCGGCAAAACGTCGGGGAAACTGCGGACAGCGCCGCGCAAGCAATTGGAGACACTGCGGAGCACGTATCGGATCAGCTCAAGTCGCCTGGAATCAGCACAGAACTGTCCACCCGGAGTCCAGTCGGCTCGGCTTCAACGCTTGTTGTGGACAATTCGGTCGGCGATATCGACGTGGAACCGGGCAGCGGAGACGATTTGAAAGTAAGTGCAACGCTCACTGCTTACAACACGCCTGGCGGTAAGGATAACAGCCAGCGTATTATAGACAGCGCTGAAGTCTCCATCAAGGAGAGCGGCGGCCAACTGAAAGTGAACGTTCATCCGAAAGATAAGCCGGACACCGATTTATGGTCATGGGCGAGCAGAACGTATGGCACCTCCAACTTCAGTATCTCTTACCGTATTGAAACTCCCGTGAGCATTGACCGATATGATATCAAGAGCGATGTAGGAAAAATCAAACTTCACGGGTTATCGGGCGCCTACCGTATCTCCGGCGAAGTTGGAAGCGTGCGTATTGAAGACGCGCGTATTACAGGGAAATCCAGCATAGACACCGACACCGGCAGCATTTCACTGGATATCGCCGCAATGGACAGCGACTCCTCCCTAACCGCCAGCACCGATGTAGGAAGCATCAACACGACCCTGGGACCGTCGGTAAGCTGCACGCTTGACGCAGACAACGATCTTGGCCGCGTTACAGGAGTGCCTGCGGGCAGAAGCGATATTAACGGCGGTGGCCCGCTTCTCTCCCTTTCCTCTTCCATAGGTGCGATCAGTGTAACGAAATAACAACTCCATCTCATGTTGAAAAAAATAACAAAACCGCAGCCTGCCAATCTCAAGATTGACCAGGCTGCGGTTTTTTAAGAATCGGAGTAGCGGGATTCGAACCCACGGCCTCACCCACCCCAAGGGTGCGCGCTACCAGACTGCGCCATACCCCGATAATATGTAAGCCGCCAGTATGCTGTCACAACCAACATTTACAGGTGTTCCTTACGCATAACTCAGCGAAATATCAGCGACGAATATTATTATACGACTTATCCACCCACTCTTGCAAGTTAATATCCAAAAATGGACTTCAAAGTAGAGAGTAATTAACGTTAGTATACATTTATGAAATTAGCAATAACCATCATTCAAATACTATTTTATCGTATAGGTGCTCACCTATGCAATTAGTACCAGCGCACCCATGCTTAGTTTTTTTGTAAGTAAAAGACAAAAAAAGGGTATATGCCATATTCGACATATACCCTCAATGGTTTCTATTTAGCCCCTATTTGAACTTGGACAGTACACC